>DASSZE010000052.1:0-47928 GCA_035713675.1 Gaiellaceae bacterium | reverse complement strand
ACGTGGCAGCTGCCGCAGTTCGAGAGGAAGATGGCCTTCCCCTTCGTCGCGTCGCCCTTGGCGTGGAAGGCGGGGACGACCGGGAACGTCGTCGTCGGAGTCGTGACCGTGCCGACCACCGTGTCCGGCGTGGGGGTGGCGACACCCTCCGAGTTGCAGCCCGCGAGCACCAGGGCGCCCAGCGCTGCGGCGGCGATGAGTGCGAGGCGGGGCACCGCGCGAGACTCTAATGAACCACTAAGTCCAGCCGCGCCGGAACCGGTGGGTCTGGCCCCGCCGAGTACCATTCGGGCCATGAAGCGCAGAAATTTCGGGCGCGACCGCGGCCTCTCCCTGAGGATGCTCCTGACAGGTGGGCTGCTTGGCCTGCTCTACATCGCCTTTGCAGTCATCCTCTTCAGCTTCCTCAACGTGGGCCTTGTGCCGATGCTCGTGATCGTGGTCGGACTCGCGTTCTTCCAGTACTACACCTCCGACAAGATCGCCCTCGCCGCTTCGGGCGCCAAGGTCGTCTCGCAGGAGGAGGCGCCGGAGCTGCACGCCACGGTCGAGCGGCTCTGCGCGATGGCCGGCCTGCCGAAGCCCCGGATCGCGGTGGTCGACTCCGACGTCCCGAACGCTTTCGCGACCGGGCGGAACCCGAAGCACGCGGCCGTCGCGGTGACGACGGGCCTGTGGCGGCGGCTCGACCCGAAGGAGATCGAGGCGGTCCTCGCGCACGAGCTCTCCCACATCGCGAACCGGGACGTCCTCGTGATGACGGTCGCGAGCTTCTTCGCGATGCTCGCCGCGCTCCTGACGCGCTTCGGCCTCTACGCCGGGATGTTCGGCGGCTTCGGCGGCGGCCGGAGCAACAACAACAACAACCAGGTGCCCGTGTGGCTGATAGTCACGCTCGTCGCGATGGTTACGTACGCGATCAGCTTCATCCTGATCCGGACGATCTCGCGCTACCGCGAGTACGCGGCCGACCGCGGCTCGGCGCTCATCACGGGCACGCCCGAGAACCTGATGAGCGCGCTCCAGAAGATCGCGGGCAACATCGCGCAGATCCCCCAGCGCGACCTGCGCGAGGTGCAGGGCATGAACGCCTTCTTCATCGTCCCGACCAACTGGAAGAGCCAGATGAGCGAGTGGATGATGGACCACCCGCCGATGGAGAAGCGCCTCGCCGCCCTCGCCGAGATCGCCCGCGAGATGGGACGGCCCGTCGCCTGAAGAGCTGCGCTCTCCAGGCGGATCGAACGGAACTTCGCCAACGCCGCCTGGGCGGCGGCGGGTTCGAACGCTTGACCGCCTAGATAGGGGCGTCGAACAAGGCGAGCCACTTGCTGAGGTCGGGCTCCACCGGGAGCTCGGGTTCCAGCTTTGCCTTCAGCTCCAGCTCTTCCGCGTTGTCGCGCTCCTGCTTCGCGCCCGTGGGGACGAACGGCCACCACGTTCCCGTCTTGAACCCGTAGATCCAGTAGACCGGATGCTCGCCGCCGTCGAAGCGGAACGCGGCCGCGAGCAGCTGGCCGCCGAAGCCGCGCGCCTCGAGCTCGGAGGCGAGGGCGTGGACGGCCGCGACCTGGTCTTCGAGGTCGGCGTCGCGGACGATGGCCCACTGGAAGCCGAAGCTGTCGGCCTTGCGCTCCAGCGTCGAGCCTCCGTCTTTCGCGACTCCCTGGAGCAGCTCCTGGATGTCCTTCTCCGCCTGCTCGAACCCGCCGGCCGAGAGCGGTTTGAAGATCGTCGCGCCGACGCCCGCCGTCTTCAGCGAGCACTCCGTCTCGAGCGTGACGGCCGCGGTCGTGAGCGCGAAGAGGCGCTCGGCCTTGGGCTCCTGCAGCTTCTTGCGGCCGAGGAGGATGTCGCCGAGCCGGGTCAGGACTCGGTTGCTTCCTCGGCCGGCTGCGCCGCCGGCTCCTCGGTCGCGGCCGGCTTCTCGGTCGCGGCCGTCTCCTCGCTCGCGGCCGGCGCGGGCGCGTCGGCGGCCGGGATCTCCTTCTGCGGCCCGCCGGAGCCGGAGCCGACCTCGGCCTTCAGCTTCGCGAGCTCGTCGTCGACCTGCGAGGTCGCCGAGATCTGCGCGAGCTCGCGGTCGAGCTGCGTCTGGTCGCCTGCGGTGAAGTCCTCGAGCGCGCCGGTCGACGTGAGCTCGTCGATCGCGGAGGCGCGCGCCTGCATCTCCTCGGTCTTGTCCTTGGCGCGCTGGATGGCCAGGCCGGTGTCCTCCATGTTCCGGCCGATCCCGGTCGCCGCCTCCCCGACCTTGACCTGCGCCTCGGCCGCGGAGTACTGCGCCTTGAGGATCTCCTTCTGCGAGCGGAAGGACTCGATGCGGCCCTCGAGCTGCTGCTGGGCCTCGATCAGGTGCGCCTGCTGGTCCTCGAGCTGCTTGACCTGCCCGTCCATGCTCTGCAGCTGCTGCTGCGCGACGGTCTTCTTCTCCAGCGCCTGCCGCGCGAGGTCCTCGCGGTTGGCGGCGACCGCCTGGCGCGCCTGCGTCTCGAGCTTGACGACGTTCTGCTCGAGCTTCTGCTGCTGGAGCTCGATCCGCTTCTTGGAGGTGACGACGTCGGCGACGCCGCGCTTCACGTTCTGGAGCTGCTCGAGCATCTGCTCGTACGAGTAGTCGAGCGTCTGCGTCGGGTTCTCGGTGCGGTTGAGCAGCGCCGAGTACTTCGACTTGATCATCAGCTTCGTGCGCGCCCAGAGCCCCGCCATCGATCCTCCTCTTGAATAGCCAGACGACTAGCCTACCGGCATGCTGGTCGAGAAGAGCATGCACCCCGAGTGGCTGAGCAACGCCTTTCTCGTCGCAATCGACGGCGGCCCGGCGGTGTTTATCGACTCCGGTGCCGACCCGGCTCCGCTGATCGAAGCCGCCGAGCGCTGGCGCGCGAAACCCGTTGCGCTCCTCCGCACGCACTCGCACGGCGACCACGTCGTGCACGAGGAGGAGCTCGCGGCCCGCTACTCGATCCCGGTGATCGCCGAGCCCGGGGAATGGGAGTGGGACGGCCTGAAGGTGCGGGGGCTCGCGACACCCGGGCACTCCGACGACGGGCTCTCGTTCGTCATCGGCGACGACCTCGTGGCGACGGGGGACACGCTGTTCCTCGACGCGGTCGGCGGCGGCGACGTCGAGACCGTGCGCCGGTCGGTGATGGACCTCCTCATGGCGCTGCCCGACGAGACCCGCGTCCTGCCGGGCCACACCGAGGAGACGACGATCGGCCGCGAGCGCCGCGAGAACCCGTTCGTGCGGGTGTGGAGCGGGGCGGAGGACGAAGGCACCGAGAAGGTTCGCGTCGGAGGGCGCGACGCGACGCTCGTCGTCTGGTCGCCGGACTACGACGGCAAGGGCAAGGCCTGGGTGCGGTACGACGACGGGACCGAGGCGACGGTCGGCGGCTCGCGCGTCGAACGCGGCTGAAAGGACCTGTCCGAAAGGGACAGTAGGTTCGTGGCGTGCGCCTCATCGTCGCCCGCTGCGAGGTCCGGTACTCCGGTCGGCTCTCGGCCGTGCTGCCGGAGGCCGTCCGGCTCCTGATCCTCAAGGCCGACGGCTCGGTCCTGGTCCACGACGACGCCGGCGGCTACAAGCCGCTCAACTGGATGACCGCACCGACCTTCCTCACCGACGAGGGCGACCGGCTCGTCGTGACCAAGCCGAAGAGCGAGGACGCGCTCGAGATCCGGCTGCTCGAGCTGCTCAGCGACGTCGAGCACGACATGGGCGAGTCGGCTGCGCTGCAGAAGGACGGCGTCGAGCGCGACCTGCAGGAGGCGCTCGCGGCCGCGCCCGAGTCCCTCGGCGAGCCGCTCACGCTCGTCCGGCGCGAGTGGCAGACGGAGGTCGGGCCGGTCGACCTCATGTGCCGTGACGCAGAGGCGGGCTGGGTCGCGGTCGAGATCAAGCGCGTCGGGACGATCGAGGCGGTCGAGCAGCTGACGCGCTACCTCGACTTCATCCGCCGCGATCCGGCGAAGTCGGCCTGCCGCGGGATCCTCGCCGCCCAGCGCCTGAAGCCGCAGGCTGTCGCCCTCGCGGAGTCCCGGGCAATCCGATGTGTCACAGTCGACCTGGAGGTGTTACGCGGCGAGCGCGAGCCCGACCTGACGCTGTTCGCCGCCTGAGAGGAGGTTGCGATGGCTGTGAAGCTCCACCGCTGCAGCGGCCAGTGGGTGAAGATCAAGGCGCATCCCTGCTGGCGGGTCGAGAAGGCGCTCATGGACATGGGCATCGACTACGAGCGCGTCCCAGGGCCGAATCGTCCCCGCAGCGAGCGCACGACGCTCATCGAGGGAACCGGCCAGGAGAAGTACCCCGCGATCGAGTTCGAGGACGGCACCTGGTACCGCGAGGAGTCGAAGGACATGGAGCGGACGATCCGCGAGGGCCGGCTGCTGGAGAAGGCCGCCGGCGCGCCGGCGGCCGAGGGCGGCCCGGCAGGCGCCTAGCTACACTGAGCCGCCGCGGGGCTATAGCTCAGCTGGGAGAGCGCCTGGATCGCACCCAGGAGGTCGCCGGTTCGAGTCCGGCTAGCTCCATCGTCGTCGCCTGGACAAGCCAAGACCTCGGTCTCGCCTGAGTCGTTCCGGGGCCAAGCCCTCTCCAACCGGCTAACCCGTGAGCGCCTGTTGCAGCGCTCCGACGATCTCGGTCAGGATCCCGATCCCGCCCACGCTGGCGACAAGGAGTTCTCCGGCGTTACGGCTGAAGATGGTGATCGCCCGGCAGCGTCCGATGTGGGTCTGCGGGTTTCGCTCGAAGCCCAGAATCTCCCCGTACGGGATGTGGACGTGCTCCTCGCTGCCACAGTAGCCCCCGTGCAGCCACAGCCCTTTGGGGGTCAGCTCGAGGCTGCCGGCGAGAGGAGCCCCTTCTTCGTTCCGCCATACGACCCCGTAGCTCGACATGCGAGCCAGAGTCCTCCCAGAGCGCGCGAGTCACATCGGTAGAAAACCCGTCGAGCACGGACGGCGCAGTACTGAGACAGCGAGCAAGTAGGACAGCACCTGGTCATTGGCCGAGACTAGGTACGTGGCCGGGAAGTCGGCATCCGTATTGAGCCGCAGCCGCCCGGCCGCCGCAGCTCGCCGAGTTCATGACGATGCCGGCCATGAGTAGAGCGTCCCGTGTGGGATGCCGAGCTCGCGGAAAGACATTTCAGACCGGCGAGTTCTTGATCCTGCTCAGGAGAGTGAGTAGCGGGGGCGCTAGTGAGGGAGGGAGCTTTGTTGCGCCCCCGCCTGTAAGCCCTAGAGGGAGATCTTCTGGGCCGTACATAGACCGATAGTCCGACCGGCGAACCTCAGCAATCACCCTTCCGGGGCAGCCCGCCTGGCCTTCGATTGCCCATGCGGCCCATTCCACTCCAGTCGCCTCCAGCCTCGACCGCCTGCCGGGTAGTAGGCCGCTGCCATACTGGGCGCGGGTGTCTCGCAGGGTTCACTGGCTGGTCCTCGGAGTTGCGCTCCTCGTCGGCGTCGGCATCGGTGCCGCGATCGCCGTCGTGCAGTCGTCCGGCGCGTCACCGGCGCCGGTGGCGCTCACGACGCAACCCGCCGTCAACCCGCAGCTCGACCCCGGCGTCCCGCTCCAACGCGTCGCGCCGGGCTTCACGCTCACCGACCAGTTCGGCAAGCGGGTCTCGCTGGGCTCGCTCCGCGGCAAGGTCGTCGTCCTCTCGTTCAACGACCCGGAGTGCACGACGATCTGCCCGCTCACGACGACGGCGCTGCTTCACGCGAAGCAGCTGCTCGGCCCGGCGGCGGCGAACGTCGAGCTGGTGGGGATCGGCGCGAACCCCGAGGCGACCGAGGTGAAGTGGGTGCGCGCCTACTCGCGGGCGCACCGGATGATGCACAAGTGGCGCTTCCTCACCGGCTCCCTCCCGGAGCTGAAGCGCGTCTGGGCCGCGTACGGCATCGAGGCCGCGGTCATCGGCGGCAGCATCGAGCACACGCCGGCGACGTACGTGATCGACCGGCGCGGCCGCGAGTCCCGGCTCTACGAGACCGCGATGGCCTACTCGAGCGTGAACCAGCTCGGGTACGAGCTGGCGAAGAGCGTCTCCGCGCTGCTCCCCGGTCACCCGCAGCTGCACGGCTCGCAGTCGCTGGCCCCGATCGGCCTTCTCGGCCCGCGGAAGCATGTGACGCTGCCGCGGTCGGGAGGGGGCACGGTCCGGCTCGGGCCGGGGTCGGGCGCGCACCTCGTGCTCTTCTTCGACACCTGGGAGACGGAGACGTCGGATCTGAGCGCCGGGCTCGAGGCGCTGAACCGCTACTCGCGCGTCGCCGCGCGGCAGCACCTGCCGCCGCCCGTCGCGGTCGACGAAGCCGGTGTCGAGGCGTCGCCGCAGGCGCTGCCGCAGTTCCTGCGCGGCCTACCGCACCCGCTCGCCTATCCCGTCGCCGTCGACGCCGACGGCAGGGTTGCGGACGGCTATCGCGTCCAGGACTCGCCGTGGCTCGAGCTCGTGTCGGGCTCGGGCCAGATCCTCTACTTCGAGGACGTCGCGGCGAAAGGCTGGCCGAGCGTCCAGGCCCTCGTCCACAAGGTGCACGAAGGCCTGGCGCACTCGTAGGGCCGAGTCGGTTCGCGGCTCCGGACGGCGGCGGCGGCGGGCGACCCCGGCGGCCGAACCTTGCCGATCAGGGTGTCCCTTTCGCTCGACCGGGGTGAAGATCCCGGGCTCGGAAGCCACGATGCAGTGGCCGGGTTGGAAGCCCGTTCGGCGTCGTTGGGAAGCTGCTGAGGATCCATTCCCAGGAGACTCACAGGAAGCAATGGCATGGTGGGAGCCGTGAACGACACCAACGGAGGCGGCGGAGGGGGCAGGATCCTTGTCGTCGACGACGAGCCGTCGATCGTCGACGCGGTCGCGACGGCGCTCCGCTACGAGGGCTTCGACGTGCGGGAGGAGGGCACGGGCCGCGGCGCGATCTCGGCGGTCGCGGACTTCGAGCCCGACCTCGTCGTGCTCGACTGGATGCTGCCGGACCTCGAAGGGGTGGAGGTCGGCCGGCGCCTGCGTGAGCGCGGGTTCAAGACGGCGATCCTCTTCCTCACCGCGAAGGACGCGGTCGAGAACAAGGTCGAGGCGCTGCGCGCCGGCGGCGACGACTACGTGACGAAGCCGTTCAGCCTCGCCGAGGTCGTGGCGCGCGTGCAGGCGATCCTGCGCCGCACGGCCGGTGATCTGCCGGGAGACGTGATCCGCTTCGCCGACCTCACCCTCGACGAGGCGCGCCACGAGGTGCACCGCGGAGAGACGCGCGTCGAGCTGACCGCGACGGAGTTCTCGCTGCTCCGCTACTTCCTGCTCAACCCGCGCCGCGTGCTGTCGAAGGGGCAGATTCTGCAGAACGTCTGGCGCTACGACTTCGGCGGCAACTCCAACGTCGTCGAGACGTACGTGAGCTACCTCCGCAAGAAGCTCGACGCGCTCGGGCCGCCGCTGATCCGGACGGTCCGGCAGGCGGGTTACATGCTCGACTCGGAGGAGTAGTTGTCCCGGCTCTCGCTGCGGGCGCGGTTGCTGCTCGGCGTCGTCCTCCTCGCGGCGCTCGGGCTCGTAGCGGCGGACGTGGCCACGTACCAGTCGCTCGGCGACTATCTCCTCTCGCGCGTCGACAACACGCTCAACGCCGTGCACCCCGGCGTCGAGCAGACCATGTTCGGCGGGGGCCATGATCAGCACGCCGGCCGCGACGAGCTTGCACCGCCGGGCTACTGCGTGCAGCTGCGGACACTCGGCGGCCGGACGCTCGAGTCGCCGTGCCAGAACGCGCCCGGCGAGACGGCGGAATCCCCGCCGCGCTACCCGAGCACCGTGTCGCTGCCTGCGCGCCCGAACACCACGGAGCACGATCGTGTGCGCTTCCTCACCATCGGCGCGGTGCAGGGCGGCGACCGGTACCGCCTGCGCGCATCGATCGAGGGCGATCATCCGAACGAGCTCTTGCTCATCGCCGCGCCGCTGCGCACCGAGGACAACACGCTGCACCGGCTGTTCTTCGTCGAGCTGCTCGTGACGATCGCGGTTCTCGCCGCGCTTGCCTTGCTCGGGCTCTGGATCGTGCGGCTCGGGCTGCGGCCGCTGCGCGAGATCGAGGTGACCGCGGCGGCGATCACGGCCGGCGACCTCTCACGGCGCGTCGAGCACCCCGACGAGCGGACCGAGGTCGGCCGCGTGGGGAGCGCGCTCAACACGATGCTCGACCGGATCGAGGCCTCGGACCGGCGCCTGCGCCGTTTCATCGCGGACGCATCGCACGAGTTGCGCACGCCGCTCGCCGCGGTGCGCGCCTACGCCGAGCTGTTCGAGCGGGGAGCCGCGACGCACCCGGCGGACCTCGAGCGCTCGATGTCGGGAATCACGCGCGAGAGCGAGCGGATGAGCCTGCTCGTCGAGGACCTGCTCCTCCTCGCCAGGCTCGACGAAGGCCGCCCGCTGGAGCGAAAGCCGGTCGACCTCGCCGAAGTCGTCCGCGAGGCCGTCGACGCGGCGCACGTCCTCGAGCCCGAGCGGCCGATCGGGCTCGCCGTCGAGCCGGTCACCGTGACGGGCGACGAGGCGCGGCTGCGACAGGTCCTCGACAACCTCTTCGCCAACGCGCGGTCGCACACGCCTCCCGGCACCCCCATTTCGGTCGCGCTCGAGCGGGTCGACGGAAACGCGAGGCTGAGCGTCGCGGATCACGGGCCCGGGCTGAGCGGGGAGGAGGCGGCGCGCGTCTTCGAGCGCTTCTACCGGGCCGACACGTCGCGTGCCCGCGCAAGCGGCGGCGTGGGCCTCGGTCTCTCGATCGTCGCCGCCGTCACCGAGGCCCACGGCGGAACCGCAACGGCCGAGCCCACGCCGGGCGGCGGCGCGACCTTCGTCATCACGCTGCCGTCTACTCCATCCGAAACTCGAAGCGCTGGATGATCCCCGGGTCGTTGTCAGGAGCCGGCAGCTCGGGGTCCCGGGTGGCGACCCAGGCGTACCCGTGCTCCGGGTAGGCGACGACATCGGGGAAGGTGCCGTTACTGATCGCGAGGATCCGGGCCGGCTCGTCGTGAGGGTTCCGGTAGGCATGCAGGCCGGCTCTCCCTTCAGGACAGAAGACGTAATCGCCGGGAGTGAGCTCCTCCTCACCCTCGGGAGTCCGGAAGACGGGGCGGCCGCTGAGGACGAAGAACATCTCCTCACCGGGGTAGTGCATGTGCCACCGCATGCCTTCCGCTCCGGGTCTCAGCTCGTACAGCGTCGCGCCCATCCCTGCGTTGTCGGGACGCCGGAAGAGGCGGCGGAGCAATCCGTTCGTCTCGTCCTCGACGTCCCAGGCGTCGCCGAACAGGTTCTGGCGGTTCATCGGTTTGTACCTCCGTTGCGCTAGCGGTCGACGGCGAGGCGGTGTGCCCGCCTCGCTCACGGAGAGCAGAATCGCTAGTACGCCGCCGGATCCACGTCGCGATCCTAGTCGTCGGCTCCCTCGTCGTGCGGCCGGCCCGTCGTCGGCCGCACCGTCCAGTTAGGGGCGGCGGGGAGGTGCGCGCGCGGGCTGAGGCGGCCGACGGGGTCGCTGCTCGCCGCCGCGTTCCCGAGCAGGAGCACGTTCGCGGCGATCGCGGCCGCGCAGGCGGCCGCGACCACGATCGCGATGAGGAGCTTTCCCCTCACGCGGCCTCGACCCTGACGAGCGAGATCGCGCCCATCGGGCAGGAGTCGCACGCCTCCTGGACGGCTTCGTCCGCGCTCAGCTCCGTGCGGAGGACGGCGAGGCCGTCGTCGGCGAGCTCGAAGACGTCGGGCGCCAGGGCTTCGCAGACGCCGTGGCCGTTGCAGAGCGACCGGTCGATCGAGATGCGGTACATGGTCAGGTGCTCCTTTCGGGTGCGGGACGGGTGGGACGGCCGAGCGCCCGCCATGCCGTGGCGAAGGCGACCGCGCCGACCGCCCCGAGGTAGAGGTCGTGCGCCCACGGCTGCGTGGAGTCGGTTCCCGAGGCGAAGCCGTGGACGGTGGCGAGCAGGAAGACGAGGTACGTCGCCCAGTGGAGGCGGCGCCAGTTCCGCGGCCCGATTCTCTTGCGGAGCGCGAAGGAGACGTAGATGAGCGCCATGAGCTCCGCTGAGACGACGCCGACGGCGACCGCCGCCGCGCGGTACGGGGAGGCGCCGGGGACGAACAGCCCCGCGACGGGCATCTTCAGGGTGCGGTCGAGGAGCAGCGTCGTGCCGTGCAGCGCGAGCATCCCGAGCCCGAGCAGGGCGAGGAATCGGTGCACGTCCATCGTCGGCGCCGGCTTGAGCGCACGTCCCAGCGGCCTCGACTTGAGGACGAGTCCCGCGAGCACGGACGCCGTGAGCAGTCCGTAGGCGGTCAGGCCGCTCGCGCGGGCCAGGAGCCAGAAGGTCGGATCGGTCTTCATTCACGAGGTCCGCGTGATCACGTGGGCCGGGAGGTTCACGACCTGGACGGGGCCGGCAACCGCGGCAGGCGCGGCGGCCGCCCGGGTAGCGGCGGCCGCGGCCGCCGCGGCGGCTGCAGCGTTGACCCGCGCGATCTCGGCACGGCGGGCCTTCAGCTGCACGCGATACTGCGCCCAGCGCGCCGTCACCACCTTCTGCACGAGCTTCGCCTCGCGCCGTAGCTGTGCCTCGCGCAGCGCGAGCGCCTTCAGGCGCGGGTCTGCGCTCGCCGTCGCCCACGGGCGTGCGGCGACGACCGCCCAGGCGAGGAAGAAGACCACGAGGGCGAGCGCGAGCGCGTAGAGACGGCCGTGGTGGCTAGTCATCGCCGCCACCTCCGCCGTCCCCCTCGTGGGAGCCGTCGTCGCCGTGGTGATGCTTGACGATCACGACGGGCGGGGGCTGGTGGTAGACGATCCGAGGCGCCTGTGCGGCCGGCGCAGCCGCCGCCGACACGGGTGTCGCCTTCGGTTTCGGGATCGGGGGCAGGGCGGGCGGCTTCGCCTTCAGCTCCTTCTGGAGCTTCGCGGCGAAGGTTGCGAGCTGACGCGTCCGCGCGGTGAGCGCCGCGTCGTTCGTCTGCCGCGCCGCCCGGCCGAGCCCGGTGGTGTGGCTCACCGCGACCGCGCCGAGCACGGCCGCGGCGGCGAACAGAAGTGCTCCGAGAGTGACGTGCGCCTTGTTCATGTCTCGAAGCTAGGCGGCGGCGAGTGAGGCCCGGGAGAGGCCGCGGCGAGGCTTCTCCCAAGGAGCAGTAAAGGTTCGGCTAACTCCGGATGCCGGGGCGTCGCGCTCCCTTGACACTCGGAGCGTGCACATCCTGGTCGTAGAGGACGAGGACGCGATTGCCGACCCGCTCGTGGCCGGCCTGCGCCGCGAGGGCTACGACGTCTCGCGTGTCGCGACGGGGGAGGGCGCCCTCGAGGCGTCGCCAGCCGACCTCGTCCTCCTCGACCTGCGCCTGCCGGACATCGACGGCTTCGACGTCTGCCGGCGGCTACGAGAACGCTCCCGCGTCCCGATCATCATGGTCACCGCCCGCGGCGAGGAGGCCGACCGCGTCGTCGGGCTGGAGCTGGGCGCCGACGACTACGTGGTCAAGCCGTACGGCCTGCGTGAGCTCATCGCCCGGATCCGGGCGGTCACCCGCCGCGCGCCGTCGCTCGGCGGAGCGGGCGGCGTCCTGCGCGTCGGCGGGCTCGAGGTCGACGAGCGCGCCCGCCGGGTCACGCTCGAGGGCCGCGATCTCGAGCTGACGCCGAAGGAGTTCGAGCTGCTCGCCGAGCTCGCGCGCGATCCCGGCGCCGCGGTGAGCCGGCAGCGTCTGCTGGCCGAGGTCTGGCAGACGAGCTGGTACGGCTCCTCGAAGACGATCGACGTTCACGTCGCCGCGCTGCGCAAGAAGCTCGGCGACCCGGGCTGGATCGAGACCGTGCGCGGCGTCGGCTTCCGGCTGCGGGCCCCGTGACCCGGCGTCTCCTGCTCGGCTACCTCGGGGTCACGCTGTTCGTCCTGCTCAGCCTCGAGGTGCCGCTCGGCGTGCAGAATCAGCGCACCGAACGGCACGATCTGACGGCGCGGGTCTCCCACGACGCGACGGTTCTGGCGGCCGACGCCGAGGATGCCGTCCAGAAGCCGACGCGCAGACAGCTGAGCGCACCGGCCGCGGCCGCCTCCGCCTACGCGTCGCGCACCGGGGCTCGGGTCGTGATCGTGGACCGGCGTGGCAACGCCCTGATCGACACGAGTGGACGCGTCCAGGGCGCCGAGCGCTTCGCGTCGCGGCCCGAGATCGTCGCTGCGCTCGCCGGGAGGTACGCGAGCGGCGTCCGCAGTTCGAGGACGCTGCACGAGCGGCTGCTGTACGTCGCCGTCCCCATCGCCTCGGGCGGCAGGGTGCACGGCGCGGTGCGGATCACCTATCCGTTCTCCGCCGTGGATGCGCGGATCCACCGCTACTGGCTCATCCTCGCGCTGATCGGAGCGGTCGTGCTCGCCGGTGCCGCCGTCGTCGGACTCGGCCTCTCCCGCTTCGTCACGCGGCCGCTGCGCCGGCTCGAGCAGGCGGCGGAGGCGGTCGGCGAAGGACAGCTCGACGTACGGGCGCCCGAGGACGACGGCCCACCGGAGGTTCGCTCCCTGGCCGCCGTCTTCAACGAGACCGTGGCGAAGCTCGCGCGGCTGCTCCGCTCGCAGGGCGAGTTCGTCGCCGACGCCTCGCACGAGCTGCGGACGCCGCTGACGGCGCTGCGCCTGCGCCTCGAGAGCCTTCCGCCGAGCAGTGACCGGGACGCCGCTCTGCGCGAGACGGACCGGCTCCGCGACCTCGTCTCGGGCCTGCTCGCGCTTGCGCGCGCGGACGCCGGCAACGAGCCGCCCGAGCGCGTCGACGCGACGGCGCTCCTGCGCGAGCGGGTCGACGCATGGCTGCCCCTGGCGGAGGAGCGCGAAGTCGCCCTCGTCGCGCAGCTCGACGGGCCGCTCGTGGTGCAGGCCGCGCCGGGCCGGCTCGCGCAGGTGCTCGACAACCTTCTCTCCAACGCGCTCGAGGTCTCGCCGGCCGGCGGGACGATCACGCTCTCGGCGCTCAGGGCGCCGCCGTGGGTGGAGCTCCACCTCGCCGACGAGGGGCACGGTCTCACGCCGGAGCAGCGCGACCGCGCCTTCGACCGCTTCTGGCGGGCCGGCTCCGGAGGAGGCGGGTCCGGGCTCGGCCTGGCGATCGTGGGGCGGCTCGTCGCGGCGGACGAGGGCGAGGTCGAGCTCCGCGAGGCCGCGGGCGGCGGCGTCGATGCCGTGGTGCGGCTGCGTCCTGGCTGATTCTTTGCCGAAGCTTGTCCGGGCGCTCGCCCGGCCCTTTCTCGCCGAGGCGTACAACGGGCCCATGAACGTCAAGAAACCCATGCTCGCTCTGGCCGCCGTGCTCGCCGCGACCGTCCTCACGGGCGGCGCCGCGATCGCCGGCCTCGTACACCGCCCCGCGCCGGCCGCCGTCCCCGCGGCAGTGGTCCAGCAAGCGCCCGCGCCCGCCGCGCCGACGTGGAGCGAGGAAGGTGACTGATCATGCAACGCGTCTGGGTAGTCGTACTCTCGGTCTGGGCGATGCTCGCGATCGTGGCGGTGCTCGCCTGGTCGGCCCGGCCGGCGCAGCCGCTGCCGGCGGCCGCCTCGCAGACCGTCGTCGTCAAGGGGCCGGGCGGGAAGCAGAAGCTCGTCGTCCTGAAGGCGCCGGCGCACGCGACGACCGCGACCTCGAAGGTGGCGGGAGGATGAACGTCCTGCGCCGCACCGAATGGCGGGCCGTCGGCACGACGTGCGCCGCCGCCGTCGCGATCGACCCGCGCGACGAAGCGGGCGCCGAGGCGGCCCTCGCCGCCGCGCAGGACGAGGTCGCCGCCTGTGAGCGGGAGCTCTCCCGCTTCGATCCGGCGAGCGACCTCTCTCGTCTCAACGCAGCCGCGGGCAGGTGGGCCCCCGTCGGCCCGCGGCTGCTCGAGGCGCTCAGGCTTGCGCTCGACGCCCGCGAGGACACCGGCGGCAGGTTCGACCCGACGGTGCTGCCCGCGCTCGCGGCCGCCGGCTACGACCGCTCGTTCGAGCTGCTCGAGGAGAGGCCTGCTGCGGCGGCGGACGGCTGGCGCGCCGGCACCGCGATCGAGCTCGACGAGCGGGAAGGCCGCGCGCGGCTCGAACCGGGCTCCGCGGTCGACCTCGGCGGAATCGGCAAGGGCTACGCAGCCGACCGCGCGCTCGCCGCGATGCTCGCGGCGTCGCCGCGGGCGGCCGGCGCGCTCGTCGACCTCGGCGGCGACATCGCGGTCCACGGCGAATCCCCCGAGGGTGGGCCCTGGCTCGTCGCCGTCGCGGATCCGCGGCGCGCCGGCAACACGCTGGCGGTGTTCGCGCTCGCCGGCGGAGGCGTCGCCACCTCGGGCCGCGACGCGCGGCGATTCGGCCCGGCCCGCTCGCTTCACCACCTGATCGATCCGGAGACCGGGGAGCCCGCGCTGGCGGGCCCGCTCACCGTCACGGTGATCGCACCCGACGCCGCCACGGCCGAAGGCCACGCGACGACGCTCGCGATCGCCGGGCTCGGCGAGGCCGAGGCACACGTCGTCGAGCGCCCGTCGATCTCGGCGCTCTACGTACCGCACGCCGGGCCCGCGATCCCGCTCGGCGAGCTTCCCCTCGCGCTGCAGCGTCTCGTGGTGAGCGCCGCATGACCGCGTTGCCGATCGCCTGGCTGGTCGCGCGGTCCGCGGGGCTCGTTGCCTTCGGCCTGCTGACGCTGTCGGTCTGGCTCGGGCTCGCGATGAGCACCCGCCTGCTCGGGCCGAAGCGGACGAAGCCGCTGCTCGCGCTGCACCGGACACTCGCCTGGACGGGGCTCTCCATGGTCGGCCTGCACATCGGCGCGGTCATGCTCGACCCGGTGCTCCATTTCGGCGCGCTCGCGGCGTTCGTCCCCGGTGCCGCGACCTGGCGGCCGGGCGCGGTGGCGCTCGGCGTCGTCGCCGCCTGGCTCAGCCTCGCCCTCGCCGCGTCGTTCAACGCGCGGCGCTGGATCGGCCAGAAGGGCTGGCGGCGCCTGCACTACGCGACGTTCGGCGCGTTCTGGCTCTCCCTCGGGCACGCGCTGCTCGTCGGCACCGACCTCAAGGGCTTCGGCGGCCCGGCCACCGCGGTGCTCGCTGCGGCTCCCGTGCTCTGGCTGACCTTTTACCGGCTCCTCGTTCCGCGTCTGGCGCCCGCCCGGGCACCTCGCGCGCAGCCGGTCACGGCGTAGGGAAGCGCGGTCGGGGAGGTATCGGGCGCCTCCCCGACCGCAGTCTTTTGGCCTACGGGAGCCTCGTCCCCTGCTCGCCGACGTCGAACGCGATCACGTTCGGGGACACGCCGTCGAACGACCCGTTCGAGACATAGAGGGTCGTCCCCGTGTGCGGGGCGGTGCCGAAGACCGGCATCGTCGGATAGTCGAGCCAGGTCGGGTCGACGAGCGACTCGAGCGTGCCGTCGGGGGTCAGCCGCAGGACGGCGTTCGTGTTCGTCGTCGCGTAGAGGTTGCCCCTGGCGTCGAACGCGATCCCGTCCACCTCGAGCAGGTCCTCCTGTTCGCCTCCCGGAACGACGGCCAGGGCGCCCGGGTCGCCGCGCGCCGTGACCGGAACGCGAACGATCCGCCCGGAGTCCCAGACGGCGATGTAGAGATCGTTGCCGCGGAACGCGAGGCCGTTCGCGCCGAGATCGCTCACCGGCGCGAGCAGTGGATCCTCGAGCCACGGCGTCTCGGGGGCCACGAGGTCGCCCGGCCGCACGCGCCAGACGGCGCCGAGGGTGCTGTCGGAGACTAGAGGTAGCCCGCGTGGAACGCGAGCCCGTTCGGGAAGGACTCCGGGCCGAGGCTGAGGACCTGCGCCGGAGCGCCGTGTGTCCCGACGCGATACACGCCGGATGCCGTGTCCGAATAGAACGAAACGAAGCCGACGTAGAGATCGCCCGTCTGGTCGAACGCGAGGCCGGTCACCATGCCGCCCTCGAGTGCTTCGCCGAACGGAGCCTGGTCGCCGCCCGGTGCGATCCGGACGACCTGGCCGCTCTCCGTGTCCCAGTTGGTGACCGCCGCGTACAGGTTGCCGTGGCGGTCCGCCGCGAGGCTCTCCGCGAACGTGGGCGAGTCGAAGCTCGTCACCAGCGAAGGCCCCGGTGCATTGTGCGTCGCCGCCGCCGGCGCCGCTCCGACTGCGAGCAGCGCGGCGGACATCATCGCGACGGCTGCCGCAAGACCGTGCCGCGAATGCATCGAAACCACCCCTTTCGCCGGGATGCTCACGGGGGGCGTCGCCCGGGCGCATCCGGGGAAGTTCTGATCCGCCACGACGCAGCCGCGGGCCGGGGGCCACTACGATTCCGGCCTGCACCGCGAGCGACCAGGAGGAGCGCGTTGACGATCACCGATCGGCCCGAAGACAGCCTCGCCGAGCACGGCCTGCGCGTCGGTGGGCGCGTGCTCCGCAATCCGACGACGGCGCAGCTCTACGCGGCCGCGCTCGAGCGCGGTGAGGGCGTCATCGCCGAGGACGGGCCGCTCGTCGTCGACACCGGCCGCTTCACCGGCCGCTCGCCGAAGGACAAGTTCGTCGTGCGTGAGCCCGGCTCCGAGAACCGGATCTGGTGGGGCGAGGCGAACGGCGAGATCTCGGAGGAGCACTTCGACGGACTGCGCGCGAAGGTCGTCGCGGCCCTCGAGGACGGCGACCTCTACGTGATCGACGCCTTCTGCGGCGCCGACCCGAAGCACCGCCTCGCCGTGCGCGTCCTCACGCTGCATCCGTACCACGCGCTCTTCGCCAAGACGATGTTCATCGAGCCGAGCGAGGCCGACCTCGTCGGTTTCGAGCCGGACGTGCTCGTGCTGCACGAGCCCGAGGTCGAGGCCGACCCCGAACGCGACGGCACGCGTACGGGCGTCTTCGTCTGCCTCCACCCGACGCGCGGCGAGATCCTGATCGGCGGCACGTTCTACGGCGGCGAGATCAAGAAGTCCGTCTTCACGCTGATGAACGACCGGCTGCCGCTCGAGGGCGTCATGCCGATGCACTGCTCGGCCAACGTGTCGCGGGACGGCCAGGACGTCGCGATCTTCTTCGGCCTCTCGGGCACGGGCAAGACGACGCTCTCCGCCGATCCCGAGCGGCTCCTGATCGGGGACGACGAGCACGGCTGGGGCGACGAGGGCGTCTTCAACTTCGAGGGCGGCTGCTACGCGAAGACGATCCGGCTCTCGGCCGACGCCGAGCCCGAGATCTGGAGCGCCGTGCACAGCTTCGGCACCGTGCTCGAGAACGTCGTCGCCGACGAGCGCGGCGTCCTCGACCTCGACGACGACTCGAAGACCGAGAACACGCGTGCGGCCTACAGGCTCGAGCGGATCGCGAATGCACTCCCGGCGAAGCACGCCGGCCATCCGCGCTCGGTGATCCTCCTCGCCGCGGACGCGTTCGGGATCCTGCCGCCGATCGCGAAGCTCAGCCGCGAGCAGGCGCTCTTCTTCTTCCTCTCCGGCTACACGTCGAAGCTCGCCGGCACCGAGCTCGGCGTGACCGAGCCGCAGCCGACGTTCTCGACCTGCTTCGGCGCCCCGTTCCTGCCGCAGCCGCCGACCGTCTACGCGGACCTGCTCGGCGAGAAGCTCGACCGGCACGATGCGACGACGTGGCTGATCAACACCGGCTGGACGGGCGGACCATTCGGCGAAGGCCACCGGATGCCCATTCAGGCCACGCGCGCGCTGCTCGGCGCGGTGCTCTCCGGCGAGCTGCACGAGTCCGACTTCCGGGAGGACACGGTGTTCGGCTTCCAGGTGCCGGTCTCGGCCCCGGGAGTCGACCAGTCGCTGCTCGACCCGCGCTCCACGTGGGCCGACCCGGAGGCGTACGACCGCAAGGCACGCGAGCTCGCGCAGATGTTCGCGGACAACTTCGCGCAGAAGCACGCCGACGCGCCGCCCGAGATCGCAGCGGCCGCGCCGAAGCCGTAGCGGAAGCCCGCCTGCCATACTTCGTGCGATGAGCCTCGAGCGGAAGCTCGTCGTTGGCGGGGCGGTTCTCGTTCTCGCCGGCGCGGCGGCCGGCGCAGGCCTCGCCGCGGGCGGTCACGCGCGGAGCGTCCCCGCTCCGCGGGAGCTGCGGCTCGCGAGCGTGACGAAGCCCGGCTTCCTTCTCGCCACCGCTCGGTACCTCGGCACCGACGTCGCGACGCTGCAGCTCCAGGAGAAGAGCGGCAGGACGCTCGCGCAGGTCGCGAGCTCCACACCCGGCCGCTCGGAGCGGCAGCTCGTCGCGCTGCTCGTCGCGGCGGCGAGCAAGCGGCTGCAGACGATCTCGGACCGACCGATGTCGAGCGCGCAGCAGCAGGCGCTCGCGAAGCTGATCCGGCCCCGGATCACGGGCTTTCTGAACGACACGTGCCCGCTCGTGCTCGGCGCCCTCGCGAGGCACCTCGTGGGCTGCCCGGGCATGAACGGCTGATCAGCGCAGTCTCGCCCGGGCCCTCCCCTCCCGCGACCGCAGCTTCCACTTCCGCACTTCCTCCTTGCGCAGCACCGCGTCGTGGCGCATCGCGATCGCGAGCAGTTCGCGCTGGAGCTTGCGCCAGCTGTGCAGCCGCTCGCCCGGTAGCTCGCCGGACTCGACCGCGCCGAGGACCGCGCAGCCGGGCTCGTGGACGTGCGTGCAGTCGGCGAATCGGCAGTCGCCGGCCAGCTCCTCGACGTCCGCGAAGGTCGTCTCGAGCCCCGCGGAGCCGACGTCCCAGAGCTGCAGCTCGCGGAGGCCCGGCGTGTCGATCACGAGCCCGCCGCCGGGCAGGACGAGCAGCTGGCGGTGGGTCGTCGTATGCCGGCCCTCGTCGTCGTCCTCTCGCGTCTCGCGCGTGAGCATCAGCTCCTCGCCGAGCCAGCGGTTGACGAGCGTCGACTTGCCGACGCCCGACGAGCCGAGCAGCACGCTCGTCGTGCCGGCGCCGATCCGGGCCCTCAACTCGTCGCAGCCTTCGCCGCTGAGCGCCGAGACGACGTGGACGGGGACGCCGAGCGCGACCGCTTCGACCTCGGCCACGAGCGGCCAGGGATCATCGAGCCGGTCGGCCTTCGTGAGCACGATCTCGGGTGTGGCGCCGCTCTCCCAGATCGTGACGAGGTAGCGCTCGATGCGGCGCGGCTCGAGATCCGGCCCGAGCGAGGAGACGACGAATGCGACGTCGACATTCGCCGCGAGCACCTGTCCGTGCGTCCGCCGCTGCTGATCGGACGCGGCGTTGCGGACGATCGCGCTGCGGCGTGGGACGACGCCGCGGATCAGGCCGGCACTCATGCCCACCCAGTCGCCGACGCCGACATCGACGCCGTCGTGCATGGCCCGCCCGGGCAGGCGCGAGCGGACGGAGCCGGCCTCCGTCCAGACGTCGAACGCGCCGCGGTGGGCGGCGGCGACGCGCCCCGGCACCAGGCCGGGCTCCAGTTGTTCGGCGAGCTCCGGGCTCCACCCGAGCTCGTCCAAAGTCTTTCGGCCGGACGTCGGCGGCTTCGCCGACGACGTTTCCAGCCTCTGTTCGAATCCAGACAACGCAAAGCTCCTTCGCAAGAGATGGACGCCGCAACGCGTCCCTTCGAAAGGAGCGCCCGGCGCTAGCTGAAGACAGCCGAGGAGGCGACAAGCACAGACTTCATTGTTTCGACCTCCTCTCGCCGGGGACGCGCTCAGGTTACGGTCTGCCATGCGCTCGCGTCAACTCACGCCGACCGTCGTCCAGCTCACCCGGCTGCGTTTCGTCAACGCCTTTCTCGTGCGCGAGGACGACGGCTTCACCCTCGTCGACACCACGCTGCCGCGCGGCGCAGGCTCGCTGCTCGCCGCCGCGGAGGAGGCGGGAACGCCGATCCGGCGCATCGCCCTGACGCACGGGCACGGCGACCACGTCGGCTCGCTCGACGAGCTCCACGACCGGCTCGGCGGCGAGGTGGAGATCTCGATGCCCGAACCCGACGCCCGGATCCACGCCGGAGAGGAGGTCGTCGAGGGAGAACTGCCGGGCTCGTGGCCGGACATCGAGACGACGCCCGACGTGCGGCTGCAGCCCGGCGACCGTGTCGGCAGCCTCGAGGTGATCGCGGCGCCCGGCCACACACCCGGCCACGTCGCCTTTCTCGACACGCGTGACCGGACACTCCTCGCCGGCGACGTGTTCACGACCTACGGCGGCGCCGCCGTGACGAGCCACTTCACGTTCCCCTTCCCCCTCGCGGCGATGGCGACCTGGGACAAGGGCCTCGACCTCGAGTCCGCGCGCGTACTGCGCGCCCTGGAGCCTCCGTTGCTCGCGGTCGGTCACGGCCCCGCGCTGCGCGATCCGGCCGCCGCGATGGACCGCGCGATCGACAAGGCGCAGCGGGCGCTCGGCTGAACGCCGTCGCGCGAAGCGGCATCAAGGCGGGTTGATGTTGGCGTTTTGCGCGGCGGAATGGTAGGAATGCCGCGCGATGCGCAGCGAGGACGCCCAGCCGCTCCGGATCCAGACGAGCGGCTCCGAGCGCGGCCCGGTCGCTCCGGCGCGCCGGACGGACGAGCTCGACCGTCGCATCATCGAGGCGCTCCAGGCCAACGGCCGCGAGTCGTTCCGCTCGATCGCCGCGCACGTCGGCGTGTCCGAGGCGACCGTCCGCGCGCGCTACGGGCGCCTGACGGCGGAGGGGATCCTCCAGGTCGTCGCCGTCACCAACCCGCTCGGGCTCGGGTACGAGCAGGCGCTCGTCGGCGTCAAGACGTCGGGCTCCCCCGACAACGCGGCGGACGACATCGCGCGCTGGCCCGAGGCCGACTACGTCGTCGCCACGGCAGGGCAGTTCGATCTCGTCGTCGAGCTCGTCGCGGCCGACCGGCGCCATCTGCTCGAGCTCACGAGCCGGCTGCGCGCGCTGCCGGACGTGGTCTCGACCGAGACCTTCGTGTACCTGGAGATGTGGAAGCAGCTCTACGACTGGGGCAGTGGAATGCCAAAGGAGGAAACCACGAGATGAGCAGCACGCAGAGCGCGACGTCGGCCGGTGATCTCCGGCGCCTGGCGAACGACCACCTCTGGCTCCACTTCACGCGCATGGGCGAGCAGGACCCGCCGATCATCGTGCGCGGCGACGGCTGCTACCTCGAGGACGCGAACGGTAAGCGGTACCTCGACGCGCTCGCGGGCCTCTTCTCGGTCAACATCGGCTACGGCTTCGGCGAGGAGATCGGCCAGGCGGCGCTCGAGCAGATGCGAGAGCTGCCCTTCTACACGAACTGGTCGTATGCCCACCCGCGCGCGATCGAGCTCGCGGCCGAGGTCGCCTCGCTCGCGCCCGGCGATCTGAACCGTGTCTTCTTCGTCAACGGCGGCTCCGAAGCCGTCGAGGCGGCGTGGAAGCTGGCCCGCCAGTACTACCAGGTGCGCGGCACGAAGCGCGTCCGGACCGACACCGGCGGGCTGGAGGCTGAGATCCGCCACGACGAGCACCTCGCCGGGCCGCCGGGTCGCCGGTACAAGGCGATCGCGCGCGAGGTGGCCTACCACGGGACGACGTTCGGGGCGCTCTCGATCAACGGCATCTCCGCGTTGCGCGCGCCCTTCGAGCCGCTCGTGCCCGAAGTGCGGCACGTCTCGAACACGAACCGCTACCACCGGCCGCCCGACGAGACGGAGGAGCAGTTCACGCGGTTCCTGCTCGACGAGCTGGAGCGGACGATCATCTCAATGGGGCCCGAGACCGTCTGCCTCGTGCACATGGAGCCGGTGCAGAACGCGGGCGGCTCCTTCATCGCGCCGGCGGGCTACTGGCGTGGCGTTCGCGAGATCTGCGACCGGTACGACATCCTGCTCTCGGCCGACGAGGTGATCACGGCCTTCGGGCGCCTGGGCCACTGGTTCGCGTCCGAGCGGTACGACATCCGCCCGGACATCGTGACCTGCGCGAAGGGCCTTTCCTCGTCCTATGCCGCGATCGGCGCCGTGGTGGCGACCGACCGGGTGATGGAGCCGTTCCTCCAGGAGACCTCGATGTACTCGCACGGCATCACGTTCGGCGGCCACCCGGTCATGAGCGCGATCGCCCTGAAGAACATCGAGATCATGAAGCGGGAGCGGATCCTGGAGCACGTGCTCGGCAACGAGGCCGCCTTCCGCGCGACGCTCGAGCAGCTTCTCGACCTGCCCATCGTCGGCGATGTCCGCGGTGCCGGCTTCTTCTACGCGCTCGAGCTGGTCAAGGACAAGGAGACCAAGGAGACGTTCTCCGACGAAGAATGCGAGACTCTGCTCCGTGGCTTCCTCTCACCGCGGCTGTTCGAGAAGGGGCTCATCTGTCGCGCGGACGATCGCGGCGACCCGGTCGTGCAGATTTCACCTCCGCTGGTCGCGACTCAGGCAGAGTTCGACGAGATGACGGGGATCCTGGGGGAGGTGCTCGCGGAGGCGTGGCAACAGCTGAAGTGACAGAGACCGCTGCGGCAACCGAGTACGACATCCGGCTCGTCGGGCTGACGAAGCGGTTCGACGACGTCGTCGCCGTGGACGACATCTCGCTCGACGTCGACCGCGGCCACTTCCTCGCGCTCCTCGGCCCGTCGGGCTGCGGCAAGACGACGACGCTGCGCATGATCGGCGGCTTCGAGGAGCCGACCGAGGGGCGGATCGAGCTCGGCGGCGTCGACGTCGCGCCCCTGCCGCCGTACAAGCGCGACGTGAACACCGTCTTCCAGTCGTACGCGCTCTTCCCGCACCTCTCGATCTTCGAGAACGTCGCGTTCGGCCTGCGGCGCCGCGGCGTCAAGGGCGACGACCTGCGCAAGCGCGTGGGCGACTCGCTCGAGCTCGTCGGCCTCGCCGGCCTCGAGAAGCGCAAGCCGCGGCAGCTCTCGGGCGGCCAGCAGCAGCGGATCGCGCTCGCTCGGGCGCTCGTGAACCGGCCGCGGGTGCTGCTGCTCGACGAGCCGCTCGGCGCGCTCGACCTCAAGCTGCGCAAGGAGATGCAGCTCGAGCTGAAGCAGATCCAGGCCGAGGTGGGGATCACCTTCGTCCACGTCACACACGACCAGGAAGAGGCCATGACCATGGCCGACCGGATCGTGATCATGAACGGCGGCCACATCGAGCAGGAGGGCACGCCGACGGAGCTCTACGAGAAGCCGCGCACGCCGTTCGTCGCCAACTTCCTCGGCGTCTCGAACCTGCTCGAGGGCGAGGTCCTCGGCGAGGGCACCGTCAAGCTGTCCGACGGCACGATCGTTCGCGTCCCGCCCGAGGCGCTGACGCGGACCGGCTTCGTCCAGCTCGGCGTCCGGCCGGAGAAGCTCCGCGTCGGCGGCGGCGAGGCGAACTCGCTCTCGGGCGTCGTGACCGAGAGCGCGTACATCGGGGTCTCGACCCAGTACATCCTCGACACACCGGCCGGCCCGGTGACCGTCTACGTGCAGAACGACCGGCCGGGAGGCCAGGTAGCCACAGGGGAGCGGCTCACGCTCAGCTGGAGCCCGGAAAGCACATTCGTAGTCGACTCCCAGGAGGGGGCGTCATGACAGATCGCATCACCCGGAAGACGTTTCTCCGCCGCGCTGCGGCAAGCGGCTCGATCCTCACGGTTCCCGGCCTTCTCGCCGCCTGCGGCGGAGGCGGAGGCGGCGGAGGTGGGACAACCGCCAACAAGCTCGCGAAGACGCTCCACTTCTCGAACTGGACGCTCTACATCGACACGAACAAGAAGAAGCACACGTTCCCGTCCCTGCTCGCGTTCCAGAAGCAGTACGGCGTCCACGTCGCCTACACCGAGGACATCAACGACAACGAGTCCTTCTACCACAAGATCCAGCCGCTGCTGGCCCACGGGCAGTCGACCGGCCGGGACATCGTCGTGATGACGGACAACGACCGCTATCTCGGGCTGATGCTCAAGAACGGGTACGCGGAGAAGCTCGACAAGAGTGCGATCCCGAACATGAAGAACCTCATCGACGTGCAGCAGCATCCGAGCTTCGACCCGAACCGCGACTACACGTTGCCGTGGCAGTCGGGCATGACGGGCATCGCCTACAACGACACCCTCACCGACCCCGTGCTGTCGATCGACGACCTGCTCGGAAACCCGAAGCTCAAGGGCAAGATCACCGTCCTCAACGACATGGCGGACGCGCTGACGCTCGTGATGCTCGCGAACGGGGACGACCCGGCGAAGGTGACCGACAAGACGTTCAACGCCGCCTACAACCGGCTCAAGAAGGCGTCGGACAACGGTCAGATCCGCCAGTTCACCGGCAATGACTACGCCCCCTCCCTCGCGAACGGCGACCTCTCGGCCGCGATGTCGTGGTCCGGCGACATCGCGCAGATCGGCAACCCGCACATCCACTGGAACCTGCCCAAGGACGGCGGTGCCATCTGGACGGACAACATGCTGATCCCGAAGGGCGGCGACGTCTACACCGCGTCGGTCTACATGAACTACGTCTACGACCCGAAGGTCCAGGGCCTGATGGAGGCCGGCGACCCGAAGTTGAACATCACGGGCATCTACTACATCCCGCCGGTCAAGGGCGCGGGGGCGTGGGCGAAGAAGTTCAACCCCCCGATCGCGAACAACCCGCTCATCTTCCCCTCGGCCGAGACCCTCGCCAAGACCCACATCTTCGACAACGCCGCGCTGAACAACGAGACGTACGTCAACCAGTGGAACAACCTCGCACTGGGGTAGCGAGCTGGGTCTCTTCCACCGACATAGGGGGCTGACGCCCTACCTGCTGCTCGCGCCGGGGATGGTCTGGCTGACGATCTTCTTCGTCGTGCCGCTGGGCTTCCTCTTCTACCAGTCGCTGCAGTCGGGGAACATCGACTTCGGCTACGCCTTCACCTGGGCCTGGGGCAACTACTGGCACGCCATCCGCGACTACCGCTCCGAGTTCGTCCGCTCGCTCGAATACGCGGGCCTCGCGACGGTGATCGCGCTCGTCGTGAGCTACCCGGTTGCGTACTGGATCGCATTCCGCGGCGGCCGCTGGAAGAACCTGCTGCTGCTCTTCATCGTCGCGCCGTTCTTCGTCACCTACCTGATCCGGACCCTGGCGTGGGAGACCATCCTCTCCGACCACGGATACGTGGTGCGCACGCTGATCGATCTCCACCTTCTCGGCTCGGGCGGCAGGCTGCTCGCAACCGGGACTGCGGTCGTGGCGGGAATCACCTACAACTTCCTCCCCTTCATGGCGCTGCCGCTGTACGTCTCGCTCGAGCAGGTCGATCCGCGGCTCATCGAGGCGGCCGAGGATCTCTATGCCAACAAGCTCCGTGCCTTCCTGCGGGTGACGCTACCGCTCTCTCTGCCCGGTGTGGTCGCCGGGACGTTGCTGACCTTCATCCCGGCGGCGGGCGACTTCATCAACGCCCAGCTGCTGGGGAGCCCGCAAACGCACATGATCGGGAACGTCATCCAGTCGAAGTTCCTCGCGACGAGCGACTACCCGTCGGCGGCTGCGATGTCCTTCATCCTCATGGTCGGCATCCTCGCCTTCGTCGCGGTCTACGCGTTCGTGGTCGGTACCGAGGAGCTGACGGGGTCGGCGGTTTGAGCGCCGTCGCCGTGCAGCGCAGCCGGCCGAGGCGGAACATCCTGGTCTCGGCGTGGACGTTCGTCAAGCACCACGTCCTCACGGTCTACTCGATCCTCTTCTTCCTCTATCTGCTCCTGCCGATCGCCGTCGTCGTCCTCTTCTCGTTCAACAACCCGGTGGGCAAGTTCAACTACACCTGGCAGGGCTTCACGTGGAACAACTGGCGCTACTGGAACGGCGTCCCCGGGATCCAGGGCGCGATCACCCTCTCGCTCGAGATCGCCCTCATCGCGAGTCTCATCTCGACGGCGCTCGGCACGATGATCGCGCTGGCACTCGTGCGCTACAACTTTCGCACCCGGGCGGCCACGAACATCCTCATCTTCCTGCCGCTCTCGACGCCGGAGATCGTGCTCGGCGCCTCGCTCCTCACGCTCTTCCTGCACTTCACGTTCGTCCCGTTCGGCTTCTGGACGATCCTGATCGCCCATGTGATGTTCTGCATCAGCTTCGCGGTCGTCACGGTGAAGGCACGGCTGATCGGCTTCGACCGCCACCTCGAGGAAGCGGCGATGGACCTCGGGGCCAACGAATGGATGACGTTCCAGAAGGTGACGCTGCCGTTGATCACGCCCGCGGTGCTCGCGGCCTTCCTCCTCTGCTTCGCCATCTCGATCGACGACTTCGTCGTGACGTACTTCAATGCAGGGTCGTCGGTCACGTTTCCGATCTACGTCTGGGGCGCGGCGCGGATCGGCGCGCCGGCGCAGGTCAACGTGATCGGCACGGCGATCTTCGTCATCGCCGTCACGGCGATGCTCGCCAACACGCTCATCCAGATGCGGCGCGCGAAGAACGCGTGAGTGTGCCGTCGGTCGAGCCGCGGCTTCCCTCGTGGTGGCTCGAGGACGCGCTCGCGCGTGAGGACGATCCGGCGCCGGCCCCTCCGCTCGCGGGGGACGCGAAGGCCGACGTGGCGATCGTGGGCGGGGGGTACACGGGGTTGTGGACCGCGCTCGCGCTGCGCGAGCGGGCCCCCGAGTTGCGGGTGACGCTGCTCGAGGCGGAGATCTGCGGCCACGGGCCGAGCGGCCGCAACGGCGGCTTTCTGCACGGCTACTGGGCCTCGCTGCCGGGGCTGCTGCCCGTGCTCGGCGAGGAGAAGGCGCTCGAACTCGCGCGGGAAGGGGAGCAGATCATCCCCGGGGTCCGGGCCTGGGCCGAGTCGCGCGGCGAGGACGTCTGGCTGCGCGAGGCCGGGATGCTCGAGGTGTCGGCGTCGCCGGCGCAGGACCCGGCGGTGGAGAAGGCGGCAGCGGCCGCCGCGAGCGTGGGGCGCGAGGACACGGCGGTTCCACTCGCGCCGGAGGACGTGTCGCGGCGGGTCTCGTCGCCCGTCTTCCGGGCCGGCGTCTTCTATCCGGAGTGCGCGACCGTCCATCCGGGGCTCCTCGTGCGCGGGCTGCGGCGGGCGGCGCTCGACGCCGGGGTGACGCTGCACGAGGGGACGCGTGTGACGGGTGTGCGGGCCGGCGCTCCGAACGAGGTCGTGACCCCCGGCGGGACGCTGCGCGCGTCGGAGCTCGTGCTTGCGACGAACGCGGCGCTGACCGGCTGGAGCCCGGCCGGCCGAAACCTCACGAACTTCGGCTCCTACGTCGTCCTGACCGAGCCCGCGCCGGACGCGCTCGCGGAGATCGGCTGGACGGGGGGCGAGGCGATCATCGACGGGCGGATGTTCCTCCATTACTTCCGCACGACGGACGACGGGCGCGTGCTCATGGGGAGCGGCACCGGGCCGATCGGCTTCGGCGGGCGCATCGACGACCGCTTCTCGCGCGACGCGGCGACGGCCGCCCGCGCTGAGGCGGGGCTGCGGCGGCTTCTGCCGGGGCTCGCGGGCGTGCGCGTCGACCGGGCGTGGGGCGGCCCGATCGACGTCTCGGCCGACCACCTGCCGTTCTTCCGCACGAAGCCGGGCACGCGGATCCACTACGGGGCCGGCTACTCGGGCCACGGCGTCGGGCCGGCCTGGCTCGGCGGCCGTATCCTCGCCTCGCTCGTGCTCGGCGTCGACGACGAATGGGCCCGGTCTCCGCTCGCGACGCGGAGCGTCCCGCGCCTGCCCGGCGAGCCGTTCCGCCGCGTCGGCGGCGGCCTCGTCCGCTGGTCGATCATGGCGTGCGAGGCAGCCGAGGAGGAGGGGCGCAGGCCGCCCTTGCCCGCCCGCGCCGGAGCCGCCCTCCCACGCCTGCTCGGCATGGAGCTCGGCACCCGCTGATGCGGACCCGGCTTCCCCGGTAACAGGACTGTTACAGGCGATCTAGGCGGAGGGGAACGTCTCGCGGGCGTCGTGGCCGCTCGCGACCGAGCGGGCGATGTCCAGCGTGGACACGACCCCGATCGGGCGACGGGTTTTCGGATCCGTCACGGCCAGGTGGGCGATCCCGTGCTGCGCCATCAGGGCCGCGGCGTCGACGAGGGGGCGGTCGGCCGCGACCGTCACGAATGGAGTGACCGCCGTCGCGCCCGCGGTGATGTGGTCGAGCTCGGCCTGCGTCGCGGCGACGAGGTCGAGATCGGAGACGACGGCCCAGAGTTGCGCCGCCTCGTCGTCCTCGTCCTGGTGCTCGAAGACGAAGATCGCGTGGACGCCGAACGTCGCCATCATCCGTGCGACGACCCGCAGCGGCGTCTCGGGCGTGCAGCTGATCACGCCCTTGCTCATCGCGTCGCCGACGCAGGCCACGTCGAACGGAGTCGGCGTGCTCGCGGGGGTTTGATGCGCTTCGACCATGGGCGGATGCTTGCCGCACCGACGGGTCACGGCATCCGCACGAACTACGGAGCGGCAGGGGTGGGAGCTGCTGAACGTCGCGCCACGCCGGAGCGCTGCGCCGCCTCCGCCACCGCGGCGGCGACCGCCGGGACCACCGCGCGGTTGAAGACGCTCGGGATCACGTAGTCCGCCGACAGCTCGTCGGCTCCGATCGAGTCGGCGATGGCGTGCGCCGCCGCGAGCTCCATCTCGGAGTCCACCGTCCGCGCGCGGACGTCGAGCGCGCCGCGGAAGACACCCGGGAAGGCGAGGACGTTGTTGATCTGGTTCGGGTAGTCGCTGCGCCCGGTCGCGATCACCTCCGCGAGACCCTCGATCGCCTCCGGATCCACCTCCGGGTTCGGGTTCGCCATCGCGAAGACGATCGCCCGCGGCGCCATCCGCCGGATGCCCTCGACGCCGACCGCGCCCGGCACCGAGACGCCGATGAAGACGTCGGCGCCCTCGAGCAGCTCGTCGGCCGTGCCCTGCAGGTTCTCGGGGTTCGTGAGCTCGGCGTACTCCTGCTTCGCGGGGTTCAGCCCGTCGCGGCCGCGGTACAGCGCGCCGCCCTCGTCGCAGCCGACGATCCAGCGAGCGCCGGCATGCAGGAGCGCGCGCGTCACGGCCATGCCGGCGGCGCCGCAGCCGGTGGTCACGACCCGCACGTCCTCGAGCCGCTTGTCGACGACCCGCAGCGCGTTGAGGAGCGCCGCGAGCACGACGATCGCAGTCCCGTGCTGGTCGTCGTGGAAGACGGGGATGTCGAGCCGCTCGCGCAGCCGCCGCTCGACCTCGAAGCAGCGCGGCGCGGAGATGTCCTCGAGGTTGATGCCCCCGAACGCCGGGGCGAGCGCCTCGACCGTGCGCACGATCTCGTCCGGATCCTTCGTCGCGAGGCAGATCGGGAAGGCGTCGACGTCGGCGAACTCCTTGAACAGCACCGCCTTGCCCTCCATCACCGGCAGCGCAGCCTCGGGGCCGACGTCGCCGAGGCCGAGCACGGCCGTGCCGTCGCTGACGATCGCGACGGTGTTGCGCTTGATCGTCAGGTTCCAGACCTTCTCCGGATCCTCGGCAATCGCGCTCGCGACGCGGGCGACGCCGGGCGTGTAGACCATCGAGAGGTCCTCGCGCGTCTTCAGCGGCTGGCGCGGGCGCACCTCGAGCTTGCCGCCGAGGTGGGCGAGGAAGACCCGGTCGGAGACATGGACGACCTCGACGCCCTCGACCGAGCGGACGGCCGCGACGATCGTGTCGAGGTGCCGCTCGTCGTCGGCGAGGACGTTGACGTCCCGGATCTTCGTCGACCCCTCGACGCGGACGAGGTCGATCGCGCCGAGCAGCCCGCCGGCTTCCCCGATCGCCGCGGCGAGGCGCGCGAAGGCGCCGGGGGTGTTCTCGATCCGGACGCGGATCGCGGCGCTGAACGATGCGGACGGGTGCACCCTCGCAGGCTACGTCGCCCGGCTCGGCCTCTGCACCCGTAGGAAGTACGCTCGCCGCATGCGGGTGCTCCTCTGCGACGTCGGGCCGCGGGATGGGCTCCAGAACGAGCCCGAGACGCTGCCGCCCGAGACACGCGCCGAGCTCGTCGACCGGCTCGGGGCGGCGGGCCTGCGGCGAATCGAGGCGGTGAGCTTCGTCCGCGCCGACCGCGTGCCGCAGATGGCCGACGCCGAGGCGGTGATCGAGCGCGTGCAGCGGCGCGAGGGTGTCGAGCTGTCGGGCCTCGTCCTCAACGAGCGCGGTTGGGAGCGGTTCGCCGCCGCGGGGCTCGACCGCGTCAACGCCACGTTTGCGGCGACGGAGAGCTTCAACCTCCGCAACGGCAACGCGACCCTCGCGGAGGCGGTCGAGCGGGTGGAGACGATCCTCGCGACGGCGGGGGACACGCCGGCCACGGTCACCATCTCGTGCGCGTTCGGCTGCCCGTTCGAGGGACATGTCGATCCCGGCGTCGTGGCCGAGCTCGCCGGCCGGTTCGCCGGTCGGGCGGAGGTCGTCCTCGCCGACACGATCGGCGTCGCGACGCCGTCCGTCGTCGCCGCGCTCACGGAGCGAGCGCAAGCGGAAGGGTTCCACGGCCACAACACGCGCAACACCGGCTACGTCAACTGCCTCGCCGCGCTCGAGGCGGGTGCGAGCGTGCTCGACGCGTCGGTCGGCGGGCTCGGCGGCTGTCCCTTCTCGCCGCGGGCGACGGGCAACGTCGCGACCGAGGATCTCGTCCACCTGCTCGAGGGGGAGGGCGTCGAGACCGGCGTCGACCTCGACGCGCTCGTCGGAGTCTCGCAGTGGCTCGAAGGCGTGCTCGGACGGCAGCTCGAGGGCTACGTCCACCGTGCGGGGGCCTGGCCGCCGTGAAGCGTGCGCCGTGGGAGGTGTGGGCGGTCCTGGCGCTGCTCGTCCTCGACGGCGCCGCGGTCATCGCCACCTACTCGCGCGTCCCGGCGGCCGAGCTCTACCACGTCCACCACGCCGGGACCGTCGCGGGCGGCTTCGGGCGCGAGCTGGTGGCTCTCGACTTCCCGTTCGCGCTCGTCGGGATCGCTCTGGTCGGGCTCGCGTGGCCGCGGCTGCACGGCGTCGCTCTGCGGATCGTGGGACTCGCCGCGATCGTGCTCTGCGCCGTCGTCTACTTCGCGGTCGACCAGGGGAACCTCGACGCGAAGCCGCTCAACGCGGTGCCCGCGCTCGGCCTCGCGCTCGCCGTGGCGCTCGTGCTCCTGGTCGGCGTGTCGGACGCCCGCCGACCGCGCGGCGACCGGCTCCGGATCGCGCTCGCCGCGGTGCTGCTCTTCTTCTCCACGCCGCTGATCGCAGCCGAGCTCGGCTTCTTTCTCGACGGCGTCCCGTTCCTCGGCTGGTTCTTCGAGACCGGCCGCCTGACGACCCAGCCGGGCGATCCGGTGCTGCACCACGCCGTCCACCACGGCCAGCACCACGGCTGGCAGGCGACGATGCTCTCGCTCACGGCGCTCGGCTTCTCGCGCCTGCCGCGGCCGCGCGTGCTCGACGCGTACCTCGCGCTCATGCTCGCCTACGGCATCGGGAATCTCGTCAACGACGACTGGCTCGAGCAGGTCGTCAAGCGCGGCTGGACGAGCCACGAGGTACCGAGCCTGCTCACGCCGGCGGCGAACTGGGGCTGGGCCGCCGTGCTCGTCGGCGCCGTGATCATCTGGCGGTTCTGGTTCCGTCAGCCGAGCCGGACGACGCCCGCCGCGGCGAGCGCGGCCACGTCGTCCTCGCCGTAGCCGAGCTCGCGCAGGATCTCGCCCGTGTGCGCGCCGAGCGCCGGCGGCGGCGCGTGATGGCGCACGCGCTCGCCGTCGGCCGAGAGCGGCGCCGCGACCGTGGTCAGGTCGCCGAGCTGCTGCAGCATCCCGAGCGCCTCCGTCTGCGGATGGCGCGCCGCCTCGCCCACGTCGTGCACCGGCGACGCGGGAACCCCGGCGGCGACGAGCGTGTCGAGGAGCTCCGCCGTCTCCCGCTCGCGCGTCCGCTCCTCGAGCAGCGCGAGCAAGGCGGGCCGGTTCGCGACCCGGTCCGGATTGGTGAGGAAGCGCGGATCGCCGGTCAGTTCCGTCACGCCCAGCACCTCGCAGAGCGCGGCGAACAGCTTGTCGTTGCCGGCCACGATCATCAGCTCCCCGTCGCGCGTCGGGAAGACCTGGTACGGCGCGATCTGCGAGAACGCGCTCCCTTCGCGACCCGGCACGCCGCCGGTGCCGAGGTAGCCGACGAGCTGGTACGAGAGCTGCGAGAGGGCGGTCTCGTAGAGCGAGACCTCGAGCGTGCGGCCGACATCCGTGCGCTCGCGTTCGTACAGCGCCGCGACGACGCCGAGCGCCGCCCAGACGCCGGTGCCGAGGTCGATGAGGGAGACGCCGACGCGCACCGGCGGCCGGCCGTCCTCGCCGGTGACGCTCATGATCCCGGAGGCCGCCTGCAGGAGCGGGTCGTAGCCGGGCTGGCCGCTCAGCGGGCCGCGCGAGCCGAAGGCGCCGATCGAGCAGTAGACGAGCCGCGGGTTGCGCGCCCGCAGCTCGCCGGCGCCGAGGCCGTGTCGCTCGGCCGCGCCCGGCCGGAGGCTCTGGACGAACACGTCCGCGCGGTCCGCGAGGCGGAGCACGACGTCGCGGCCGCGATCGTTCCCGAGGTCGATCGCGAGCGAGCGCTTGCCCGCGTTCGACGCGAGGAACATCGCGCCCTCGCCGTCGAGAAACGGCGGACCCCACGCACGCGCGTGGTCGCCGCCGAGCGGCTCGACCTTGACGACGTCGGCGCCGAGCGCGGCAAGAAGCTGGGTGGACGTCGGCCCGGCGAGGGAGGACGTGACGTCCACGACGCTCGTGCCGGCCAGGGGACGGAGCTCGGTCACGGCTCGACCGAGTAGAGCCTCGTGATCCGGCCGCGAACCTCCACATCTCGTTCGTACCGCTCGCCGAGCCGCTCCGCAACGCGGATAGACCGCAGGTTCGCCGGCGCGATCAGCGAGATGAGGCGGGTCAGGCCGCGCTCGGCGAACGCCCAGTCGCGCAGCGCGAGCGCCGCCTCGGTCGCGTAGCCGTGGCCCCAGTGCCGGCGGCCGAGCAGCCAGCCGAGCTCCGTCTCGTCGCCGCCGACCTCCCACGTCTCGGGATCCCAGCGGAGGAACCCCGCCCGGCCGACGACGCGGCCGTCGTCCCGGCGCTCGAGCGAGAAGAGGCTCACGCCCCAGCTCTCCCACCGCTCGAGCCATGCTCCGATCCCCTCCTGGACCTCGGCGAGCGACGCCGTGCCGCCGTCGCCGATGAAGCGGACGACCTCGGGATCCGCGTAGGCGACGGCGAGATCGGCTGCATCCTCGGCGCGCGGCCTGCGGAGGACGAGGCGCTCGGTCTCGATCATGCGGGATGGGTCCAGACCACGTGCGGCCCGTTGTCGAAGAGCTCGATCGTCTCGCCCGGCGTGCACCCGAGCCGCTCTGCGAGCCGCTGCGAGCGGACGTTCGAGGGCTCGATCAGCGAGATGAGGTGGTCGAAGCCGCGCTCGCTCCTCGCCCAGTCGCGCACGGCGCGCGCCGCCTCGGTCGCGTAGCCCCGCCCCCAGTGCTCGCGCGCCAGCCCCCAGCCGAGCTCGGGCTGCGCGAACTCGCCCGCGGTCGAGAACGTCGTGTGCGTCCACGTCCGGACGTCCCAGACGAGCACGCCGCACCGGCCGAGCCAGCGTCCGTCCTCGCGCCGGACGATCGAGAAGGGGCCGCAGCCGTTGCCGTCCCAGCGCTCGAGCCAGCGGCGGACGACGAACTCGGGGTCGTCGGCCGCGTCCGGATGGACGCCGCCGAGGAACTCCATCGCGACCGGATCGGTGATGAGGTCGAGCGCCGCTGCCGCGTCCTCGAGCTCAGGCTTCCGCAGGAGCAGCCGCTCGGTCTCGATCACGTCGTCCCGCTCCGTCGAGCCCACGCTCACGGGTGCTCCCAGACGACCTGCGTGCCCACGTCCGGCACCTCGACGGTCTCGCCGGGAGTCGCTCCGAGCCGTTCGGCGAGCCGCTGCGACCGGAGGTTCGCCGGTGCGATGAGCGAGATCGGCCGCGCGCCGAACCAGCCGCGGACCGCGATCGCCGCCTCCGTCGCATACCCCCGGCCCCAGTGCTCGTACGCGAGCGCCCAGGTCAGCTCCGCCCGGGCGCCCGGCGCGGTCGAGCGCAGCCAGCTGTCGGGGTCGTAGAAGTTGAAGCCCACCCGTCCGATTCTCTCGCCGGCCGCCGTCTCGACGATCAGCTTCCCGGCCGGGTACGTGTCCCAGTCGTCGAGCCAGCGCTGCACCACGCCCCGTGGGTCGTCGTCGACGCCGCCGAGGAACTCCACGACGCGCGGATCGGCGAGAAAGGCCGGTGGATCCTCGACGTCGGCGGCGGTCGGCTTCCGTAGCAGCAGCCGGGCTGTCTTAATCACAGCGGCAGCATGATCGCGCGCTCGAACGAGATCACGACCTCGTCGCGCTGGTTCAGGCCGCGGCTGCGCACGCGGACGATCCCGAAGCCGGGCCGTGACTGCGACTCGCGCTTCGAGAGCACCTCGGTCTCGGCGCGGATCGTGTCGCCGGCGAAGACGGGCTTCGGCAGCCGCACCTCGTCCCAGCCGAGGTTGACGCCGTTCTCCGACACGTCCTCGACGGTCAGTCCCGTGACGAGCGCGAGCGTGAAGGTCGAGTCGACGAGCGGTCGCTCCCACTGGGTCGTCGCCGCGTACTCGGCATCGAAGTGGATCGGGTTCGTGTTCATCGTCAGGAGCGTGAACCAGACGTTGTCGGCCTCCAGTACGGTGCGCCCGTGGCGGCTGCGGTAGGTCGCCCCGACCTCGAGTTCCTCGTACGTGCGACTCACGGCGGAGATCATCGCAGCGATGCACGAGCTCGCCCTGGAGCAGCGGCGGGAGCTCGGAGTGCGCGCGCCCTGGCACGTCGGCGACGTCACCTGGGGGCTCCGCCAGCACGAGGGTCGCGAGGACGAGTGGACGATCCGCGTCTGGGAGGACGGCGGCCGCACCGTGGCCTGGTCGTGGCTGAAGGACGACCGTGGGCTGCTCGAGTTCGACGTCCGGCGCGACCGGCTCGACCTGCTCGACGAGATCCTCGCCGACCCCGACGCGCGCACGGCGGTCGCCTTCGAGGACGACGCCGAGGTGCGGGCCGCGCTCGAGCGGCACGGCTTCGTCGAGGAGGACCACACGAACATCAACCGCCAGGGGCCGGTCATGCACTTCCTCGCACGCGACCTGCCGGACGCTCCCGAGCCGCCACGGCTGCCCGACGGCTTCCGCTACCGGACGGTCGAGCCCGCCGACCTTGCCGAGCGCGTCGACGTCCATCGCGACGTCTGGGCGCCGTCGCGCGTCACCGAGACGAGCTTCGCGAATGTCCAGGCGTCCTGGCCGTACCGCGCGTCCCTCGACTGCGTCGTCGAGGCGCCCGACGGCCGCTTCGCCGCGTACTGCCTCGTCTGGCCCGACGACGAGAACCGCGTCGGCGAGTTCGAGCCGGTCGGCGTGCGCGAGGAGTTTCGCCGCCGCGGGCTCGGCGCCGCGGTTTGCACGTTCGCGCTGCGCCGGCTGCACGAGGAGGGCGGGCGCCAGGCGATCGTCTACTGCGTCCGTGACGCCGCATGCGGGCTCTACGAGTCGCTCGGCTTCCGCCGTCACGCGAGCCTCGTCGGCTACTCCCGCTAGAAGAAGACGGTCTTGATCAGGAAGGCGATCGCGACGAGCACGACCACGAACATGAGCAGCACGCCGAGGCCGACCGCGGCGCCGCCGAACGCGAGCTTCGTCGGCACCTTCGGCTCGCCGCTCTTCTCGTCGAACGCCGACTCGAGCTGCCGCTCGACGTAGGCGGTGATGCGATCCTCGAACCGCGCCGCCATGTCCTCCTGCCGGGACTTCGGGGACTGTGTCTTCAGCGGCTTCGCCGACGCGGCCGTCCCGTCGATCGTGAGCTCGTAGATGTGCTCGTGCTGGACGTCCTTCAGGTGCTGCCGGCCGAGGTCGTGGACGCCCACGCCGTCCGGGAGCTGATTGCCGAGCAGCGCGCGGGTCGTCTCCGAGATGAGGATCTGGCCGCCGTGGCCGGCCGCGGAGATGCGTGCGGCGCGCACGACGTCGAGCCCGAGGTAGCCCTCCTCGCCGACCTGCGGCTCACCGGTGTGGAGGCCCATGCGCACGCGCACCACCTTTCCCTCCGGCCACTCGTGGTCGCGGAGCGCGCGCTGCGCGTCGACCGCGGCCGCGACCGCGTCGCGCGCCCGGGGGAACGAGTAGAAGAACGCGTCGCCCTGCGTGTCGATCTCGGTGCCGTTGCGCTCGCCGAACGTCTCGCGTACGAGGCGGCGGTGGTCGCCCGAGACCCGTCCGTAGCCGTCGTCGCCGAGCTCCTGGAGGAGCCTCGTGGAGCCTTCGATGTCCGTGAACACGAACGTGACGGTGCCGCCGGGCAGGGTGCTCATGGGCGCCTACGCTACCCCGGTGAACCGGCTGGCGCAGGAGACGAGCCCGTACCTCCTCCAGCACGCCGCGAACCCGGTCGACTGGAGGCCGTGGGGTGACGAGGCCTTCGCCGAGGCGCGCGAGAGCGCGAAGCCGCTGCTCGTCTCGATCGGTTACTCCGCCTGCCACTGGTGCCACGTGATGGAGCGCGAGTCGTTCGAGGACGAGGCGACCGCGGCCGTGATGAACGAGCTGTTCGTCAACGTCAAGGTCGACCGCGAGGAGCGGCCGGACGTCGACTCCGTGTACATGGACGCGGTCGTCGCCCTGACCGGTCAGGGCGGCTGGCCGCTCACCGTCTTTCTCACGCCCGAGGGCGAGCCGTTCTTCGGCGGGACGTACTTCCCGCCCGAGCCGCGCCACGGGCTGCCCTCGTTCCGGCAGGTGCTCCGCGCGGTTGCCGACGTGTACCGCGAGCGGCCGGAGGACGTCGCCGCTCAGGCGGACGCGCTGACGGCGTCGCTGCAGCGGTCGGCCGAGGCGGAGCCGTCGCGCGAGCCGCTCACCGACGCACTCCTCGCCGAGGCCGAGCGCGGCCTGCTCGCGCAGCTCGACCCGCAGTGGGGCGGCTTCGGGCAGGCGCCGAAGTTCCCGCCCGCGTCGACGCTGGAGTTCCTTCTGCGGAGGGGCGCGCTCGCCGCGGCTCGGCTCACGCTCGACGGGATGGCCGCCGGCGGGATGTACGACCTCGTCGGCGGCGGCTTCCACCGCTACGCGGTCGACGCGCGGTGGCTCGTGCCGCACTTCGAGAAGATGCTCTACGACAACGCGCTCCTCGTCCCCCCCTACCTGCACGCGTGGCTGCTCACCGGGGAGGAGCGCTACCGCGAGGTGGCCGAGCGGACGCTCGACTACATGCTGCGCGAGCTGCGGCTGCCGAGCGGCGGCTTCGCGTCGGCGCAGGACGCGGACACCGACGGCGTCGAGGGGCTGACGTACACGTGGACCGCCGAGGAGGGCGCGCCGGCCGAGCTGCTGCAGCCCTTCGAGCACGGCCGCTCGATCCTCCGCGGCGAGCTCGAGGAGGCGACCCGCGCGCGGCTGCTCGAGATCCGCGAACGGAGGCCGCAGCCTGCGCTCGACGACAAGGTGATCGCGTCCTGGAACGGCCTCGCCCTCGCCGCTCTCGCCGAGGGCGGACGCAGGCTCGCTAGTAACACTGTGTTACAAGCGGCGGTGGAGCTCGGCGAGCTGCTGTGTGCCGATCCGCTGTGGCGGACGCTGCGCGACGGGCGCGCGAAGTACCCGGCTTATCTCGACGACTATGCGAACGTCGCGCACGGGCTCTACGAGCTCCACGTCGCGACCGGCGACCGGCGCTGGCTGCGGGAGTCCCGGAGGGTCGCGCTCGCCGCGGTCGAGCTCTTCGGCGATCCAGCGCGCGGCGGCTTCTTCCTCACGCCGGCCGACGGCGAGCAGCTCGTCGCGCGGCAGAAGGCGTTCGACGACAACCCGACGCCGGCGGGGAGCTCGATGCTCGCGTTCGTCCTTCTGCGGCTGGCGCGCATCTGGGGCGACGACCGGCTCGAGAGCCAGGCGGTCGGCGCGCTGCGGCTCGTGCGCGACCTCCTGCCGCGTGCCCCGAGCGCGTTCGGGTGGGCGCTCTGCGCGCTCGATCTCCATCTCTCGCCGCCGCGCGAGCTCGCGATCGTCGGCGGCGCCGACACGGACGTGGCCCGCGCCGCCCTCCGCGGCTTCGACCCGAACGGGGTCGTCGCCCACGGCCCCGCCGACGACGTCCCGCTGCTCGAGGGAAAGAGCCTCGTCGACGGGAAGCCGGCGGTCTACCTCTGCGAGCGCTTCGCCTGCCGGGCGCCGGTCACCGACGCGGCAGAGGTCGGCTGAAAGGGACACGGCCGGTAGCAGCTACCGGCCGTGTCCCTCATGGACCTAGTGCAGGCCGCTGTAGATCTTGCCGGAGGGGTGCCAGTCGCCGGTCGCGCCACCGCTCCACTTGATGATCTTGAGCTGCTCCATCGGGAAGGTGCGCTTCTTCGACGTCTGGACCGTCATCCCCGGATAGACGAACGGGTTATTCGTCTCCTTGAGGCTCCGGAGGGCGCGCATCAGGCCGGCGCGGGTCAGGTGCTTGCCGGCGTGCTTGAGCGCGTCCGTGAACGTCCAGGCGGACGCGAGCCCGTAGATGATGTTCCCGTCTCCCAGCGCGAGCTCCTGGTCGAGCGCCGGGGCGTACTTGTGGATGATCGACTTCGCGAGCTTCATCCCCGGCAGGTTCGCCTGCGTCGTCGGGCTGGCGGTGTACGTCGTGGAGACGACACCGTTCAGCGGGGCGCCCTTGCTGGCCGCCGTGAGCATGAACACGCGGTTCGCCGACACGTTGTTGAGGATGGTCAGCGGGTTCCAGCCCGGGACCTTGCCCACGGTCACGAGCGCCGCGATCGAGGCCGCGGGCGTCGCGAAGATGACGAGCGTGTCGGCGCCGTGGGCCGCGAGCGCGCCGACGTGGGTGCCGATCACCGTCCCCGGGTCGGTGACGTTGTACGACTCGGTGTCGACGATCTGGCCCGCGTGCGAGCCGAGACCGGTCTTCAGCCCGCCGAGGTAGTTCCTGCCGTAGGCGTCGTTCTGGTACAGCACGCCGATCTTCGCGTTCGGCTTGTTCTTGAGGATGTACTTCGCGTACAGCTTGGCCTCACCCGGATAGTCCGGCTGCCAACCCATCGTCCACGGCTTCGTCGAGCCCGAGCAGGAGTGGTGGACGCAGTTGCCCCAGTACGCGTCGCCGGTGGCGAGGAGCACCTGGGGGACGTGGCGCTGGTTGAGGTAGCCCCACGTCGAGAGTCCCGGCGCCGTGCCGAGGCTGCCGACGATCGCGAAGACGTGATCCTGCTCGACGAGCTGCTTGACGGCCGGCACGGTCTGCGCCGGGTTGTACGAGTCGTCGATGGTCTTGTCGTTGATCTTGCGGTGGTAGACGCCGCCGTGTGCGTTGACGTAGGCGTACCACGCCTGCTCCGCGGCCGGGATCGTCTTGTAGAGCGCTGCCGGGCCCGTGTACGGGAACGTCCCGCCGATCAAGATCTGCTTGCTGGTCACGCCCGGGGTTCCCTGCGGCGAGGCCCCGGCGGTGCCGGCGATCACCGCTGTGACGAGTAGCGCTCCGAGCAGCGCGCCGAGCTTCCTACGGTTGACAGCCATTCTCCCTCCTGCGAATGGTTCGTCGTTCAGGTTGTGTCCGATGAGACGAATCTTGCTGCAGTTTGATGGACGTTGACTCGCGGTTCAAGCGCGGGCGAGTCGGCGTAGTCGCGCGAGCAGACCGGCAAAGCCGTCCGGCAGCAGGAGCATGACGAGGATCACGGCCGCGCCGAAGACGACGTCGCGGCCGTGCTCGGCGCCGATCACCGGCACGCTCGTCGAGATCTGAGGGAGCAGCCCCACGAACGCGGCGCCGGCGAGGATCCCCCAGAGCGAGCCGAGCCCCGCGATCGCGGCCCCGATCAGCAGCTCGAGCGAGAGGAAGACGTCGAACTCGCTGGGCTGTGCGAATCCGTTCGTCGCCAGGACGAACAGGGAGCCCGCGACTCCGGCGTACGCGGCCGAGATCCCGAAGGCGAGGGTCTTGTAGACCGGCAGCTCCACGCCGGAGGCGACCGCCGCGATCTCGCTGTCGCGGACGGCACGGAACGCGCGCCCGATCCGTCCGCGCAGGATCAGCCAGGCGAGGACGAAGAGGATCGCCGACGCCGACCAGGCCGCGACGTAGACCCAGAGGTTGGAGACGGTCTGCGACGCCTGCACGCCGCCGCTGCCGCCGAGGAACTTCGAGTACTGCAGCGGGATCAGCGGGACCGAGACGGCGAGGGCGAACGTCACGAGCGCCAGGTAGACGCCCGAGAGCCGCAGCGCCGGGATGCCCACGATCAGACCGACCGCGAAGCAGATCGCGAAGGCCGCGAGCATCGTGACGACGAGGTCGGTGTGGTGGTCGCGCGAAAGCACGGCCGTCGTGTAGCCGCCGATCGCCATGAACGCACCATGGCCGATCGAGATCTGCCCCGTGTAGCCGGTGAGGATGTTGAGGCCGAGGATCGCGATGAAGAAGATCCCGACCTGCGCGGCGAGCGAGAGGTTGTAGTCGCTGAGGAGGAACGGCAGCGCGCAGAGCACTCCGGCGACGACGAGCAGCGTGACGAGAGCGGGGAGGTTCTTCATACGCGCCGGACCTCCCGGCGGCCGAAGAGGCCCGTCGGCTTGATGAGGAGAACGAGGAGGATGACGGCGAAGGCGACGGGAAGCTCGAGCTCCGAGCTGATCTGGGGCACGTACCCGATCACGAGGTTGAGGGAGACGCCGATGGTGAGGCCGCCGACCACCGCTCCCGCCGGGCTCTCGAGTCCTCCGAGGACGGCGGCGGCGAAGGAGTAGACGAGGATCGACTGCATCAGCGTCGGGGAGAGGAAGATCTGCGAGGGCTCGGCCATCAGCCCGGCGACCGCTCCGAGCAGGGCCGCGAGCCCCCAGCCGACGGCGAGCATCCGGTCGACGCGGACGCCGACGAGCGCCGCGGCGGCCGGGCGCAACGCGGCAGCGCGCATTCCGAGTCCGAGCTTCGTGAAGCGGAACAGCGCCCAGGTGAGCAGGACGCAGGCGAACACGACGGCGAGCATTCCGACGTAGAGGTGCGGGATCGCGACGCCGCCGACGACGTACGAGCCGTTGCCGAACGGCGAGGGCATGACCTTGAAGTCGCCGCCCCAGACCCAGTTCACGACGCCGTCGATGAGGATGAACAGGCCGACCGTGACGATCACCGTCGCGAGCACCGAGCGGTGCAGCACGGGCCGGATCAGCGCGACCTGGAGCACGAGCCCGAGCACGAACGCGATCGCCAGCGTGGCGAAGAAGGCCTCCCAGTACGACAGGCCCCACTGGATGAGCTGATACGCGATGTACGTCGTCAGCATCGCAAGCTCGCCTTGCGCGAAGTTGACGATGTGCGACGCGCGGTAGACGAGGACGAGCGCGAGCGCGAGGCTGCTGTAGACCGCGCCGCTCGCGAGCCCCTCCACGGTCAGGCGGGCGAAGTTCGTGCTCTGCAGGCAGCCGACGAGCAGGAAGATCGCGCCGCCGCCGAGGAACACGGCGACGGCGCCGGCCGGGGCGAGCGCGATGCCGCGGGCGCGGAAGCCGGCGATCGCTGAGGTCGCGGCGCTCGCCATCCGGTCAGTACCCGAGGTAGCTGCGCCGGACGGCGTCGTCGGCCTGGAGCTCGGCGCTCGTGCCGGCGAGGACGACGCGGCCGGCCTCCAGCACGTAGCCGGCGTGCGCGGCCTGCAGCGCGAGGTGCGCGTTCTGCTCCACGACGAGCACGGTGAGGCCCTCGTCCTCGTTCAGCTCCCGCACGATCCGGAACAGCTCGGCGACGAGCACCGGCGCGAGGCCGAGGGACGGCTCGTCGAGGAGCAGCAGCCGCGGCCGCTGCACGAACGCGCGGGCGAGCGCGAGCATCTGCTGCTCCCCGCCGCTCAGCGTCCCGGCGGGCTGCCGGCGCCGCTCCGAGAGCCAGGGGAAGTACGTGAAGACCCGCTCGAGCTCGTCGTCGATCGAGCCGCGGCGGCTGTATGCGCCGAGCTTCAGGTTCTCCCAGACGGTGAGCTCTGCGAAGGTGCCGCGGCCCTCCGGGACGTGCGCGACGCCGAGGCGGGCGACGGCGTCGGGGCCGGCGCGGCCGAGCGGCCGGCCGGCGAAGGCGATCCGGCCCGAGCGGCGGACGGTGCCGGAGATGGCGCGCAGCGTCGTCGTCTTGCCCGCGCCGTTCGGGCCGAGCACCGCGACGACGGAGCCCTCCTCGACCGCGAGGGAGATCCCGTGCAGGACGTGCACGGGGCCGTAGCGCGCCTCGACGTCCTCGAGCTCGAGCAGCGCCGTCACGCGGCGACCTCGCCGCCGCCAAGGTACGCCTCGATCACGGCGGGGTCGCGCTGCACGTCGGCGGGCAGGCCGGAGGCGATCGTCCGGCCGAAGTCGAGCACGTGCACGTGCTCGCAGAGCTGCATCACGAGCCGCATGTGGTGCTCCACGAGCAGGATCGTCAGGCCGCGCTCGTCGCGCAGTCTGCGGATGAGGTCGGCGAGCTCCTCGACCTCCTCGTGGTTGAGCCCGCCGGCCGGCTCGTCGAGGAGCAGCAGGCGCGGCTTGCTCGCGAGCGCCCGCGCGAGCTCGACGCGCTTCAGCGTCCCGTACGGGAGGCCGGACGCCGGCCGCTCGGCATGCTCGGCGATCCCGACGTCGTCGAGCGTCTCGAGCGCGTGCCGCCGCTGGTCGCGCTCGCGCTGCAGTCGCGTCGCGGGATGCGCGCCGACGAGGACGTTCTCCAGGACGGTCATCCGCGTGAACAGCTCGAGGTTCTGGAAGGTGCGCGCGATCCCGAGCCGGATCACGCGGCTCGGCCGGGTGCGCCGGATCGAGCGGCCGTCGAAGACGACGTCTCCCGCGTCGAGCCGATAGAGGCCAGTGATCGCGTTGAAGGCGGTCGTCTTCCCGGCGCCGTTCGGCCCGATCAGCCCCGAGATCGAGCTCTCGGCGACCTCGAGCGAGACGTCGTCGAGCGCGACGATCCCGCCGAACCGCAACCGAGCGTGGTCGAGCGTGAGCAGCCCCTTCGCCACCGGCGCGAGCCTAGATCATCAGCGGGCGGCGGACCGGCAGGGAGCGCTCGCGAGGTCGCCTCGACCGGAGGCATCTACGAGCAGCGGGTGGTCAGTCCGTCGCCTGCAGCGACCTGCCGCCGGCCGACTGCATCCCGGCGAGCATGCCCGGCGGTGACGTTCCCTCCGGGAAGCGCGCGAGCAGTTCGCCGAGCAGCGTGTCCGGCTCCCAGCCGTCCGCGGAGTCGAGCAGCTCGCCGGCGCTCCAGCCGCGGAGGACGTTCACCGCGCCACCCCAGACGTGGAGGACCTGGCCGGTGATCGCCTGTGCCTCGTCGGCGCAGAGCGCGACGACGACGGCCGAGACGTTGGCCGGGTCGAGCGGGTCGAAGCCCTCCGGCGGCGCTTCCATCTGGAAGGTCTCCTCGGTCATGCGGGTGCGCGCGTTCGGGGCGAGGCAGTTGACGGTGACGCCGTAGCGCTGCAGCTCCTGCGCGACGATGATCGTGAAGCCGGCGATGCCGGCCTTCGCGGCGCCGTAGTTCGCCTGGCCGATGTTCCCGAACACGCCCGAGGGGCTCGCCGTGTTGACGACGCGGCCGCGCACGTCCTCCCCGGCCTTCGACTGCTCGCGCCAGTAGGCGGCCGCGTGCCGGGTCGGCGCGAAGTGGCCCTTGAGATGGACGGCGATCACCGCGTCCCACTCGTCCTCCGTCATGTTCACGAGCATCCGGTCGCGGAGGATCCCGGCGTTGTTGACGAGGATGTCGAGCCGGCCGTGCTCGTCGATCGCCTGCCGCACGAGCCGCTCGGCTCCGGCGAAGTCGGCGACGTTCCCGCCGTTCGTCGACGCCCGGCCACCGGCGGCGCGGATCTCCTCGACGACCTGCTCCGCCGGTCCCGGGTCGGAGCCCTCGCCGGCGAGGCCGGCGCCCAGGTCGTTGACGACGACCGTCGCTCCCGCGCGCGCGAGCGCGAGGGCGTGCGAGCGGCCGATCCCCCGCCCGGCACCCGTGACGATCGCGACCTTGCCGCTCAGATCGGGCACGGCGAGAGCTTATTCGCCCTGGGCCTGCCGGAGGTAGTGAGGGCTCACGATCCGCAGCCGCGCCTCGACGTCGGCCTTCACCCGGGCGACCGTGCCGGCGGGGACGTCGCCGTCCCGGATCCGTGCCGCCAGCTCCCGCTGCTCCGCGTCGTGCTCGGGCGGCAGCTCGGCAAGCCGGCGCTGGAGGATGCCGAGCGCGTTCAGCGCCACGAGCGTGCGGAAGCGCAACCGGTGGTCGGCGAGCGTGGGGAGGATCTCGCCCGAGAGGAACTCCCCGATCGCCTCGGCGAGCTCCGCCGGTGTCGGCCGGTCGCTCACGTCACGCCCTGACTTTCCAGCAGGCGGCAGATCTCGTGCTCGACCTCGGCGCCGAGCAGACCGAGGACGGCGAGCTCCACGCTCCGCTCCTGCCCCGTCAGGTGCCGGCGCGCCTGCGTGAGGCACCCGATCCCCCAGCCGACGTTGCCGGCGAGCTCCCAGTAGTCGAGCTCCTCGGGCCGCACGTCGAGGCCGGTCAGCTCGTTGTAGCGCTCGAGGTACGGCTCGGCGTCGCCGATCCCACCGAGGCGCAGGTGGTCGGCGCCGAAGCGCCAGGCGCGGACGAGCGAGAACGAGAGGTCGCGTACCGGGTCGTCGAGGTGGGCGAACTCCCAGTCGAGGACGCCGACGAGGCCGGACTCGTCCACGACGAGGTTGCCGATCCGGAAGTCGCCGTGGACGACGACCGGCCCACGCGGGGGCGGCCGGTTCTCGCGCAGCCACCAGAGCCCGAGCTCGATCGCCGGATGCGGCTCACCGACCTCGTCGAGCTCGACCACGAGCCGGTCGATCGTCGCCTCTTCGAGGAACGGAAGGCGCTCGGGCGAGAGGGCGTGGATCTTCGCGATTTCCTCCGCCATCTGCAGCGGCAGCTGTTCCGGGACGGGTCCTCGCACGATCCGCCGGCCGATCGTCTCGCCCTCGAGCCGCTCCATCACGAACGCCTCGCGTCCGTCGAGATCCTCGATGTAGGCGACCGGCTCCGGCACCTTGACCCCCGCCTCGTGAGCCGCCTGAAGCACCTCGAACTCGTGGCGCAGCGAGAGCGTATGCCGGTGGATGACGCCGCCGCCCGCGCGGCGCACGAGCAGCCGCCGGTCGCCGGCGTCGACGGCCCACGCCTCCTTCGACGCGCCGCCCGGGAGCAGCACGGGCTCGGAGACCGGCCCGAGCACCGCCTGGAGCGCCTCGCGCATGTCTGCGATCATCGCGGCTGTGGTGGAAAAGCGCGAGCGCGTGCGCGCGTTCATGGAGGAGCACGTCTATCCGAACGAGCGGGCGCTGACGCGGGAGGACGACGCGGCCGACGCGCTCGTCCGCGAGTTGCAACAGAAGGCGAAGGACGCCGGCCTGTGGGCGCCGCACCTGCCGCCGGAGGCCGGCGGCTCGGGGAGCGGCTTCCTCGAGTACGCGCATCTGAACGAGGAGATCGGCCGCAGCTTCGTCGCGCAGCTCGTCTTCGGCTGCCAGGCGCCGGACGCGGGCAACGGCGAGATCCTCCACCTCTACGGCACCGACGAGCAGAAGGAGCGGTTCCTCCGGCCGCTCGTCGCCGGCGAGGTGCGCTCGTTCTTCGGGATGACCGAGCCCGAGGTGGCCGGCTCGGACCCGACGCTCCTTCGCGGCCGGGCCGTGCGCGACGGCGACGAGTGGGTGATCGACGCGCACAAGTGGTTCTCGTCGGGCGCCGACGGCGCCGCCTTCGGGGTCGTGATGGTCGTGACCGAGCCGGAAGCCGAGCCGCACCGACGCGCGTCGATGATCCTCGTCCCGACCGACACGCCGGGCTACGAGCTCGTGCGGCGCATCCCGGTCATGGGCCACGAGGGCCGCGGCTGGGGGACGCACTGCGAGACGCGCTTCACCGGCGTCCGCGTCCCGCTCGCGAACACGCTCGGCGAGCCGGGCGACGGCTTCCGGATCGCCCAGAAGCGGCTCGGGCCGGGCCGGATCCACCACGTCATGCGCTGGCTCGGGCAGATGGAGCGCGCCTTCGAGCTCATGTGCGCGCGGGCGCTCGAGCGCGAGGCATTCGGCGGGCCGCTCGCCGAGAAGCAGGCCGTGCAGAACTGGATCGCGGAGTCCGCGGCGGACATCCAGGCCTGCCGGCTGATGACGCTGCAGGCGGCGGAGCGGCTGGACGCGGGCGACGAGGCGCGGGTGGAGATCTCGCTGATCAAGTTCTTCGCGGCGCGCGTGCTCGGCGAGGTGCTCGACCGCGCGATCCAGGTGCACGGCGGGCTCGGGCTGACCGACGACACGCCGCTCGCGCTCATGTGGCGGATGGCGCGCGGCGGCCGCGTCTACGACGGGCCCGACGAGGTGCACAAGGCGGTGGTCGCCCGGCGGATCCTGCGCTCGTTCTCGGAGGGACAGAAGTGGCGGTTCCGCTAGCCGTCGTCTTCGAGACGCACTCGACGAGCGAGGACAACGAGGCCGGGATCGCAACCGGCCGGCTCCCGGGCGAGCTCTCGGCGCGCGGCCGCGAGCAGGCGGCGGAGCTCGGCGAGCGGCGGCGCGACGACGGACTCGACGCCGTCTTCACCTCGGATTTGCGCCGCGCGGTCGAGACGGCCGGTATCGCGTTCGCCGGCTCGCCGCTGCGCCCGCTCGTCGACGAGCGGCTCGGCGAGTGCGACTACGGCGAGCTGAACGGGACGGCCGGCCCGCTGCACGACCGCCTCGCGCACCTCGACGTCCCGTATCCCGGCGGCGAGAGCTGGCGGCAGGCGGTCGACCGCGTCGCCGGCTTCCTCGACGAGCTCCGGCGCGAGCGGGCCGGCGAGCGCGTCCTCGTGATCGGCCACAGCGCGACGCGCTTCGCGCTCGAGGTCGTGGCGAACGGCCGGGAGCTGGAGGAGGTCGCGGCCGAGCCGTTCAGCTGGCGTCCCGGCTGGGAGTACTTTCTCTAGCCGAGTTGCCGGGGAGAGGACGCTGGACTGGGCCAGTGTTCCGGAATGAACGCGTGATGTCGCTCGGCTGGCCGAGTGTTCGGGCATGACACGTGAATGCCGGGCGGGCTGATCCCGCTTTCGAGGGACGTGGCCGTCGGACAGCGAACCGACACAAACACCGACGAACCAGTGAGCCAGAGAGGGGTCTGCTTGTGATCGTGATTCGTGTCGTGGCTGCTTTGTTTCTGTTTGGGGGCTTGTATTGCCTGATCTGCTTGCCCGCGTACTTGATCGCGCAGCGGCGGGGGGTGCGGAGTCCGGGGGTTGCCTTCTTCCCATTCATCGGGCTCCCCATCGCCTTTCTGTGGTCGATCGGGAGTAGCGGCTGGATGGCGCTGCTCGCCCTCGTTCCGTTCGGCAACTTCATCTTCTGGCTTTGGCTGGCATTCACGCTTCCGACGCGTCACGGCCGCAGCTTCCTCTGGGGCTTCGGCCTGCTCGTCCCCGTGCTCGGCTGGTACGCGTACGCCTTCACCCTGCCTTGGGAACGCAAGACTCACGGGTTCACGGCTGTTGCCCGTAGCCACCACGGATAGGAGCACGCTGCGCTGGGCCAGTGTTCCGGAATGACCACCGAGCGCATAGGGTCACCTGGTGAGCCCACACGCTGGCAGATACGTGGTGCTCCAACAGATCAAGCCCGATGAGTGGCGGGTCGTTGGCGAGGTCGGACGGCGACCGGGTCTCCCGGCTCGCCGGTCGCGCGGGCAAGCAGTCAGAGACGTACTCGGGCGGGAGCCGACGGAAGGCGAGACGTTTGCTGTGCTTCCTCGAAGTGAGTGGCAACTGAGCCTCAGGTACTAGCTGTCAGGTGGAGGCTCACTCACCTGGGCCAGTGTTCCGGAATG
>DASSZE010000051.1:0-21465 GCA_035713675.1 Gaiellaceae bacterium | reverse complement strand
TGCTGACGCACGTCCACCGCGAGTACGCCCCCGCCTCGATCTACGTGACCGAGAACGGCGCCGCCTTCGCCGACACCCGCGGTCACGACGGCCGCGTGCGCGATCCCGAGCGCATCGAGTACCTCGCCGCCTATCTCGACGGCGTGGCGCGGGCGATCGACGAGGGCGTGCCGGTGCAGGGCTACTTCGTCTGGTCGCTGCTCGACAACTTCGAGTGGAACCTCGGCTACGGCCCCCGCTTCGGCCTCGTCTACGTGGACTACCCGACGCTCGAGCGAGTCCCGAAGGACAGCTTCTCCTGGTATCGCGGCCTCGTCCGCGCGCCTCAGTCGATGGCGCGCCGGTAGAACCCCCGCAGGCCGACCGCGATCAGCAGGACGACCGAGAAGACGAGCACGACGATGCAGATCCACGGGCGGATGTGCGGCACCCCCGGCACCAGCGCGCCGCGGAGGGCCTCGCTGACGTAGGTCATCGGGTTGCAGGCGGTCACGATCTGGAACCAGCGGAGCTGGTCGAGCAACGGCCACGGGTACTGGCTGCACCCGGTGAAGAGCAGCGGCGTGAAGACCAGCGAGAAGACGAGGCTGATCCGCTGCGGCTGGACGAACGTCCCCATGATCAGGCCGAAGCCGGCGCCGACGAGCGCGCCGAGCACGAGGCCTGCGAGGAAGAGCGGGAAGCCGGCCCAGCGCCAGGGGATCGAGCCGAGGACGGCGATCCCGATGGGGATCATGATCAGCGTCGCGACGAGCGAGCGCATGAGCGCGAAGAGGACCTTCTCGGCCGCGACGTAGGCGGTCGGCATCGGCGCGAGCAGCCGGTCCTCGATTTCCCTCGTCCAGCCGAACTCGGCCACGAGCGGGAACGCGAGCGTCTGGATCGCCGTGATCACGGCGGTGAGCGCGAGCAGCCCGGGAAAGAGCAGGTCGGCGTAGCCGGGCTTCGTCAAGCCGAGGGTTCCGAGCACCTTGCCGAACACGAACAGGAAGAAGAACGGCTGCAGGATGACCTGGGCGAGGAAGGCGGGGAACTCCTTCCACGTGACGTAGATGTCGCGCCAGAGCACCATCCGGAAGGCGCGCCACTGGGTCGCCTGCGGCGTCCCGGCCGTGGTCGCGGCGATCGTGCTCATCGCAGCGTCCGGCCGGTGAGGTGGATGAAGACGTCCTCGAGCGTCGGCGCCCGCATCTTCACGTCCTGCAACGCCAGCCCGTGGTCGGCGAGCACGGCGGCCGCCGGCGGGACTAGCAGCGCAGCGTCGCCGCTCAGGTAGAGGCGGACGCGGAGGGGCTCGACCCCGGGCGGCGGCCCTCCGTTCCCCGCGGCCTGGATCGACTCGACGCGGTCGACACCGTCGAGCGCCGCGAGCGCCTCGACGACGGCGTCGTCGGCCGGACGGTCGGCCGCGAGCTCGAGCGTCCCCTCCCCCTCGAGCGAGCGCATGAGCGCCTCCGGCGTGTCGAGGGCGAGCAGCCTGCCGTGATCCATGATCCCGACGCGGTCGGCGAGCAGGGCCGCCTCGTCCATGTCGTGTGTGGTCAGGAGCAGCGTCACCTCCGACTCGCGCAGCTCGCGCAGGCGGTCCCAGACGAAGAGCCGCGCGGCCGGGTCGAGGCCGGTCGTGGGCTCGTCGAGGAAGAGCACGCGCGGCTCGTGCATGAGCGCGCGGGCGATCATCACCCGCTGCGACTGGCCGCCCGAGAAGAAATCGGGCTTCTCCCGCGCGCGGTCGAGGAGCCCGAACTGGTCGAGCAGCTCGTCGGCACGCTGCTCGCGCTCGCGCGCGGGGACGCCGTGGTACGCGGCGTGGAAGACGAGGTTGTCGTAGATCGAGATCGAGCGGTCGAGGTTGCTCCGCTGCGGCACGACTGCGAGCTGCCGCCGCGCCGAGACCGGGTCCTCGACCACGTCGACGCCGCCGATCCGCGCGGAGCCGTCCGTGGGCTGGACGCGCGTCGTGAGCATCCCGACGGTCGTCGTCTTGCCGGCTCCGTTCGGGCCGAGCAGCCCGAAGACCTCGCCGGGTGCGGCCGCGAAGGAGACCCCGTCGACGGCGTTGACCTTCGCCTTCGGATAGCGCTTGACGAGGTCGACGACCTCCAGTGCAGGAGCGGTTGCCACCGCGAAATCGTAGGCGCCGCGCAGGACCTCGACGGGCGCTCCGGCGCCGTGTACTTTCGGGACATGGACGTGCTTCCGGGCCGCACGGCCGAGGGCCGCAAGACCGTCACGGTCCTGTTCTGCGACCTCGTCGCGTACACCGAGCTCGCGGGCCGGCTCGACCCCGAGGCGCTCCGCTACCTGATGCTCCGCTTCTATGAGCGCGCCGCGGCCGTGATCGAGGCTCACGGCGGCACCGTGGAGAAGTTCGTCGGGGACGAGGTGATGGCCGTCTTCGGCGTGCCGGTCGTGCGCGAGGACGACGTCCTGCGCGCCGTCCGCGCCGCCGTCGCCGTCCACGAGTGCGTAGCCGAGCTCGACCGCGAGAGCGACGTGCATCTCGAGGTGCGGATCGGGGTCAACACGGGCGAGGTCGTGACCGGCGATCCGTCGACCGGCCACGGCTTCGTCAGCGGCGACGCGGTGAACGTCGGCAAGCGCCTGGAGCAGGCGGCGGCGCCGGGCGAGATCGTCCTCGGCGAGACGACGCACCGGCTCGTCGCGCACGCGGTGCGCGCGACGCGGCTCGACCCGCTGACACTGAAGGGAAAAGCCGGCGAGGCCGTCGCCTTCCGGCTCGAGTCGGTCGACCCCGCCGCGAGCGCGATCCCGCGCCGCGACGACACGCAGTTCGTCGGCCAGCAGCGCAGGCTGGAGCAGCTGCGTGCCGCGTTCGACGAGGCCGCGTCGGCCGGCGCGCGCCTCGTGACGGTCGTCGGCGAGCCCGGGATCGGCAAGTCGCGCCTGGCGCAGGAACTCCTCTCCTCGCTCGCCGGCCGAGCGACCGTCTTCGTCGCGCGCTGTCCTCCCTACGGCGAGGGCACGACGTTCTCGCCGCTCCACGAGGCGATCCGAGAGGCGGGCCGCGACGAGAGCGCCTTCGAGGGCTCGAGCTACGAGGTCTTCGCCGCGCTGCGCGGCCTGTTCGAGGAGCTCGCCCGCGAGCGGCCCGTCGTCGCGGTCTTCGACGACGTCCACTGGGCCGAGGAGACGCTGCTCGACCTGATCGAGCACCTCTCGGTCCGGCTCGGCAGACGGCCGGTTCTGCTCCTGTGCCTCGCCCGTCCGGAGCTCGCGGAGCGCCGTCCGCAATGGCTGTCGCACGCCGAGACGACGCTGAGGCTCGAGGCGCTGTCCCCCTCCGACGCGCACGGGCTGCTCGCCGCGCTCGAGACGCCGGCCTCCGTCCGCGAGCGCATCGCCGAGCTGGCGGAGGGCAACCCGCTGTTCATCGAGCAACTCGCCGCGTTCGCCGGCGAGGAAGGCGCGGACGTCACGCTCAGCGGGTCGATTCGCGGCGTCCTCCATGCCCGGCTCGACCGGCTCGACCGCGAGGAGCGCGACGTGCTCGAGCGCGCCGCCGTCCTCGGCCGCAGCTTCCCCCTCGACGCCGTCCTGCAGCTCATGCCGCCCGACGAGCGCGAGCCGGCGCAGGCGCGCGTCTTCGGGCTCGTCCGCCGCGGTCTGATCGAGCCGGACGACGCGGTCGGCGAGGACGGCTTCCGCTTCCAGCACGCGCTCGTCCGCGAGGCCGTCTACGAGGCGATGCCGAAGGCGCTCCGCGCCGACCTCCACGAGACGGTCGGCGCGCGGTTGGACGACGAGAGCGCCGCGCCGGCGCTCATCGGCTTCCACCTCGAGCACGCCTGCCGCCTACGGCAGGAGCTGGGGCTGCGCGACGTCGAGCTCGCTCGGCGCGCCGGGCGCCTGCTCCGCCTCGCCGCGGAGGAGACGCTCAGCCGCACCGATGCGCCGGCGACGCTCTCGCTCCTCGCACGGGCGCGGGCCCTCCTCCCCACCGACGACCCCGAGCTGCCGGCGGTGCTGACCGAGCTCGGCGTGGCGCGGCTGAACGGCGGCGACCTGCCCGGCGCCGAGTCGGCTCTCGCCGAGGCGGTCGAGACCGCGTCGACCCTCGGCCTTCGCGCCGCCGAGCTCCACGCCCGCATCGAGCTCCAGTTCGTCCGCGCCTTCGCCGAGGGCACGCCGGTCGAGGAGACCGTCGCGCTCGCAAGCGAGGCGATCGCCGAGCTCGAGCCGCTCGGAGACGACCTCGCGCTCGCCCGCGCCTGGTGGCTCAGGAGCAGCGGCGACCTTGCCGCGGGCCGCTGGCTCGCACGGGGTGAGGCGATCGAACGGGCGCTCGCATACGCGCGCCGCGCGCACGCGGGCGTCGAGATGGTCGGGACGCTGGCGGGCCTGACGGCGCAGGCGCTGCTGCACGGGCCGACCCCGGTCGAGGAGGGGATCGCGCGCATCGTGGACCTCCGCGAAGAGCTCGGTCTCGACCCACCGCTGCGCAGCTCGCTCAACGCGAGCCTCGCGGGCCTGTTCGCGATGCGCGGAGACTTCGACGAGGCACGGAGCCTGTACAAGGACGCCGCCGCGACGTACGAGGAGTTCGGCCTGCGCTTCCGCCGCGCCACGCAGTCGTTCGTCGGGGCCCAGATCGAGCTGCTCGCCGGCGACGCGACCGCCGCCGAGCGCGAGCTGCGCGCTTCCTCCGGCGCGTTCGACGAGATCGGCGCCGCGACGTCGGCGACGACGCACCGCGCTCTGCTCGCCGAGGTGGTGGCGAGGCTGGGTCGCCTCGACGAGGCGGAGGAGCTGGCCGAGCAGCTCGCTGCCGAGGCGCCCTCGGAGGACCTGATCGCACAGGTGCTCCGGCGTTCCGCGCTCGCCCGCGTCCGGGCGCGCGAGGGCTCGGCGCAGGAGGCGACGCAGCTCGCGGCAGAGGCGCGCCGGCTCCTCACCGACGCGGAGTTCCCCCAGCTCTCGATCGCCGCGCTCACCGCCGCCGCCGAGGCGGCGGCCGCGGCTGACGACGGTGCGGAGGCCGAGCGGCTCCTGGCCGAAGCGCGCAGCATCGCCGAGGCGAAGGGCGCCGTCGCGAGCCTCAGGCAGCTTGCCGCCGTTCGCGTCGCCGGTTAGATTCGCCCCCTCACTGCGGAACAGGAGGCGCGGGCATGACAGAGGAAACGAACGGTCACGAGCACGAGGGCGAGGAGGAGCACGGACCCGGCGAGCGCGGCCTGGAGCAGCACGGCCTGGAGCAGCACGGCCTCGAGCAGCACGGCCTCGAGCAGCACGGGCTCGAGCAGCACGGCGAGGAAGAGGAAACCTCCGGCGACGACGACCAGTAGGACGAAGGTTGCGGGCAGCGGGCGCAAGCCGCCGCCCGGCGCCCACCGGATCGGCGCGGTCGCCGCCGCCGAGCCCGTCGAGGTGACCGTTCTCCTGCGCCCGCGCCGGCCGCTTCCCTCGGTGGAGGAGCTGGGCCGACAGCCGCTCGCCGAGCGCCGCCACCTGACCCGGCGCGAGTTCGCGGCACGGCACGGCGCCAACCGCAAGGATCTCGCCGCGGTCGAGGAGTTCGCGGCCGAGCACGGCCTGCGCATCCGGCAGGCGAGCGCCGCCCGCCGCAGCGTCGTCCTCGTAGGCCCGGCCGACCGGATGGAGACCGCGTTCCGCACGCGCCTCGCCCGCTACCGCTCGAAGCAGGGCGAGTACCGCGGCCGCTCGGGCCACCTTCACGTGCCGGCCGCCGTCGCCCCGGCGATCGAGGCGGTCCTCGGTCTCGACGACCGGCCGCAGGCGACCCCCGACCTACGCGCCGTCCCGAAGGCGCGCGCAGAACAGGCGCGCAAGACCTCGTTCACGCCGAACCGGATCGCCGAGCTCTACGACTTCCCACGCGACCTCGACGGGAGCGGCCAGCGGATCGCGGTGCTCGAGCTCGGCGGCGGCTTCCGCCGCTCGCGGCTGCGGCGGTACTTCGACAAGCTCGGCGTGCCGACCCCGAAGCTCACGGCCGTCTCGGTCGACGGCGTCCGCAACCGGCCGGGCGTCGACCACGGCGCCGACGGCGAGGTGGTGCTCGACGTCGAGGTGATCGGCGCGATCGCGCCGGGCGCGGAGCAGCTCGTCTACTTCGCCCCGATCAGCGACCGCGGCTTCGTCGACGCCGTGACGACCGCGATCTTCGACCCCCGGGCCCCGTCGATCCTCTCGATCAGCTGGGGACAGGCGGAGGATCAGTGGACGGATCAGGCGCGGCACGCGCTCGACGAGGCGTTCCGCGCGGCTGCCCTGCTCGGGGTCACCGTCTGCGCGGCCTCCGGCGACAACGGCTGGCGGGACGGCGTCTCGGGCCGGGTCGCGCACGTCGACTACCCGGCGTCGAGCCCGTACGTCCTCGCCTGCGGCGGGACCCGGCTCGACGAGGAGGACGGCGGGATCGCCGAGATCGTCTGGAACGACCACGACGGCAACTCGACCGGCGGCGGCGTCAGCGGCTGTTACGAGGTTCCCACCTGGCAGGCGGGCGTCCGCGTGCCGAGCTCGATCAACGAGGGCGGCGGTGTCGGCCGGGGAGTCCCGGACGTCGCCGGGAACGCCGATCCCCAGACGGGTTACCTCGTCGGCGACGGGCTGAGCGACCACCCGTTCGGGGGCACGAGCGCAGTCGCTCCCCTCTGGGCCGCGCTCGTCGCGCAGCTCAACCAGCGGCTCGGCTCGCCGGCGGGCTTCATCAATCCGCTCCTCTACGAGCACGTCGACCGCTCGGTCTTCAACGACGTCTCGCGCGGCGGGAACGGCGCCTACCGCGCCCGTCGCGCCGCCTGGGACGCGTGCACCGGCCACGGCACTCCGCGCGGACGGGCCCTGCTCGAGGCGCTCGCCGGCTGAGCACGTATCCGCGAAAAGCCGCCGCCCTACGGCGTAATTCCCCGATGCGCCTGACCGTCCCCCGAACGACGATCGAGGCGTGCAAGAGATGCTCCTCACCGGACGCGGCGGCGAGGGTGTCGTGCTCGCGTCCCAACTGCTCGCCGACGCGTTCGCGCGCGCGGGCTACTGGGTGCAGAGCTTCCCGGAGTTCAAGGCCGAGCGGCGCGGCGCGCCGATCTCCGCCTTCCTCCGCTGGGATGCCGACGAGCCGATCCGGCGCCGCTACAAGCTGCGCGAGTGCGATGTGCTCGTCGCGATCTCCGCCTCGCCCCCACAGCGCGAGGCTGTGGCGAAGCTGCGGCCGGGCGGCCTGTTGCTCGTCAACCGCGAGACGCGTTTCCCGCACCACGGCGACTACCGCGTCGCGCACGTCCCGGGCTCGCGGATCGCCCGCCGCAACGGGATCCTGTCGGCGGAAGGGAGGCCGATGGGAAACGTCGCCGTGCTCGGCGCGGCGGTGCGGTTGCTCCTCCCCGCGGGCCTCGGCTGCCTCGAGGACGCGATCCGTGCCCGCATGGGAGCCGCCCTCGCGGAGCCGAATGTGCTCGCGGCGCGCGAGGGCTATCGCCTCTGTGCGCGCCAGCACACGGTCGCGGGCGACACGCCGTACGAGCCGGAGCCGGCGCCGCCCCGGCCGAAGCTGCCGCTCTTCTCGGCCAGCATCACCGACACGCGCATCAACCACACCGGCTCCTGGTCGCTCGAGCGCCCGGTCATCCTCGACGCCTGCAACGACTGCGGCCTCTGCGCGCTGTTCTGCCCCGAGGGAGCGATGCGCCGCGAGGACGGGACGATGGAGATCGACTACCTCTACTGCAAGGGCTGCGGGATCTGCGAGGTCGTCTGCCCGGTCAGGAACGCGATCGAGATGGAGGAGGTGCCGGTGTGAGCGCCGAGCTGCCCCAGGGGCGCACGGTCCTGACCGGCAACGAAGCGGCCGCTGTGGCGGCGGTGCTCGCGCGGGTGCAGCAGATCGCGTGCTACCCGATCACGCCGCAGACGCTGATCGTGGAGCGCCTGGCCGAGCTCGTGGCCGGCCGCGACGACGTCGTCTTCGCCAATCTCGACAGCGAGCACTCGATGTTCGGCTATGCGCTCGCCACCGAGCGGGCGGGCTCGCGCTGCTTCACCGCGACCTCGTCCCAGGGGCTGCTCTACTCGCACGAGCAGCTGCACCGTGCCTCGCGCGAGCGGATCCCGCTCGTCGCCGTCAACGTCAACCGCTCCGTCGTGGCGCCGTGGAGCCTCGAGCCCGACCTCGCCGACAGCATGAGCGAGCGCGACACCGGCTGGGTGCAGCTCTACTGCTCCTCGGGACAGGAGCTCCTCGACAGCGTCCTCTGCGCGTACCGGATCGCGGAGGAGGCGATGCTGCCGGTGCTCGTCTGCGCCGAGGGCTTCCTTCTCTCCCACACGGCCGAGGTCGTCGACGTGCCGAGCCAGGAGGCCGTGGACGCGTTCCTGCCGCCGTTCCGGCCGCCCGAGGACTGGCTGCTCGACCCGCACCGGCCGCGCGCGTTCAGCGGGCTGCCCGAGCCGAGCGACTACGCGGTCTACCAGCGGAACGTGGCCGAGGCGCACGAGCGCACCCGCGACCTGATCGCCGAGGTCGCAGCCGACTTCACCGCCGCCTTCGGCCGCGAGAAGGTCGCCTCGCTCGAGCTCACGGGCGACCCGGACGCGGACACCGCGATCGTCGCCATCGGGACGATCGGCGAGACGGCCCGCGAGCTGCTCCACGACGACGCGCCGCTGCTCGTCGCGCGCGTCCACGCCTATCGTCCCTTCCCGGGCGCGGAGCTGGCGGCCGCGCTCGAGCACGTCTCCCACGTCTGCGTCGTCGACCGCGCGCCCGCCTTCGGCGCCCCCGCTCCGCTGGGCGAGGACGTGCGCGCTCTCGGGGTCCGCGCCACTGACGCCGTGTGCGGGCTAGGCGGCACCGACGTCACGCCCGAGACGCTGCGCCGCGCGCTCGAGGAGACACGCGGCCACGCGCACGACGTGGGAGCCCTCTACTTCGTGGAGAGCGCATAGCGATGGCCGTCTGGCTCGACGAGGTCATCAGCGAGCAGCCGCTCATCTTCCCCGGCCACGCCGCGTGCGCCGGCTGCGGCCCCGCGGTCAACATGCGCCACTTCCTCGGCGCGCTCAGCGCTGCGACGCCCGAGCGCGAGATCGTGCTCGTCATCCCGGCCTCCTGCTGGACGATCATCGCCGGAGCCTGGCCCGTCAGCGCCTTCGGCGTCTCCGTCTACCTCACGCCGTTCGCTTCCGCGGCGGCGGAGGCCTCGGGGATCAAGGCGGCGCTCCGGCAGCGCGGGCTCGGCGACACGCACGTCGTGGTCTGGGGCGGCGACGGCTCGACGAACGACATCGGCCTCGCGACCGTCTCGGCCGCCGCCGAGCGGAACGAGGACCTGATCTACGTCCTCAACGACAACGAGGCGTACATGAACACCGGCGTGCAGAAGTCCGGTGGCACGCCCGAGGGTGCGTGGACGACGACCACGCCGGCCGCCGCGCCACGCGAGGGCCGCAAGAAGGACATCGACCGGATCATGGCCGCACACGGGATCCCGTATGTCGCGACGCTCGCGGCCGGGTCGGTGCCGCTGCTCAAGGACTTCCGCGCCAAGGTGACCCGCGCAGCCGGGCTGCAAGGCTTCCGCTTCCTCCACGCCCTCGGCTCCTGTCCGCCCGGCTGGCGCTTCCCGACCGAGCAGTCGATCGAGATCGTGCGCCGCGCCGTCGAGTCGCGCTACTTCCCGCTGCTCGAGGTGGACGCCGGCGCATGGCGGATCACGTACAAGCCCAAGCACCCGCTGCCGGTGGAGGAGTTCCTCTCGACGCAGGGCCGCTTCGCCTATCTGTCCGACGAGCGGATCGCGCTCGTGCAGCGCCACATCGACGAGCGCTGGGACCTGCTCGGACGGCTGGAGGCGGCGAGCCAGTGAGCGCCTCGGTGACGAAGCTCGCGTCGGTGCGGCCGAAGGAGTTCCACTTCCCGGTCGTCGTCGACTGGGCCGGAGGCCGCCGCGTGAGCGCCCGGGTCGAGGGCAAGTCGCCCGTCGAGATCGCTCCGCCGGTCGTCTTCAGCGGAACCGACGCGAGCGCGTGGAGCCCGGAGGACTTCTTCGTCGCGGCCGCCGCCTCGTGCCTCGCCGTCACGTTCACCGGCATCGCCGATCGGGCCGGCTTCGAGTTCGACGGGCTCAGCGTCGCCGCCGACGGCGTCTGCGGGATGCGGCCCGACGGCCACTTCGGCTTCACCGGCCTGACCCTCCGGCTCGAGCTCGAGACCCGAGCCGACCGGGAGCGCGCGGTGGAGCTCGCCGAGCGCGCTGAGGAGAGCTGCCTCGTGGCCGCCTCGCTCGACGTACCCATCGACACGCAGATCGTCGTCCACGGCGGCTGACGTGCCCTCCTTCACGATCGTCGGCGAGCGTCGAGAGCCTGTCGCGGACCTGGCCGCCGCGATCGCCGGCGAGCTCGAGCGGCACGGCTTCGCGCCGGCACAGGACGGCAAGGCTCCGGACGTCGTCCTCAACCTCGTCGACGGCGAGCATCCGCGCCCCTTCCGCCGCCGCGCTCGCGGCACGTTCTCGGCGGCGCTCTGGAGCCTCCCCGAGCCGCCCGGCGACCCACTCGTCGCCACCTATCCGATGCTCGTCCGCGCGCTTGCCAACATCAGCCTCTGCCGCGTGCCCGGGCACGGCGTCCTGTTCACGACGATGGAGCGGGGCTGCTACCTCGTGCCCGAGGGACCGCACCTCGCCGAGGAGGTGGTCGAGCGGCTCGAGCCGCTCGCGACCGCGCGCCTCGTGATCGACAACGAGTTCCGCCGCGACCTCGAGCCCGAGCTCTGGCGCGGCGACGAGCTGACCCACGAGATCGGGCGGGTCGGCCGGCGGCTCGACGCCCTCGGACTGCTGCCCGCGCCGTTCCCGGTCGAAGAGCTCGTGAGCGAGCGCGATCTGCGGCAGATCAAGCGGCTCTACGCGATCGGCGGTCTCTCCTACGGCAACCTCTCGGCCCGCCTCGATGCGGAGCGCTTCTGGATGAGCGCGAGCGGCGTGGACAAGGCGAACCTGCACACGCCCGGGCGCGACATCCTGCTCGTCTCGGGCTACGACGCCGCGCACGGCACGATCGTCCTCAGCGTGCCGCCCGAGGTCGAGCCCCGCCGTGTCTCGGTCGACGCGATCGAGCACTGGATGATCTACCGCGACCATCCGGATGTCGGCGCGATCCTCCATGTGCACGCCTGGATGGACGGAATCGAGGCGACGGAGATCAACTATCCGTGCGGAACGGCGGAGCTGGCCGAGAGCGTGTCCGCGCTCGTCGCGGCGGCCCCGGACCCTGCGCACGCCGTCGTAGGGCTCCGCAACCACGGGATCACCGCCACCGGCTCGAGCCTGACCGAGATCCTCGACCGGATCGAGCCGAAGCTCTTGCCCCAGGTTCCGATGACGTAGAGCACCTCACGGTGCTGTCATCGGGTTCTCGTACTGTTCCTTGCGATGTCGCGCCCGGAAGCCGCTGCGCCCGGTGAGCTGCCGCGGCGCCGCCGCCGCGGCCTCCGGCTGCGCTACCTGATCCCCGTCCTCGTCCTCGCCTTCCTGTCGCCGGCGATCTACTCCTGGACGCAGATGGCGCTCAAGCCCTCGAGCCTGCCGCTCGGGGTGCGCAGCGTCGAGTGGCTGCGGATGCACCACTTCAACTGGCTGGTGGACAACGCCGAGCACGTCTATTACTCGTGGAAGGCCCCGGCGAAGGGCGGGCCGCAGCTCAAGACCCTGCCGAGCGTCGGGCTGAGGGCGAAGCCCAAGCCGAAGCACGATCCGAAGCCGTGGCCACCGCCGATCCGACCGGTCTTCGCGCGGGCTCTGCCCGGCGAGGGAGTCTGGAAGCCGAGCGGGCCGCCGATCGCGGGAAAGCCGCCCGTCCTCGTCACGACCTTCCGCACGGAGCGCGACTACCCGCGGATCGTCGCCTACGTGGCCTGGTTCGACCACAAGCGCACCGCGCTCGCCTACTACCCCGGCCGGTACGAGCCGCCGAGCGCGGGGCTGCGCGGACCGCTCGAGGTCCCGTGGGGCCAGCGCTGGCGCCTGCTCGCCACCTTCAACAGCGGGTTCATCTACACGGACGGGCTGAACGGCGACGCGCTGAACGGAGTCGTCAACGAGCCGCTCAAGGACGGGCTGGCCACGATGGTCGCGTACAAGAACGGCGACGTGAACATCGTCAACTGGAAGGGCGGCCCGGCACCGAGTCACGGGGTCGCGTTCGCGCGCCAGAGCCTGCCCCTGATCATCGACCACGGCCGGCTCAGCCCGGCGCTCAACGACAGCACCCAGTGGGGTTTCACGCTCGGAAACGCGGTGAGGGTGTGGCGCACTGGGGCCGGGATCGACAGACACGGCAACCTCATCTATGCGGCCGCCGACTACCAGACCGTCACCACACTCGCCCAGATCCTCCAGCGGGCCGGAGCGGTGCGCGCGATGGAGCTCGACATCAACCCCGAATGGCCCACGCTGATCACGTACCGGCACCGGAACGGGCTGCTCCCCACACGCGTCGTGCCGAATTACCAGCAGCCGCCGACGCGCTATCTCGTCCCCGACGACCGCGATTTCTTCGCCGTCTACCGCCGCCTGCCGGGGCCGATCACGGTCCCGTTGAAGTAACCCGGCGAAGGGAGTGAAGGTTCGGCACACTGGGGCGATGCGGCGTGGGGTCTCGTTCCTCCTCCTCTGCGGCATCGTGGCGGCGCTGAGCGCTGCCTCGGCGCGCGCCGACGGCACCGCGACGACGGCCACGACGTCGGGCACGACCACGACGACGAGCACGCCGTCGTACGTGCCGCTGCGGCCGTCCTACCTGCCAGCAGGCTGCCTCGGCGCCGGCGCCCTGGCGATCTCCGAGCCCGGGCGGGTCACCGTCGCCTACGGGAGCCCCGCGACGAGCCTCGGCCCGTCCGCCCAGCCGGCCTCGGGCGCGATCGTCGGCTTCGCGTCCGCCTCGGCGAGCGGCTCCACGTGCGAGACGGCCCAGGTCGCGCTCGGCTCGGTCTCGCTCTTCGGCGGTCTCGTCACGGCGACGAGCGTCGAGGCGACGGACGGCAGGGGCGCGGTGTCCGGCCTGACGGTTCAGGGCTCGCCCGTGTCGCTCGGGCCCGGCGGGACCTACCCGGTCGGGAGCTGGGGGCAGGTGGCCCTCGGGGTCACGATCGGCCGGATCACGGCGCCGCTCGTCGTCCAGCTGATCCAGGCCCACGGCTCGCTGCCGGCCGGCACCACGGTCGCTCTCGCATTCGCGGCGGCGGCCAAGCCCATCGCCAAGCCGAAGCCGAAGCACCACACGACGCCCACGAGCACGCAGCCTACGAGCACGACGCCGTCCTCGGGGTCGTCGTCGGGCGGTGGATCGCACAAGCAGACCGGGTCGCACCGCGCAGCCGCAGCGAAGAAACACCACGCGAAGAAGAAGCACAAGCCCGTCCCGCAGCCGCTCACAGTCACGCCGCCACTCGGTTTCAGGCCCTCGCACTACGTGTTCCCGGTCGACGGCGGAGCGGACTACGCCGATACGTACGGCGCAAACCGGAACGACGTCTACGACGGCTGGCACCACGGGGACGATCTCTTCGCGCCGCTCGGGACGCCCATCGTCGCGGTCGCGAGCGGAAAGCTCAGCCTCGTCGGCTGGAACCGGCTCGGCGGCTGGCGCCTGTGGCTCACCGACGCGAACGGGAACTCCTTCTACTACGCGCACCTCGCCGGCTACTCGCGCTGGATCCTCACCCATCCGAACGTCCGCGCGGGCCAGGTGGTCGGCTTCCTCGGCCGCACCGGCGACGCGTTCACGACGGCTCCGCACCTCCACTTCGAGATCCACCCGCAGCAGTTCCTCGACCTGGGCTACGACGGCGCGGTCGACCCGACCGCGTATCTGAAGAAGTGGGCGATCGTCCACGTGCCGAAGAACGAGATGCCGAACCCCGCACGGCTGAAGGCCCCCCGGGGCACCCCGGCCGAGGAGGCCGGCGTGGTCTGGCACGAGCTGCTCGTCGCCCGCCACCTGCTCGGCGTCCACTCCTTCACGGCCGCGGCCGGCCCGATCTCGAAGGCCACGATCTTCGCGTCGGCGGGAGAGTCGCCGCTACGGATGGGCGGGATCATCGGGATCGCTCACGTCCGGCCGACGGCAGAGCGCGTGGCCGCGGCCACCCCTCGGGCCTACGTCCCCTGGATCGGTGCCGGCGGCCTCGTTCTGCTGCTCGCGCTCTCGGCCGGAGCGTTCACGTTCCGCCGCCGCCGGCGCACGGCGGCCGCCGAGCTCTCCGGCTAGCGCGGCTCCGCTTCCTCGGGCCGGTCGCGCTCGCGGCGCTCCTCGACGCCGAGCTCCTCGACGGGCGCACCGCCGGGCCCGCCCATCGCCGCCTCTCCGTCCTCGACGAGATCGTCGGGCCGCGCGTGCCGGTACTCGTCGCTCTGGACACCTCCGCGCGGATCGTCGGGCCGGTCGAGCGCGTGAACGTCACCCTCCTGCTTCGTCGCGGTCGCTTCGTCTCCGCCCCTGCCGAACAGCCGCTTCCACATGGACGGGAACCTGCCCCGGACGCCGCTACACTAAGCCCTCGCCGGGCGCATTCGTCTAGTGGCCTAGGACACCGCCCTCTCACGGCGGCGGCACGGGTTCGAATCCCGTATGCGCCTCTTCAGCGAAGCCCCTGTTCAGCGGGGGCTTTTTCGTGCGTCCTCTTCTCGCGGCGGGAACAGGTGTCCTGCAACGCCCCGGGGGAGCGTCCTACCCGCTCGGTGGATTGAGCCGAAGCGGCACGTCGGCCGATCTCTCTACTGCGGCGTTCGGCCACGGGGGGCTGACGGTCAAACGTGGCCGCGCCGCTATCGCGCGCTCGGGCGGTTCCCGTCGGTCAGGTGGACGCCCACCCAGAGAACGAGAGCCAGTCCCCCGGCACCGACCAGCATCGCTCGCTGCTCGTGGTCGGTGAGAGCCAGCAGCGAGGCCCAGTAGAGCGCTGTGGCGCCTCCCGCCAGGGCGAGCAACCAGGACAGGGCTTGAGCGAAGGTGACCTCCCGGCGCACGACGCGCCACATTACCTGCGCTGAGAACGCACGATCTCGGAGTCACCCGAATGCGACTTGCCCGGCGGGCCCGTGTGGTCGTGGTTCTTGTCGCCGTTGCCGTTGCCCGGCCGCGTCGGTGGCGGAGGAGATGGCGGAGGTGGCGGAGGAGATGGCGGAGGCGGCGGAGGTGGAGGCGGAGGCGGAGATGGCGGAGGCGACGGGGGCGGCGGCGGCGACGGGGGCCGCGGCGGCGACGGGGGCGGCGGCGCCTTGGGCGGCGACGGGGGCGGCGGCGGCGCCTTGGGCGGCGACGGCGGTGGCGGGTTCGCCGGAACGGCAGTCGGCTTCGACGCCGGCGGCCTGAAGAGGCGTACGCGCCCCGCCACCGGAGCCGCCTGCGCGCGCACAACGCGCTTCGCCGCGTGCGGAACGGCTACCCGCGTCGGGCTCGCGGGGATCACCAGCTCGGGGACGATCTTCGGGTCCGCGGCCGGCTCGCCCACGCCCGGTGTAGGGCCCTCCTGCGCCGGGAGGAAGCGAATCGCCGCGTAGACCGCGGCAGCGGTCGCGACAAGGAGCGCCACCGTCACCCTCTCGCTCCGACCCATGCCTGGATGGTGGCACTCGTGACCTCACCCGAACTGAGTGAAATCTGGGTCGGCGTATCGCCCGGCGTGGTGAATTTTCGCGCAGGTCCCACGGGTCGGACGGCGAAGACTCGACCATGACGCAAACCAAGTTGACGGTGGGAGCACTGCTCGTCTGCTTCACGATCGCCGCCCTGATCGTCCTGTCGGCGATCGGCATGGGAGTCGTCGGCAGCACCTGACCTTCGTGCTCGCCGCGTCCGTCCATCACCTCCTCCACTGGCCGACGCAGGGCGGCTACAACTTCGTCAGCGGCCCGCTCGCGGACATCACGCTCGTCACCGCGTTCGTCGGCACGCTCTACCTCTTCCTCCGCAAGCACAACTGCCACGTCCGGCACTGCTGGCGGATGGCGTGGCACACCCACCCCGGACACGGCCATCCCGTCTGCAAGAAGCACCATCCCGAGGGGCGCGGGCTGCCGGCGTCTCCTTAGCTCTCGTCCGCTGGGGATGATGCTTCGCCGCCGCCGGACGCCGACGCTCCGGGCGTGAACACCGAAGCCGGCGTCGCCGGAGCCGTCGAGGAATCGGGCGGAGACACCCTCACCGCCGTCCTCCTGGCGATGGCGATGTTCGTGCTCGTCGTCGACACGTCGCTGATGAACGTGTCGATCTCGGCCGTCGTCCACGACCTGCACACGACCGCGAGCGGCGTCCAGTCGGCGATCGCCCTCGAGGCGCTCGTCTCGGCCGCCTTCATCCTGATCGGCAGCAAGATCGGCGACCTGTTCGGCCGCAAGCGCGCGTACATCCTCGGCCTGCTCGGATATGCCGCCGGCGCGCTTTCGATGACACTCGCGCAACGCCTGCTGCCGATCGTCATCTTCTGGGCGATCATCGGCGGTCTCGGGGCCTCGCTGCTGCTACCGGCGATGCAGTCGCTGATCCACGGGAACTTCCAGGGACCGATGCAGCGCCGCGCGTACGCCCTCGTCGGCGCCTCCGCCGCGATCGCCGCCGCCGTCGGGCCGCTCCTCGGAGGGTTCATCACGACGTACCTCTCCTGGCGCGTGGCGTTCGCCGGCGAGGTCGTGATCATCGCGATCGTGCTGCTCGGGAGTCGGCGGGTCCACGACGTCGCGTATACGGGAGACCGCGGCATCGACGTCGTGGGCGCGATCCTGTCCGCGGTCGGGATGGGCGGCGTCGTGCTCGGCATCCTGGTCTGGGAGAAGGGCGGCGGGGCCGTCGGCGCGCTGATTGCCGTCGGACTGGTCGCGCTCGGCTCGCTCGTGTGGTGGCTCAGGAAGCGCAAGCGCGAGGGGAAACCGGCGCTTATCGACCCGACCCTGTTCAAGTCCCGCTACTTCCGCCTCGGGATCGGCGGCCAGACGCTGCAGCAGATCGCGCTCGGCGGGCTGATGATCGCGCTCCCGATCTACCTCCAGATGGTGCTCGAGTACAACGCGATGGAGGCGGGCCTCACGCTCGCGCCGCTTTCGCTGAGCATGTTCGCGGTCGCGCTGCTCGCGGGGAAGAAGGCGGGCCGCCGCAGCCCGAGCCGGATCATCCGCGCCGGCTTCCTGCTCCTCGCCGTCGGCGTCGCGGTCCTGATCCCGATCATCCCGCGCGCGCACTCGGGCTGGTGGATGGTCGTCCCGTTGCTCATCTCCGGCGCTGGGCTGGGGCTGCTCGTCTCGCAGCTCAACAACTACACGCTGTCGCCGATCGAGGAGGAGCGGGTGAGCGAGGCAGCCGGAGTCAACTCGGCCGGCGGCTCGTTCGGGCTCTCGTTCGGGCTCGCCTTCGCCGGCGCGATCATGCTCGCCTCGCTCTCGCTGCTGTTCACGCACCAGGCGGACTCGAGCGCGGTGCTCTCCGAGCGGCAGGCCGCCCAGGTCTCGAAGGCGCTGGAGAAGAACGCCGAGGTGATGACGAACACGCACCTCGAGACGCTGCTCGTGGGCCAGACGCCGGCGGTCAAGGCCGAGATCCTGCACATCAACACGCAGGTGCGTCCGCGGGCGCTCCAGATCGCGCTGCTCATCCCACTGCTCGCGGCGCTGCTCGGCCTCTGGAACGGCTTTCGGATGACGCGGCTGCCGGACCCGGAGCCGTCCGCAGCAGCCGAGGCCGTCCTCGGCGGCTGAACCGGCAGAATCCGCAGATGCGAGGGCTCCTGCTCGGGCTGGCCGCGCTCGGCAGCGCCGTGGCGCCGGCCGGCTGCGGGTCGGCGTCCGGCTCGGCCGTGCCGATCTCCGCGCCCACGGTTCTGTGTGCCCCGCAACCGAAGGGCGCGCTCTGCATCAAGGTCCTCCAGGACGGACACGTGGTCCACGACGTGATCGGCTACCTCGCCGCCTCCGACTCGCCGCTGGCCGGGAAGACGTGGCGGCTCGTCCTCGGCCGGTACGCGTGCGATCCGGGCTCGGCACCCCGGCCGAGCTGCGCACCGGCGGCGACCTACCCCGGCCCCACCCGCAATGGACGTCCACCTCGGCAGACGTCGTGCCGAACGCAGAGTGGGTCGACCGTGACGACTCCGGTCGGCTGCCACGACACGCTGGCGCAGGAGCTCGGGTCGTTCGGTGACTGGTCCGGCTTCGTGCTGCCCAGGCGGTTCACCTCGCGCATGTGGCTCTGCGTCGCCGAGCAGATCCGCGCGGGCAACTCGTGGCGCCCGCCGGATCGAGCCCTCGCCACGAGCCCGGTGCGCGCCTGCGCAGAGTTCTCGCCCGCCTGATTCGTCCTTTGAGAATCGGCAGCGCCGAAGTAACCTCGGTGGGCGCGGGCCTCGGTCTTGGCCCCCTTCACCCGGGGCCCGCCCCCTCGTCTTAGACGTCGCTTTCGGCAAGTTGTTCGGAGAGAGATCCGAACGCGGCGTCCCGGAGTAGTAGAGAAGGCACAGACAGAGCCGGCCACCCCTACGCCGGCCGTGCTCTCCGACAGGGACGGCCGTCACGTCCTCACGGGCCGTCCCGCTCCTCGCAGGGGGCGGCTGCCACGGCCAGTGCAGCCGCCCCCGCTCTCTCGAATCCCCCCGAAAGGGGCCGACAGCGGGGCTAGACTGGAGACATGATCGGGGTCGTGCGCAAGAGTCGCCGGACAGGCATCGCCGCCGCGGTCGCGATCGCGGCCGTCGCAGTCGTCTCCGCCGGTTGCGGGGGCGGCGGAGCGAGCAGCGCGCTGTCGCTCGACCCGGTCGCGAACGCCGCCACGAAGACGCAGCAGGCAGGCGCGGCGAAGATCCGGATGTCGCTCTCCCTCAGCAGCCCGCAGCTGCAGGGCGGAAGAACGATCGACGTCCAAGGCACCGGGGTGATCGACGGCACGAACAGCGAGTTCGACTTCACGATGGGCTCGCTCGGCTCGATGCAGGAGATCCTGCTCAAGCAGGGCGGCGACTACGTCATCTACATGCAGATGCCGCAGCTCTCGGCCCGGCTGCCCGCCGGCAAGCACTGGGTGAAGCTCGACGTCTCGAAGCTCGGCAAGGCGTCGGGGCTCGACCTCTCGAAGCTCATGTCCGGCAGCCAGTTCCAGCCGACCGACGTCCTCTCGATGCTGAAGAGCGAGGGCGCGACGATCCGGAACCTCGGCTCCGCCACAGTCGACGGCACGGCCACCACGCACTACCGCGTCACGCTCGACACGGCGAAGGCGCTGCAGGCGAAGGGGCTCACCAGCCCGCTGCTCGCAGGTGCCGCCGCCACGCTCCCGGCGAGCATCCCGGCGAACGTCTGGATCGGCAAGGACGGCCTCGTGCGCCAGGTGCGGATCGAGCTCGCCGCCGCCCAGGGCCGGATGACGATGACGATGAACCTGTTCGACTACGGCACCGACGTCCCGGTCGCGGCGCCGCCGAGCAGCGAGGTGTTCGACGCCACGCAGCTCGCCCAGCAGGGCATGTCCGGCTACTCGGGCTAGCCCTCACCGTTTCCGAGTTGCCAGCCTCGGGAACGCTGCGTTCCCGTGCGCGCGCGTTGGCTGAGTCTCAAGCAGATCGTCCGGCTGTGGGTCGACCTCTTCGACCGCCACAACCTCCTCACCTACGCGAGCGCGATCGCGCTGCGCATGTTCATCGCCGCTGTCGCGTGCACGCTCTTCGCGCTCGGCATCCTCGGCGCCTCCGGGCAGGAGCAACTCTGGAAGCAGACCATCGGCCCGCAGATCGAGCCGAAGGTGCTCCCCGACGTCTTCGCCGGGATCGACCAGACCGTGCACAAGGTGTTCTCCTCCTCGACCGCGGGGCTGCTCGCTCTCGCCTCGGCCCTCGCCGTCTGGGAGGTGTCGGGCATCCTCCGCGCCGCGATCGGCGCACTCGACGAGATCTACGAGACGCAGGAGGAGCGGCCGTTCTGGGTTCGCTTCCCGCTGTCGTTCGGGCTCGCCGTCCTCGTCCTCGCCTCGCTGCTCGGAGCGATCGCGATCGTCTGGGCGGGACACGTGTCGGGCGCATTGAGCCTTCCGGTGCTGATCCTCCGCTGGCCCGTGGCCGTCGCGCTCGTCGCGCTCGCGTTCGAGCTGATCGTGCGGTGGGCGCCGGCGAAGCACCGGCCGCGGCGCTGGGCGAGCCTCGGCTCGGTCCTCGTCGTCGTCGGCTGGATCGGCGAGACCCTGATCTTCACCGAGTACGTCCGCTCGGTCGCCAACTTCCGCACGGCGATCGGCAGCCTCGAGGTCTTCATCTTCCTCGCCACCTACTTCTACATCGCCGCGATCATCCTGCTCGTCGCCATGGAGCTCGACGAGCTCGTCCGACTCGACCTGCAGCGGCCGCGCAACCGGCAGGAGCTCCTGCCGCTCGTCGCCGGCGTGATCCGGGGCAGCTAGCCAGCGGCCGCGCGCACGCGCGCCAGGTCGCGCACCGCGGCGAGCAGGTCGTCGAGCTCGAACGGCTTCGGCAGGATGGCGTCCGCGTCGGTGAGGCGGTCCTGGGTGACGTCCGCGGAGCCGGTGACGAGGACGACGGGAATCGGCGGCCGCCGGGCGTGGCACTCCTCGATCAGGACGTCGCTGCGCTCGTGGTGCAGGTGGACGTCGAGCAGGACGACGTCGACCTCCCCCGTCTCGAGCTCGGCCCGCGCCGTGTCGAGCGACTCCGCCTCGAGCACCTCGTGGCCTTCGAGCTCGAGGTTGATCCGGCAGAGCAGGCGGATCGAGGGCTCGTCGTCGACGACGAGAACCCGGATCGGCGCCGCATGCCCTCCGGAAACCCCCATTTCCGGCGAGTCTAACGCCCCTGCCGCCGGTCCGTACCCGTCGCTCGCGGGAGCTCGTTTACTCCTTACAAGTGGCCAAGGACTTCCCACAGCCCAGAGGCGGCGGGCGTGAGGTCCGGGGTGCCGATCCCGCCGGCCTTCTGCCGTTGCCGACCCAGCGCTTCCGGCGCCGGGCGTGGCTCGCGTTCCAGCGGGCCCTCGACCCGCTGGCGCCGCCGAAGCCGCTGCCCGCGAGCTGGGTCAGGTCGCCCCGGCGACCGCCGCGCGCACGCGACTGAGGGTCGTCTCGCGCCCGAGCAACTCGATGCTCTCGAACAGGCCGGGAGAGATTCGGGAGCCGGTGACCGCCACGCGGATCGGCTGGAACGCCTGCCTCGGCTTGAGGCCGAGCTCGTCGGCCTTCGCGCGGAGCGCCGCCTCGATCGCGGCGGCGTCGAACGGCTCGAGCGACGCGAGTGCCTCCTCCGCCGCCGCGAGCATCTGGGCTCCGCCGTCGAGCTCCGCCGCGTCCGGCTCCACGTCGCCGAAGAAGAAGCCGGCGAAGGCCGGGTAGTCCGAGAGCTTCGCGATCTTCTCCTGCACGAGCGGCGCCGTGCGCGCGACGAGCTCCGAGTCCCAGTCGTAGCCGTTCTCACCGAGCCAGAGGACGAGCCGGTGCGCA
>DASSZE010000050.1:0-55691 GCA_035713675.1 Gaiellaceae bacterium | reverse complement strand
CAGATCGACGCCGGCGCCGCCGCCGGCAAGAGGAGGAGCGCCGCCGCCACGGCGGCTGCAATCCGGGCGATCGCCACGCCGGAAGGGTACGCCATACGGGTTCTTACCGATGTCCGCCGGCCGACGGATTCGGCATCGTCTCCCCATGCGGTGGAGCGCACGGGACTCTGCCATCGCGGCGGCCATCTTCGCCGGCCTGGCGCTGGCCGCGGCCGCGGTCGCCGTCGGCTTCGCGGCCGGCCACTACGGCGAGCGCGTCAAGACGGTCACCGTCGCCGGCGCGGCTCCCGCGGCGCAGGCGCCGACGCCCGCCCCGGTCGACCCCGCCGTGGCCGCCGGCGCGCACACGTTCGTCCAGTTCGCCTGCGTCCAGTGCCACGGCCCGCAGGGCAAGGGCGGCGTCGACCCCGCGGTCCCCGAGCTCAGCACGGTCGGGAAGACCCTGACCGTGGCGCAGCTCACGCACATCATCAACCACGGTCTCGGCGAGTCGGCCAACCCGAAGGTGCCGTACATGCCCGTGTGGGGCGAGGTGATCTCGAAGACGCAGGTGGCGAACCTCGTGGCCTACCTCCGGGCGGGACTGCCCGCGGTCGCAGGGACGCAGCCCGTCTCGGTGCCGGTCGGCCAGGGACCTGCCGTCGCCGGCGCGGCGCTCTACGTCCGCTACGGCTGTGTGAACTGCCACGGCCCGAACGGCCTCGGCGGCGTGCCGAACCCACAGTCGCCGGACAAGACGATCCCGCCGCTGTCCGGCCAGGCGTTCCGCCAGGAGTTCAACACCGACGCGAAGATCTCGGCCGTGATCCGCAGCGGCAGCGTCATCGGCAAGGCGCCGATCGTGAGCATGCCGCACTGGGGCGGGATCCTCTCCGACGCGCAGATCGCCCAGCTCGTCGCGTACTTGAAGACGCTGAAGTAGCTAACCGATCCAGCGGTGCAGGCGGAGGAAGCTGGTGCGGAAGCCGCGCCGCGGCCAGAAGCGCGAGGCGAGCAGGTTCGTGACGCGCCAGTCGGTGACCATCACCTCGTACCCGTGCTGCCGCGACCACGCGAACGACGCATCGGTGAGGGCGAGCCCCGCGCCGCTTCCGCGGGCCTCGGGATCCACGATCGCGAAGCCGATGAACGACGCTCCCGGCGGTCGGGCGAGGCCGGCGTGCGCCGAGGAGAGCTCGAGCGGGCAGACGAAGAAGTCGCCGACGATCCGCCCGTTCAGCTCGTAGACGAGGTTGGCCACGCCTTCCGTATCGAAGTCGTCGAGCACGTCGGCGCGCACCTGCTCCGGGGTCTGCTCCGGGACGGAGGAGAAGACCGGCGACTGCCCCTGGTGCTGCGAGAGGAGCGGGCCGATCTCGACGAGCGCCTCGATGTCGTCCCGGGTCGCCTCTCGCACGCCCGCCGGCCATTCGCGCTCGGGGACTTCGATGATCCCGTGCCCCTGCTGGGCGCCGAAGCCGAGCCGGAACCAGCCGTCGAGGAGCCTCTCGTCGCTCGCCGGGACGACGACGTAATGAGCCCGTAGGCCCTGCTCCATCCAGTCGGCAGCCGCCTGCGCCCAGGCGTCGCGCAGGAGCTCGGGGTCACGCGCGGCGTGCCCGGCCGTGTCGATCCAGACGTTCGGCCCCCAGAGCTCCGGGTCCCGCGAGCGTCCCAGCACGTAGGCGCCCTCCGTGAACACGCCCGTCGCCCCGTCCGCGAGCAGCGCGGCGATCTCGGCGCGGTAGTCGGGGTCGGCCGGAAGCTCCGGGAAGGAGCGGCGCTGCGCCTCGTGCCGCTCGGCCAGCAGCTCGGCCGCCGCGTCGAGGTGCTCCTCTGCGAAGGGGACGAGAGTCGCTGATCTCGAATTCACCTTGGCCGTACACTCGCAGAGATGTCTCCGAAGACGCTGACGGGCGCCGAGCTCGATCTGAACGACGCCCCCGCGCGCGAGTCCGAGCTGTTCCTCGTGGACGGCAACAACCTCGCCTACCGCGCGTTCTTCGCCCTTCCGGAGGAGCTCGCAACCACCGAAGGCTTCCCGACCGGCGCGCTGCTCGGCTTCGCGAACATGCTGTTCAAGCTCCTGTCCGACTACCGGCCGAAGGGGGTCGCCGTGGCCTGGGACACGCGGCCCGTGCACCGCGCCGCGCAGGCCGAGGCGGTCGAGGTCGTCTACAAGGAGGGCCGGCGGCCGATGCCGGACCTCCTGCGCGAGCAGTTCCCGCACTTCCGGCCGATCGTCGAGGCGTTCGGCTACAGGAACCTCGAGTTCGAGGGCTGGGAGGCGGACGACGTGATCGCCACGCTCGCGACGCGGGCGGACGCCGAGGACATCAAGACGTGCGTGGTCTCGACCGACCGTGACGCGTTCCAGCTCGTCTCCGAGAACGTGTGTCTGATGATGACGCCGCGCGGCGTGAGCGACGTCAACGTCTACACGCCCGAGCGGGTCGAGGCGCGCTACGGCATCCTTCCCGACCAGATCCCCGACTTCATCGGCCTCAAGGGCGACACCTCGGACAACATCCCCGGCGTCCCGGGCATCGGGGACAAGACCGCGGGCCAGCTCGTCGCGCAGTACGGCTCGCTCGAGGGCGTCCTCGACCACGTCGACGAGCTCTCGCCGGCGCGCAAGAAGAACCTGACCGAGTTCGCCGAGCAGGCGCGCGCGGCGAAGGTGCTCGCCACGATGCGCCGCGACCTCGACCTGGACTGCGACCCGGCCGAGCTCGTCCTGGCGCCGCCCGACCGCGCGCAGCTGCGCGAGACGTTCCGGCAGTTCGAGTTCCGCGCGCTGCTCGGGCGGGTGGACGAGCTCGACGAGGCGGTCCCGGCGCGCGAGCGGATCTCCGCCGGCACAGCCGTATCGTGGCACGAAGCACCTAGTAACACTGTGTTACAAGGTCAGACGCTCGTCGGGATTGCGGCCGACGCCGGGCGCATTGCGATCGCGACCGGCGACGAGGTCGTCGTCTCGCCTCGACCCGAGCGACTCGAGGGCGAGTTCGTCGCGCACGACGCGAAGGCGCTCGGGGTCGACGCGGCCGACGACACGATGATCCTCGCCTATCTGATCGAGCCGGCCCGGAGCGAGTACCTGCTCGACGACCTCGCGGCCGAGTATGCGGTCGAGGCCGTCGCCGAGCCCGAGGCGGAGGAGGAGACGGCGCGGCTCGTGCGCCACGCGGCCGTGACGCTCCGTCTGCGCGACCCGCTGCTCGCACGCGTGCGCGAACGCGGCGCGGAGCCGCTCTATCGCGACGTCGAGATGCCGCTCGTGAGCGTCCTGCGCGGGATGGAGGAGGCCGGTGTCCGCATCGACACGTACCGGATGGGCGAGATCACGGCCCGCCTCGCAGACCGCGTCGAGGAGCTCGAGTCGCGGGCCTACGAGCTCGCGGGTGAGGAGTTCGTGCTCGGCTCGCCGCAGCAGCTGGGCCGCGTCCTGTTCGAGAAGCTCGAGCTCACGGCCGGGCGCAAGGGGAAGACCGGCTACTCGACCGACGCGAAGGTGCTGCGCGCGATCCGCGAGGAGCACGAGATCGTCGCGGTGATCGAGGAGTGGCGCGAACTCTCGAAGCTCCTCAACACGTACCTCCGGCCGCTCCCGTCGCTGATCGGCGACGACGGCCGGCTGCACACGACCTTCAACCAGGCGGTCGCCGCGACCGGGCGCCTCTCCACCACGAACCCGAATCTCCAGTCGATCCCGATCCGCACGGAGCTCGGCCGCGAGATCCGCTCCGCCTTCGTCGCGGAGCCCGGGGCGCGGCTCATCTCCGCCGACTACTCGCAGATCGAGCTGCGCATCCTCGCCCACGTCTCGGGCGAGCCGAAGCTGCGCGAGGCGTTCGAGCGCGGGGAGGACATCCACACCGCGACGGCCGCCGAGGTGCTCGGCGTCGACCCCGCGAAGCTGACGCCGGCCGAGCGGTCGATTGCAAAGATGATCAACTTCGGGATCGTCTACGGGATCTCGGCCTTCGGCCTCTCCGAGAACCTCGAGATCCCACGCGAGCAGGCGCAGGAGTACATCGACGCCTACCTTGCGCGCTTCCCGCTCGTGCAGGACTTCATCCAGCGCACGATCGAGCAGGCCGAGCGCGACGGTTACGTGACGAGCCTCCTCGGCCGCCGCCGCCCGGTGCCCGAGCTGCGGGTACGGAACCGCGCGACGCGCGGCTTCGGCGAGCGCGTAGCGGTCAACTTCGTGATGCAGGGCTCGAACGCGGACATCATCAAGGTCGCGATGGTCGCCATCGAGCGGCGCCTGCGCTCGGAGGGGAGAAGCGCGCGGCTCGTCCTCCAGGTGCACGACGAGCTGCTGCTCGAGGCGCCCGACGCCGAGGTGTCGTCGATCAAGGAGCTCGTGCGCCAGGAGATGTGCAGCGCCTATCCGCTCGACCCGCCGCTCGCGGTCGACGTCGGCGCAGGCGATTCCTGGGCGGACGCGAAGAGCTAGCGCGAGGGCGCCCTCAGGTAACCGACAACGCGGCCGGGTGGGCGCGCGCCACCACCGAGACGATCTTGGGCCGCAGACGCCAGTGCGAGCGCATCCTGAACGGCATCGTGCCCAGACTCCGCGTCCCCGGACCACCACAACGCTAGAGGCGCGGCGATTTCTTTACCGCCCGCCCGCGCTACGATCGAGCCATGGCCGTGCTGGTCGGGGACCGGGAACGTGACCGCGCCGCGAACGAGCTCGCGCGCCACTACCGCGAGGGGCGCCTGACCGCGGACGAGCTCGCGCAGCGCCTCGAGACCGCGCTTCGTGCGCGGAACGGCTCGCAGCTCCGCTCGGCGCTGAAGGAGCTTCCATCGACCTGGTCACGGGCCGACGTGGTTCGGACCGCGCGGAACGCCGCCATCCTCGCGGGCACGGTCGTCGTGTGGATGCTCTGGAACGTCGCGGTCCTGGTCGCGTTCGTCGCCTGGCTCGCTACGAACGGCCCGAGCGTCGGCGCGCTGCTCGGCTTCCCGGTCGTGTGGGCAGCGGCGAGCTGGCTGCTCTGGACGGGCAGCCGCCGCCGGCGCGCGCGTCGCTAGTAGGCGTGGCCGGTGACGGCCTTTGCGATCCCGAACGCGAGCGTGATCTCGAGCGCGATGAGGAGGCCGAGCGCGAGGAGGATCAGGAAGGCGGCATGCCACGGGATTCCCTCCCCCGGCTCGCCGTCCGGATCGAGGCCGGTCTCCTCGGCCCAGTCGAGCAGGCCGTGATGCTCCTCGGGGGAGCGCTCGTGCTCGCGCAACGGCGTGCGCGTGGCCATACCCATGTCATGCCCGCTTCGGGCTGGACCTAACGCCTACTCGAGCACGCGGATGTTCCGCTCGGCGCACATCCGCTTCAGCACCTGCGGCCAGACGCTGACGCTCACCTCCCCGAGATGCGCCTTCCGGAGCAGCAGCATCATCGTCCGCGACTGCCCGATGCCCGCGCCGATCGAGAGCGGGATCTCGTCCGCCATGATCGCGCGGTGGTACGGCAGGTCGAGGAAGTCGAGCTGGCCCGAGAGCTCGAGCTGGCGGACGAGCGACTCCTTCGTCACCCGGATGCCGCCGGACATGAGCTCGTGCCGCCGGCGCGTGACCGGGTTCCAGACGAGAATGTCGCCGTTGAGCCCGTGCATCGGGCGGCCGTCGGCGGAGAGGGTCGCGGTCGACCAGTCGTCGTAGTCGGCCGCGCGCAGCTCGTGCGGCAGCCCGTCGGCGAGCGGCCAGCCGATGCCGTAGACGAACACCGCGGGATGCTCCTGCAGGATCGCCGTCTCGCGCTGCTTGCGAGGCAGGTCGGGATACGCGGCGAGGAGGTCCTCGGCATGGATGAACTCGATCCGGCCGGGTAGCGGCGGGTACGCCTCGCCGAGCACCGGGTAGCGCTCGTGCAGCAGAGCCTCGGCCTCCTTCAGCACCTTCCAGATCGAGCGCACCGTCGCAGTCAGGTAGTCGAGCGTGCGGTCGGCGGGACGGATCGCCCGCTCCCAGTCCCACTGGTCGACGTAGGCGCTGTGGTCGTGGTCGAGGAAGTAGTCCTTGCGCACCGCGCGCATGTCGGTGAGCAGCCCCGCGCCGGCGCGCAAGCCGAACTGGCGCAGCGCCAGGCGCTTCCACTTCGTCGCCGCCTGGACGACCTCGGCGTCGACCGGGTGCGTGTCGCGGTCGTTCGCGATGTGGAACGTGACGGGCGTGCGCGAGCCGTCGCGGTCGAGGTAGTCGTTGACGCCGCTCTCGCGGTCGACGATGAGCGGCACCTGCACGAGCGTCAGGTTCAGCTCTTCGCAGAGGCGGTCCTCGATCAGCCGTTTTGCGGCGTACAGGCCGCGCATCGTCTCGAGCGGGCCGAGCAGCGGCTCGTAGTCGTCCGGGAGCACGTGCTCGAGCTCGCGATAGTCGCCGATTCCCGGACCGGCCAGGTCGGCTTCCTTCACTGCGGATGACATGGCGTTGACCTCCTCGCTGGGGCTACGGGCGCATCGTTCGTGCGCCCGACCCGCGAGTCATCGGGGCATCTCCCGATTCGCGCTACGTGTAGCCCAGCCCGCGGAGGAGGCCGCCGGCCTCCGCTTCGACGTCGGCGACCTGCTCCGGCGTCAGCTCCTTCTGCCAGCGGCCGATCGAGGAGTCGCGGAAGCCGTCGAGCGCGCGGTGCGTCGACGTGACGTTCGCGCCGAGGAACTCCGCGAGCCGGTCGGCGACGCCGGCGAGCCGCTCGTAGCGCAGCTCGAGCAGACGGTCGCCCGCGCCCGCGGCCTGTGCCGCCGTGACGTAGCGACGCCAGGCCCACGCGCAGCGGCGGGCGTCGCTCACCTGCGTGAACTCGTCGCGGCGCTCCGGCTCGACCCAGAAGCGCGGCTCCGAGCCGTACGGCAGGCCGGCGTCGTCCTTGCCGTCCTGGTCGGCGTTGAGCCAGCCGCGCTCGAGCAGCGAGCAGACGACGTCGCGCCCGTCGCGCACCACGTGCACCGCCGACGCCTGCGGGTAGGCCTCGAGCGCGGCGGCGAGCGAGTGCGCGGTCTCGGGCGTCTGCTCGACGCCACGCAGTCCCCAGGCGAGCCCGATCCGGCGGATGCGCTCGAGGATCCGCCGCAGCTCCTCCGCCGAGGGGCTCGACGGGAGCGCCGCCTTCCACGGCGTCACCTCGCCGAAGTCGACGAAGCCGGGGAGGCCGCCGATCGCCCGGCCGAGAAACGTCGTCCCCGAGCGCGGGCAGCCCACCACGAAGACGAGCCGCTCCTCGCGGCCGAGCCGCGGGCGCTGCACGAGCGAGCGCTCCGCGACGCGTACGCCCGCGGTGCAGTAGTCGACGACGCTCACAGCGCCTCGGGGAGCGAGTCGGGCACGAGGCCCAATCCTTGCCGAAGCGTCTCGATCAGCGCCTGCGCATCGGTCAGGAGCGCGGCGAGCTCCTCGACCTCCTCGCGCGGGACCTCGACCGTCACGCGTACCGGTGAGCGGGCCGTGGAGGAGAGCGCGAGCGTCTCGACCTCGTCCGTGGCGAGCGCCGTCACGTCGAGGTACTCGTCGCGCGCGAGCCGGCGGCCGGGCTCGAACCGCTCCGCCGCGCCGCCGAGCCGCTCGGCGAGGACGCCCGCGTAGTGGCCGGGAACGCGGATCGTCGCCTCGCCGCTGCGGAGCCCGATCGTCGCCGACCAGCCCGCGTAGCTCTCTCCACCGCCGTCGTGCCGCAGCACCGCCACGGCGCACGAGTCGGTGACCCCGATCGGATAGCGCTCGTCCATCCGGCTCAGCCTAGCCCCGGCCCTGGAGAGCGGCCGGTATATTGGCTCGCCGCATGACGAACGACACGATCAACGACCCCCGTCTCGAGGAAGGAGTCTGGACGACCGACCCCGAGAGCGGGGAGCTCGTCCCGGACTACGAATCGACCTTCCCCACGATCGAGGAGGGCCAGGTCGTCAACGGCACCGTCGTCCGCGTGGACAAGGACGAGGTGCTCGTGGACATCGGCTACAAGTCCGAGGGCGTCATCCCGGTCTCCGAGCTGTCGATCCGGCGCTCGGTCAACCCGGAGGACGAGGTCTCCGTCGGCGACGAGATCGCGGCGCTCGTGCTCACGAAGGAGGACGCCGAGGGCCGGCTGATCCTCTCGAAGAAGCGCGCCCGCTTCGAGATCGCGTGGAAGGCGATCGAGAGCGCTCACGAGAAGGGCGAACCGGTCACCGGCCGCGTGATCGAGGTCGTCAAGGGCGGCCTGATCCTCGACCTCGGCGTGCGCGGCTTCCTGCCTGCGTCGCTCGTCGACATCCGCCGTGTGCAGGACCTCGACGAGTTCATGGGCCAGGAGCTCGAGTGCAAGGTCATCGAGCTCAACCGCTCGCGCAACAACGTCGTGCTCTCGCGCCGCGCCGTGCTCGAGGAGGAGCGCAAGGAGCAGCGGCAGCGGATCCTCGACAAGCTGAACCCCGGCAACGTCGTCAAGGGCACGATCTCCAACATCGTCGACTTCGGCGCTTTCGTCGACCTCGACGGGATGGACGGCCTCATCCACATCTCCGAGCTCTCGTGGAGCCACGTCAACCATCCGTCCGAGGTGCTCGAGATCGGACAGGAGGTCGAGGTTCAGGTGCTCGACATCGACCGCGAGCGGCAGCGGATCTCGCTCGGCCTCAAGCAGACCCAGAGCGACCCGTGGCAGCAGGTGCTCGAGAGCTACCAGGAGGGCGACGTCGTCCGGGGCACGGTGACGAAGGTCGTCACGTTCGGCGCCTTCGTCGAGATCCTCCCGGGCGTCGAGGGGCTCGTCCACATCTCCGAGCTCGCGCAGCACCACGTCGAGAACCCGCGCGAGGTCGTCTCGCAGGGCGACCAGGTCAACGTCCGCATCCTCGAGGTCGACGCCGACCGGCGCCGCCTCTCGCTCTCGCTCAAGCGCGTCGAGGACGGCATGCCCGTCCAGCCGAAGCCCGGCGAGGAGGCGGAGCCGCCCGCGCTCGGTCTCTCCGACGAGGTCTTCGCCGACGAGGTTCCGGCCGCCGAGATGCTCGAAGCTCCGGCCGGCGAGCCCGTCGAGGAGCCGGTCGCCGAGGTCGAGGCCGTCGAGGAGCCCGAGGCCGTCGAGGAGCCCGCGGCCGAAGCCGAGGTCGTCGCCGATCCGGAGGCCCAGGCCGAGCCCGAGGCGGCCGAAGAGCCGGTGGCCGAGGCCGAGGCAGCCGACGCCTCCGACGAGGCGCCGGCCGAATAGGCATGTCGCGGCCGCTCGCGGTCGCACTCACGGGCGGCATCGCGGCAGGGAAGAGCGAGGCCCTGCAGGCCTTCGCACGCCACGGCGCGGCCACGATCTCGAGCGACGATGTCGTCCACCGCCTCTACCGCGAGGACGAGGAGCTGAAGGCGGCACTGCGCGAGCACTGGGGCGACGGGGTCTTCCGCGACGGGGAGGTCGACCGGGCCGAGATCGGCCTGATCGTCTTCTCCGACCGCGCCGAGCTCGCGTGGCTCGAAGCCGAGCTTCATCCGCGAGTCCGGGCCGCGACCGACGCCTGGCTCGCGGCTCAGACCGCAGACGTCGCCGTCGCCGAGATCCCGCTCCTCTACGAGACCGGCGGGGAAACGCGCTTCGATCGCGTCGTTGTGATCACGGCTCCGCCGGAGGTGCGCGACGCGCGGCGCGGTCGGGCCGTCGAGAGGGAGGCACGGCTCGTGCCCGAAGAGGAAAAGGTGCGGCGGGCGGACTTCGCGTACGTCAACGAAGGGTCGCTCGAGGAGCTCGACGCCTTCGTCGCCGGAGTGCTGGAGGAGCTACGTCCGTCGCGCTGAGGCGCTGGCTCGTGGCGGCCGTCGTCGTCGCCGCCGCCCTCGGCGCCTTCGTCTACCTGCAGCGGACGGAGCCGCCGTGGTACGCGCGGATCTGGTACCCGCTCCGCTACTCCACGAACGTCCGCGTCTACGCGTCGCAGGACCATCTCGACGCCGCGCTGCTCGCGGCGGTGATCGAAGCGGAGAGCAAGTTCAACGCGAACGCCGAGTCGAGCGCCGGCGCCGTCGGCCTCATGCAGCTGACCCCGAGCACGGCGAAGGGGATCGCGCAGTACACGGGCGGCAGCCGCTTCCGCGTCTCCGATCTCAAGAATCCGGACATCAACATCCGGTACGGGGCCTGGTACCTCGGTCATCTGCTCGAGAAGTACCGTGACGAACGGCTCGCCCTGGCCGCCTACAACGCGGGCCAGCAGAACGTCGACCTCTGGCGGAGCCGGCACGAGGGGATCCAGTTCTCCGAGACGCGCGACTACGTGAACAAGGTCGAGCGGCTGAAGAAGATCTACCGCCGTGCGTACGCCGGCGAGCTCGGCTACTAATCGCGCGTCAGCGCCGCGAAGCCGGCCTGCAGGAAGTCGTTGATGCCGGCGGCGCCGAGCGTCCACGTGACCAGCCGCCCGAAGCGCGGCGCGATGATCTGGGTCGCTCCCAGCCCCGCCGCGACCCAGGTGCCGGCGCAGCGGCTGCACGTGACGAGCTCCCCGATCGCCTGCCGCAGGTCGCCGCTCCCGACCGGCTCCTCGCCGCCCTCGTGCGCCCGCCGCTCGACGAACGGCTCGCGGATGAAGCTCGTGACCTCGTCGCGGGAGAGCGTTCGCGCGGCCTTGAACGTCGCAAGCGCGAGCGTCGCGAGGTCGAGCGTCGTGTGCTCGTACGGATCGCGGCCGAGCGCCCGTGCGAGCAGTCCCGCGCCGGCGAGGCCGCCGGCAAAGGTGGCCATGATCGCGGCGTACGCCTCGTACGGGGGCGGCTGCTCGGGCTCCATCACCGGGTTCTGCGCGTCCGCGCCGTTCGGGAAACTGGTAGGACCCGGCCGGATGAAGATCCGCGCCGCTGTCCTGGAGGAGTTCGGTCGGCCGCTCGAGGTGCAGGAGCTCGACCTGGCCGAGCCCAGGGCCGGCGAGGTGCTCGTGCGTCTCGTCGCCTGCGGCGTCTGTCACACCGACCTGTATACGGCGTCGGGCGCCGATCCCTCCGGCTACTCGCCGACCGTGCTCGGCCACGAAGGGGCGGGCGTCGTGGAGAAGGTCGGCGACGGCGTCGCCTCGCTCGCGCCCGGCGACCACGTCGTCACGCTGTTCTCGCCGCAGTGTCGGGAGTGCGAGCACTGCCTCGACCCGCGCACGAACCTCTGCCTCGCGATCCGCGAGCAGCAGAACCAGGGCTTCCTCCCCGACGGGACGACGCGCCTGTCGCGCGACGGCGAGCCGATCCGGCACTTCATGGGCACGTCGACATTCGCCGAGTACACGGTGATGCCGGAGATCGCGCTCGCGAAGACCTCGCCGGAGGCTCCGCTCGACCGTGCGTGTGTCTTCGCCTGCGGCCTCTCGACCGGGATCGGCGCGGCGCTGAACACCGCGAAGGTCGCCGAGGGCGCCACGTGCGCCGTCTTCGGCGCGGGCCTGGTGGGGCTCGGCGCCGTCGCCGGCTGCCGCCTCGCCGGAGCCGGGCGGATCGTCTGCGTCGACCCGGCCGAAGCACGGCTCGAGCTCGCCCGCGGGCAGGGCGCCACCGACACGCTCGCCGGCGGCCCCGAGGTCGTCGACGAGATCCTCGAGCTGACCGGCGGCTTCGGCGCCGACTACACCTTCGAGGCGACGGGCCTCGTCGCCGTCATGCGCCAGGCGGTCGAGTCGGCGCGCATGGGCTGGGGCCTCGCGACCGTGTGCGGCGTCGCCGGCAAGGGGGAGATGCTCGAGGTCGTGCCGCGCTTCCTGATCACCGGCCGCCGCGTCGCCGGCTCCTCGTTCGGCGGCGTGAAGGGACGCGACCAGGTGCCGCAGTACGTCGACCGCTACCTCGCAGGCGACATCGACGTCGACCCGCTCATCTCGCACACGCTCTCGCTCGACGAGGTCAACCGCGGCTTCGACCTCATGCACGCGCAGGACGGCATCCGCAGCGTGATCTCGTTCACCTGAGATGCCGCGGTATCTGATCTCGTTCGACGAGGGCGCGATGACCATCTCCGAGGAGGACCTGCCCGCGGTGGACGATGCCGCGCACAGGGTCGTCCGGGAGGCCATGGACGCAGGCGTGTTCGTGTTCGGCGGCGGGCTGGGCTCACACGAGAAGCTGAGCGTGGTGGCCGCCGACGGGACGGTCACGGACAACCCGCACGCGGCGGGCCGGCCGTACCTCGGCGGATTCTGGATCGTCGACGTCCCGTCACGCGAGGAGGCGCTGGAGTGGGCCGCCAAGACGGCCGTCGCGTGTCGCTGCGCCCAGGACGTGCGCGAATTCATGCCCGACCCGGCGGTGGGCAACTGAGAGAGCACGGCCCGGGCCGGAGATACCCTGTCCCGAATGGCCGAGCTGCGCACGACATCCGCCTACACCCCGACCGGCGACCAGCCGCGGGCGGTCGAGACGCTCGCCCAGTCGATCCTCGCGGGCGAGCAGTTCCAGACCCTCGTGGGCGCGACCGGGACCGGCAAGACGGCGACCATGGCCTGGACGATCGAGAAGACCGGCCGTCCGGCGCTCGTGATCGCCCACAACAAGACGCTCGCGGCGCAGCTCTGCAACGAGTTCCGGGAGTTCTTCCCGCACAACGCCGTCGAGTACTTCGTCTCCTACTACGACTACTACCAGCCCGAGGCGTACGTCCCGCAGGCCGACCTCTACATCGAGAAGGACTCGTCGCGGAACGACGACATCGCGCGGCTGCGGCTCGCGGCGACGTCGTCCCTCTTCACCCGCCGCGACGTGGTCGTGGTCGCGTCCGTCTCCTGCATCTACGGGCTCGGCTCCCCGGAGGAGTGGCGCGAGCGGATGATCTACGTCGAGGTGGGCGCCGAGCACGACCGCGACCTGCTCCTCCGCAAGCTGATCGACTCGCAGTACGTCCGCAACGACACGATGCTCGGCCGCGGGCGGTTCCGCGTGAAGGGCGACGTCGTCGAGGTGCAGCCCGCGAACCAGGAGACGGCGTACCGCATCTCGTTCTTCGGCGACGAGGTCGAGGGCATGACGCACTTCGACCCGCTCACCGGCGAGGTGCTCGCGAAGCTCGACAACCTCTCCATCTGGCCCGCGACGGAGTACGTCACCTCCCAGCCGACGGTCGAGCGCGCGGTCGACGAGATCCGGCACGAGCTCGAGCAGCAGGTCGCGATGTTCGAGGAGGAGGGGAAGCTGCTCGAGGCCCACCGGATCCGGCAGCGCACCGAGTACGACCTCGAGATGCTGAAGGAGCTCGGCTTCTGCAACGGGATCGAGAACTACTCACGGGTCCTCGAGGGCCGCGCCCCGGGCACGCACCCGTTCACGCTCCTCGACTACTTCCCGAGCGACTTCGTCGTCTTCGTCGACGAGTCGCACCAGACCGTCCCCCAGCTCGGCGGCATGTACGAGGGCGACCGCTCGCGCAAGCAGACGCTCGTCGACTTCGGCTTCCGCCTGCCGTCCGCGCTCGACAACCGGCCGCTCCGCTTCGACGAGTTCCTGCGCAAGGTGCCGCAGCTCGTGTTCGTCTCGGCGACGCCGGGAGAGTTCGAGCTGCGCAACTCGACGACCGTCGCGGAGCAGCTGATCCGCCCGACCGGCATCGTCGACCCCGACGTCGAGCTGCGGCCGACGAAGAACCAGATCGACAACCTCCTCGCCGAGATCCGCGCACGGGAGGCGGCCGGCGAGCGCGTCCTCGTCACGACGCTGACGAAGAAGATGGCCGAGGACCTGACCGACTACCTGCTCGAGTCCGGCGTGAAGGCGCGCTACCTCCACTCCGAGGTCGACACGCTCGAGCGGATCCAGATCGTGCGCGAGCTGCGGCTCGGGGAGTTCGACGTCCTCGTCGGCGTCAACCTCCTGCGCGAGGGGCTCGACCTGCCGGAGGTGTCGCTCGTCGCGATCCTCGACGCCGACAAGGAAGGCTTCCTGCGCGGGCGGACGAGCCTGATCCAGACGATCGGCCGCGCCGCCCGCAACGTCAACGGCAAGGTGCTCATGTACGCCGACAAGCACACGGTCGCGATCAAGGAGGCGCTCGACGAGACGGACCGGCGCCGCGCCGTCCAGCTCGCGTACAACGAGGAGCACGGGATCGTGCCGGAGACGATCGCAAAGGGCGTCTCCGACATCGCCGAGCTGCTCCAGCTCGAGTCCCCGACCGTGCCGACCCGACGGCGGCGCGGTGCGACGAAGGTCGAGGGCATGTCCCGCGACGAGCTCGAGAAGCTCGTCGTCACGCTCGAGGAGGAGATGTACCTCGCCGCCGAGGAGCTCCGCTTCGAGTACGCGGCGAAGCTGCGCGACGAGGTGAAGGATCTGCGGCGCGAGCTGCAGGCCCTCGAGCAGACCGCCGCGTAGGCCGCGCTACCCTCTCCCGATGCTCGGGACGGTCATCGGGGCCATGTTCACCGCCTTCATCATCGGCGCCCTCGCGCGCTTCGCGGTGCCGGGGCCCGATCCGATGCCTGCGTGGCTGACGGTCGCGATCGGCCTCCTCGGCGTGGGCATCGGATACGGAGCCGTCTACGCGATAACCGGCAAGGACAGCTCCTGGGCGCCCACCGTGAGCCTGGTCGCAGCCGTGGGCCTCGTCCTGATCTACCGGCGCTTCGTCCAGAAGCGGCCGCTATGGGGGAAGGACGCCTTCCGCTTCCCCGAGCGGGGGTTCGGCATCAAGCGGTACCGAGAGCGCCTGACGCGGGCGGGCATCGATCCCGATCAGATCGGCATCCAGGGGCTCGGCACGGCTCAGCAGACGGTAACACCGCTCCAGACGGCGCCTGCCCGGGCGGACACGGCGGGCGATCCGACCGAGAATCCGGCGCACTATCTCGGCCTGCTCGAAGAGCTCCACGACTCCCACGTCCTCGAGGACGACGAGTACGCGGCGGCGCGATCGCGCCTGCTCGAGAGCCTCCGCTCGTAATGGGCCTCTGGTTCATCCTCGTGCTCGTCTGCGAAGGCCTGATCGTGGGGGCGCTCGCGCGGCTCGCGCTGCCGGGGCCCGACCCGATGGGGATCCTCGCGACGATCGGGCTCGGCCTCGCGGGCACCTTCCTCGGAGGGATCATCGCGTGGCTCTTCCTCGGCCACGCCGGCGGCCTGATCTTCGCGCTCGTCGGCGCCACTCTCCTGCTCTACCTCCATCGCCGCTTCGTCCAGCACCGGCCGCTCACCGGCCCGGGCGCGCGCCAGCTCCCGCCCCGCTAGCGGAGGAAGCGGCGCTCGGCGCCGAGCTGCCAGTCGCCGCCCGCCCAGCGGTAGGTACGGACGACGATCGCGTCCCCGTCCGCCTCGTGGACGTGCAGTCCCCGCGCTTCGCCGAGTCGTCGCGGGCGCGGCCGGCCGAGCCCCGGCGCGATCGCCACGACGGCCGTTCGGGCCTCCTCCCCGATGACCTCGAACTCGTGCCGCTCGCTCACGGCCGCCTGGTGGATGTGCCCGGCGAGGATCAGGTCGGCGCCGGCGTCGACGAGCGCGCGGAGGACGCGATTCCGGCGGGAGACGGGCCGCTTGCGTGCCGCTCGCCACGGCGCGCCGAGCAGGTGATGGTGGAGGACGGCGACCCGCAGGGCTCCGGCCTCGGCCGCCGCGAGACGTTCGCGAGCGCGACTCAGCTGCGGCCCGCTCAGCGCGCCGCCCTGCTGGCGGAACGGCCGCGCCGAGTTGAGGCCGACGACGTGCAGGCCCGGTAGCGTCGCGGTGGGCTCGGTCGTCTCCCAGACCCGCTCGAACTCCGCCCACGGCCGCACGAACCGGCTCGGCGTGTACGGGAGATCGTGGTTGCCCGGGACCGCGAGCACCGGCCGCCCGAACGAGCGGAGCAGCGCCGCTGCGCGCTCGAGCTGCTCGCGGCGGCCGCGGTGCGCGAGATCGCCCGACGCGACGACGAGCTCCGGCTCCGTCCGCTCCACGAGCCGCCCGAGCGCCCGCTCGACGTCCGGCTCCCCGTGTGTACCCGTATGGAGATCGGAAACATGGAGGAGCCGCGCGTTCACGACCGAACGAGGCTATAGATTTCGGTCATGGCCGAAGAATCCGCCGAGATCTTCGACGACCTCTACCTCGGCCTGCGGGCCGGCGGCGCGCTGCGCAAGCAGCGGCGGGGCGAGGAGCTCACCCACGAGGAGGAAGAGGCTCTCGGCCGCTGGCAGCGGCTCTCGACCGCTCGCAAGGCCGCCGCGATCGGCGCCTTCGCCTTCGGCACGTTCGGGCTCGGGTTCACGCTCGGCGGCCTGGTGTTCGGCCGCTGGCGCGGGCGCACGAGCTAGCGCTTTCCCTCCGCAGTTCCGGCGAAGAGCACGGTCGGCGGCTCCTCCTCGGCCGGGTCGCGGTCGTGGATGATGACGTCGACGAGCGTCGCGACGATGGAGGCGATCGGAATCGCGATCAGGACGTAGATCGCGCCGAGCAGGTAGCCGATCGTGACCACCGAGACGAGGACGACGAGCGGGGACAGCCCGACCGCGTGACCCATCACCCGCGGCGCGATGACGTAGTCCTCGAGCTGGCGGAGGATCAGCACGGCGATGCCCGCGCCGAGCGCGACCATCCAGCCGGCGGTGAGCCCGGCGCCGATGGCGACCGCGCCCGCGGCGAGCGGCCCGACGATCGGCACGAGCTCGACGATCCCGGCGAACGTCCCGATCAGCAGCCAGTACGGCTCGTGGTCGAGCCAGAACGCGAATGACAGCAGGATCGCGACGATCAGGACGAGCAGGAACTGGCCGCGCACGAAGGCGCCGAGCTTCATGTCGATCAGCACCCACGTGTCGCGCGTCACGCGCCGGTGGTTGCGCGGCACCATCGACTGGACGAGGGCGATCGTGCCGTCGCGGTCGAAGATCCAGTAGGCGCCGACCGCGAACATGAACAGGATCCCGACGAGGATCTCGAACAGCGTCTTCGTCACGGTGATCGCGGGGTGGAGGAGGCTCGTCCCGGACGGCAGCTGATGCAGCCGCTTGTCGAGCGCGCTCAGGATCTCGTGCCGGACGCCGTGTGAGTGCACCGCAGCGTGGTGGAGCGCCGACGTGGAGGTCGGCACCGTGCCGCCGATCGCGCGGTCGATCTGGGTCATTGCGACCGGGACGACGAGGTAGAGGAAGAGCGCGATCGCCGCGACGAAGCAGAGGTAGTGGATGACCACGCCGAGCCCGCGCGGCACCCGCGCGCGGCGGTAGAGCCATTCGACGCTCGGCCGCATCGCCGAGGCGATCACGAAGCCGAGGAAGAGCAGCGCGATGACGATCCGGATCTTCCAGAGCGCGAGCGCGCCGACGACGATTGCGACGGCGACGAGCGTGGTCGTCGCCGCTTTGCGTGCGGTTCCAGTCATTTCGCGAGGGATTCCCTGCCACAACTCGAAGCAAGCGGCCGTGGATACGCCCGTCCTCGAGGCGCATCGCCACGGGATCGCGCTCGCGCGCCCGTTCCTGCGGGCGATCGCGCTCGCACTCGCGGGCGGCGCCTGCTTCTTCGCGCCGTGGACGGCCGCGAACGCGGTCGGGGCCTTGCTGCTCGCGCTCGCCGCCGTCGTCGCGGTCGTCGGGGTCGCGAACTGGGACCGGACGCGTCTCGTCGTCACCGCGAGCACGCTCGTCGTGGAGCACGGCTTCCTGCGGCGCAGGAGCGCGTCGGTCTCGCTCAACGGCACCGTCTTCGAGGTCGAGCGGACGCTGGCCGGCCGGATCCTGGGTTACGGGACCGTCGTCGCCGGCGAGCTCGAGATCGACTGCGTGCCGCGGCGACTCACGCGGCTCCTGCAGCAACGACGCTAACCCTTTCCGAACACACGTTCGCCGGATAGAATGGCCGCCATATGGCTGCCGACGAGCTTGTCGTCCACGGCGCCCGCGAGCACAACCTGAAGGACATCACCGTCCGCCTGCCGCGGAACCGCCTCATCTGCATCACCGGCCTGTCCGGGTCCGGCAAGTCGTCGCTCGCCTTCGACACGATCTACGCCGAGGGGCAGCGCCGCTACGTCGAGTCGCTCTCCGCGTACGCGCGCCAGTTCCTGCAGATGATGGAGAAGCCGGACGTCGACCACATCGACGGCCTCAGCCCGGCGATCTCGATCGACCAGAAGACGACCTCGCGCAACCCGCGGTCGACGGTCGGCACCGTGACCGAGATCTACGACTACCTGCGCCTCCTGTACGCGCGCGTCGGGCGGCCCCACTGCCCGGTCTGCGGCAAGCCGATCGCCGGCCAGAGCCTCGACGCGATCGTCGACCAGGTGCTGAAGCTGGAGGAGGGGACGCGGTTCACGGTCAACGCGCCGATCGTCCGCGACCGCAAGGGCGAGTACAGGGACGTGTTCGAAGACCTGACCCGCGAGGGCTTCACCCGCGTGAAGGTCGACGGCGAGCAGTACGTGCTCGAGGAGGGCGTGCCGGAGCTCGACAAGAAGTTCAAACACACGATCGAGGTCGTCGTCGACCGGCTCGTGATGCGCGCCGACCTGCGGCTGCGCCTCACGCAGTCGATCGAGACGGCGGCGGGCCTCGCCGAGGGGCTCGTCGCGGTCGATCTGGTCGACACCGGGGAGCAGCTGCTCTTCTCCGAGAACTTCGCCTGCCCCGATCACGGCGTCTCACTCCCCGAGCTCCAGCCGCGAATCTTCTCCTTCAACGCGCCTCACGGCGCCTGTCCGCGCTGCACCGGCCTCGGCTCCCAACAGGAGATCGACCCCGATCTGCTCGTCCCAGATCCGTCGCTCTCGATCGACGACGGCGCGCTCGTGCCGTGGTCGGTCGGCGGCTCGTCCGGCTTCTACGAGGCCGTGATCCAGGCGATCGCCGACCGTTACGAGATCGACACCTCGAAGCCGTGGTCGGAGCTCTCCGAGGAACAGCAGGCGCGCTTCCTCGACGGCACCGACGGCGAGAAGATCTACGTCCAGTACCGCAACCGCATGGGCCGGCGGCGCCAGTACATGCTCGCCTTCGACGGCATCGTCGCCAGCCTCCAGCGCCGCTATCGCGAGACCGACTCGTCGACGGCACGCGAGCGGATCGAGGAGTACATGTCGCTGCGCCCCTGTCCGGTCTGCAACGGCGCGCGCCTCAAGCCCGAGGTGCTCGCGGTCACCATCGCCGAGCGCTCGATCCACGAGTTCACGCAGATGTCGGTGACGCGGGCGCTCGGCTTCCTCGACGAGCTCGACCTGACGCCGACCGAGGAGCTGATCGGACACCGGATCGTGAAGGAGATCCGCGAGCGGCTGACGTTCCTCGACGACGTCGGGGTCGGCTACCTCACGCTCGACCGCGCGGCGGCGACGCTCTCGGGCGGGGAGGCGCAGCGGCTGCGGCTCGCGACGCAGATCGGCTCCCAGCTCGTCGGCGTGCTCTACATCCTCGACGAGCCCTCGATCGGCCTTCACCAGCGCGACAACGCACGCCTGATCGACACGCTCGGGCGGCTTCGCGACATCGGCAACACCGTCGTCGTCGTCGAGCACGACGAGGAAATGATGCGGCGCTCCGACTGGCTCGTCGACATGGGTCCCGGCGCGGGCCTGCACGGCGGCGAGGTCGTCGCAGAGGGCCCGGCGCGGAAGGTCGAGCGGACGGCGAAGTCGGTCACGGGCCAGTTCCTCGCCGGCAAGCGGTCGATCGCGGTGCCGGAGCGGCGCGACGAGGATCGTGGCGCATTCCTCGTCAAGGGCGCCGCGCAGCACAACCTGAAGGAGATCGACGTCGAGTTTCCGGTCGGCAAGTTCATCTGCGTCACGGGCGTCTCGGGCTCCGGCAAGTCGACGCTCGTGAACGAGATCGTGTTCAAGGCGCTCGCGAACCGGCTCAACCGTGCACGGGTGAAGCCGGGCGCGCACGGCGGTGTCGAGGGAATCGAGGTCTTCGACAAGGTGATCGAGATCGACCAGAAGCCGATCGGTCGCACGCCGCGCTCGAACCCGGCGACGTACACCGACCTGTTCACGCACATCCGAGAGCTCTACTCGCTCACGCCTGAGGCGAAGGTGCGCGGGTACAAGCCGGGCCGCTTCTCGTTCAACGTGCGCGGCGGCCGCTGCGAGACCTGCAAGGGCGACGGCCAGATCAAGATCGAGATGCACTTCCTGCCCGACGTGTACGTCCCGTGCGAGACGTGCAAGGGCGCGCGCTACAACCGCGAGACGCTCGAGGTGCGGTTCAAGGGCAAGTCGATCGCGGACGTGCTCGAGATGTCGGTGGAGGAGGCGCTGAAGTTCTTCGCCAAGATCCCGAAGATCCGGCGCCGCCTGCAGACGCTGCACGACGTCGGGCTCGACTACATCAAGCTCGGCCAGCCGGCGACGACGCTCTCGGGCGGCGAAGCGCAGCGGGTGAAGCTCGCCGCGGAGCTGTGCAAGGTCGCGACCGGGAAGACGCTCTACATCCTCGACGAGCCGACGACCGGGCTCCACTTCGCGGACATCGAGAAGCTGCTCGAGACGCTCCAGCGCCTCGTAGACGGCGGCAACACGATGATCGTGATCGAGCACAACCTCGACGTGATCAAGCAGTCCGACTGGCTGATCGACCTCGGCCCGGAGGGCGGCGAGGCGGGCGGCGAGGTCGTCGCGGTCGGGACGCCCGAGGAGGTCGCAGGGGTGGAGGGAAGCTTCACCGGCGAGTTCCTGCGCCATGTCCTCCCGGCGCCCGCGGTCGCGGCGGCGTAACGCATTGGCGAGCGCCGAGACAACCGCGCGCGCCCCGGCGCTCGAGCGGAACTGGTGGCTGCGGGCGCCGGCGGTGCTCGTCGCGCCGCGGGCGGTCTTCGCGTCGCTGCGGGACGACTCGGACGAGGCGGTCGACGCGCGTCAGGAGCAGCTGACCGCGATGATCGGCCTCGCCGGGATCGCCGCGGTACTTGCGAGCCCTACCTTCCGGCACATCCTGAACGACGGCGACGTCTCGCTCGTACTCGTTCCCGTGCTCGCGTTCATCTCCGGCACGTTCTATGCCCTTGCCGTCTACTGGCTCGGCGGCGGGCTCCTCTACGGCGCCGCGCGGCGCTTCGGGGGGCTCGGCAGCTACCACCGGGCGCGCCACCTGATCGCGCTGTCGACCGCACCGCTCGCACTCGCGCTCGTGACGCTCTGGCCGTTGCGGATCCTGATCTACGGCCAGAACCTCTTTCGCACGGGGGGCGACGACTGGGGCCCCGGCGACCGGACGTTCGGCGGCCTGGTCTACTTCGCCTTCGCCTGGTGCGCGATCCTGCTCGTCATCGGCGTTCGCACCGTCCACGGGTGGAGCTGGGGGCGCGCGCTGGCGACGGTCGCCCTGGCCGCGGCGCTACCGATCCTGATCGCGGCGGTGTACGCCGCCTGATCCGGACCTGTCTTTCCTAGTAACACAGTGTTACTTGGGGGGCTGGGAAGACTCGAACGCGGCCTGTTCCTCCTCCGGCATGGCGTACGTGTGCTGCTCCTCGGGGAAGGCGCCGCTCCGGACCTCCGTCGCGTAGGCGACGAGCGCGTCGCGGATCTCGCCCGACAGGTTGGCGTACCGCTTGACGAAGCGGGGGAGATGCCCTTCCGAGAGACCGAGCAGGTCGTGGTAGACGAGCACCTGCCCGTCGCAGCCCGCGCCCGCGCCGATGCCGATCGTCGGGATCGTGAGCTCCTCCGTGATGCGCGTGGCGACCGGCGCCGGCACCGCCTCGAGGACGAGCGAGCAGCAGCCCGCATCCTCGAGCTCCTTCGCTCCCTCGACGATCCCCAGCGCGGCCTCTGCGGTCCGGCCCTGCGTCTTGAAGCCGCCGAGCATCGTCGCCGACTGCGGCGTCAGGCCCACGTGGCCCATGACCGGGATTCCCGCCTGGACGATCGCGCGCGCCCGCGAGACCATCGGTCCGGCACCCTCGAGCTTGACGACCTCCGCGCCGCCCTCCTTGACGAACCGGACCGCGGTGCGCACGGCGTCCTCGTCCGACGACTCGTACGAACCGAACGGCAGGTCGCCGACGACGATCGGGCGATGCACCTGGCGCGAGACCGTCCGCGTGAGGAACAGCATCTCGTCGACGGTCACCGGCGTCGTGCCCGAGTGGCCGAGTACGACCATCGCGGCCGTGTCGCCGACGAGGATCAGGTCGATCCCGGCGTCCTCGGCGAAGCGCGCGCCCGGCGCGTCGTAGGCGGTGACCATCACGATCTTCTCGCCGCGCCGCTTCATCGCGAGCAGCTCGGGGAGCGGCAGCTTGCCGGCGGGAACGCTCATGGCAGATCTCCTTCCAGGAGGACGTTGTCGATCAACCTCGTTCGGCCGACGCGGACCGCGGCGGCAAGCACTTTGGCGTCGCCGAGGTCGAGCACCTCGACGTAGTCGGGCTGGAGGCCGTTGAGGGAAGCGCGCGCGACGGCGACGGGATCGGGTGAGCCGACGGCCGACTCGAGCGCCCGCGGAAGGCCGAGGGCGCGCTCGCGTTCCTCGTGCGACAGACGCCGGTTGCGCGAGGAGAGCGCGAGCCCGTCGGCGTCGCGGACGGTCGGGATGACCCGGATCTCGACCGGGACGTCGAGGTCGCGCACCATGCGCCGCATCACGGCGACCTGCTGCGCGTCCTTCTGGCCGAAGTACGCGCGCTCGGGCCGGACGAGGTTGAACAGCTTCAGGCAGACGGTCGCCACGCCGCGGAAGTGGCCGGGCCGCGCCGCGCCTTCGGCGCCCGTCTCCTCCGGCTCGACCCAGGTCGCGAACCCCTCCGGATACAGCTCGTCCGGGGCGAAGACGACGTCGACTTCCTCTGCCTCGGCCAGCTCGAGATCGCGGGCCTCGTCGCGCGGATACTCCTCGAGATCCGCGTGGTCGTCGAATTGCGCCGGATTCACGAACAGGGACGCGACGACCCGGTCGTTCTCCGTGCGCGCTGCGCGGAAGAGCGCGCGGTGGCCGTCGTGCAGCGCCCCCATCGTCGGCACGAGGCCCGTGTCCGGGACCGTCTCCAGCCCGGCGATCGTCCGCACGACCTTCACGCGAGCGTCACCGTCGCTCCCGCGAGCGTCTCGTAGAGGTGCTCGAGCTCGGGCTGCGCGTCGTGGATCGCCCGCTTGTGCGCTTCGACCGTCGCCCAGTCGCCGCGCGCGATCGGGCCCGTCAGGTCGAAGCCGTTCTCGATCGTGCGCGTCATCAGCGGGACTAGCGCCTCGGCGGGGACGCCGAGCCGTACGGCGGCGCGCTCCAGCGTCACGAGGTAGTTGGAGGCGAACACGGCGCCGGCGTGGTAGAGCGTCCGGTCCTCGTCCGCGAGCTCGAACGGCCGCAGGCCGAGCATCTCGGCGAGCTCGCGCGCGACCGCGAGCGCCTCCTCCGTCTCGCCTGTCACCGCGGCCCACGCGCCCTCGAACTGCGCGGGGTCGCCGGTGCGGTCGAAGGTCTGCAGCGGATGAACCGAGAAGCGGCGCTCGTGCGGGTCGAGCGCCGCGAGCGGGGTCGCCCCCGAGACGTGTCCGACCCAGGCACGTCCCGGTGCCAGGCACCGGGACACGTCGGCAATGGCCGTGTCCGGAACGCAGAGGAGGACGACGTCCGGATCGTCCTCGCCCACGCCGACGCCGCGCTCGCGCAGGCGGGCGGTGACAGCCGAGCCGACGCGGCCCGAGCCGATGACGTGGACTCTCTCGATCACGATTTCGCTCCAGCTCCGATCCGGATGCCGGGCACTGCGGATTGTACTCGCGGCCACCGGCGCGTCATGCTCCGTCCATGGGCGGTCGGCCGCGCGCGAGCGTGACGTTGCTGGGGGGCTTCGCGGCCGAGGTCGGCGGTGCGCCGGTCCCCGACTCCGCGTGGCGGCTGCGCAAGGCCAAGGACCTCGTGAAGCTGCTCGCCCTCGCCGACGGCCGGCGCCTGCATCGCGAGCAGGCGATGGACCTGCTCTGGCCGGATCGCCGGCTCGAGGCGGCGGCGAACAACCTCAACCAGGCCGTTCACGCGGCGCGGAAGGCGCTGGGAGCGGAGGCGATCGACCTGCAGGACGGCGTCCTCCGGCTCGAGGCCGATCTCGACGTCGAGGCATTCGAGTCGGCCGCCGTAGACGCGCGCCGTGACCGGACGGGCGCGGCCTGCGAGCGCGCGCTGGCGCTCTACGGCGGCGAGCTCCTGCCCGAGAACCGCTACGACGGCTGGGCCGAGCTCGAGCGGGGCCGTCTCGCAGCCTTGCACGAGGAGCTGGAGCAGATTCTCGACCAGCTCGACGTCCTGCCCGGGAGGCGACGGCTGCCGCTCGAGACGAGCACGTTCGTCGGACGCGAGCACGAGCTCGCCGAGCTGCGGACCCTCCTGGGCCGCACCCGGCTGCTCACGCTCGCGGGGACCGGCGGTGCGGGCAAGACCCGGCTGGCGCTCGAGCTCGCGCGCGGCCGCGAGGACGCCTATGCCGGCGGAGCCCTCCTCGTCGAGCTCGGCTCGGTGGGCGAGGGCGCCGACGTTCCGGACGCCGTCGCGGAGGCGCTCGATCTCCGCGCGCTCCCCGGCGAAGCGGTCGTCGACGCGGTCGCCGCGGAGCTGGCGCCGAGGGAGATGCTGCTAGTGCTCGACAACTGCGAGCACGTGATCGGCGCCGCTGCGGCGCTCGCCGACGTGCTGCTCCGCTCGGCCCCCCGGCTCACGATCCTCGCGACGAGCCGCGAGCCTCTGCGCGTTCCGGGCGAAGTCGTCTTCCGCGTCCCGTCGCTCGCGATCCCCGATCCGGACGTCGCGAGCACTCCCGAGGCGCTGCTCGACTACGAGGCCGTGCGGCTCTTCGTCGACCGTGCCGGGTCGGCGGCGTCCGGGTTCGCGCTCGACGAGACGAACGCGGCAGCGGTGGCGCGCATCTGTCACCGGCTCGATGGGCTCCCGCTCGCGCTCGAGCTCGCCGCGGCCAGGATCGACGCGCTCGCGGCCGATGCGCTCGCCGAGCGCCTCGACGACCGTTTCCGGCTGCTGCGGGCCGGGAGCCGGACCGCGCCGACGAGGCAACAGACCCTCGAGGCCGCTCTCGACTGGAGCTACGAGCTGCTGGCGGACGCCGAGCGCGTCCTGCTCCGTCGTCTCGCCGTCTTCGCGGGCGGGTTCACGCTCGAGGCGGCGGAGGTCGTGTGCGGAGAGGACGGGCTCGAGCAGGGGCAGGTCGCAGACCTGCTCGGGCGGCTAGTGGAGAAGTCGCTCGTCGCCGCGGACGGGCGCCACGGCGCCAGGAGGTACCGGCTGCTCGAGACGATCCATGCCTATGCCGGCCTCCGCCTCTCCGAGGCAGGCGAGCGCGCCCCCGTCGCCGCGCGGCACGCCGGCTGGCTCTCCGGGCTCGTCGACGCGGGCGACGCGCAGCTCTCGGGGCTCGATCCCGAGCGTGGCAACCTGCGGGCGGCGCTCGAGACGCTCCTCGCCGACGATCCGGACGCGGCGCTTCGGCTCTGCGCGCGTGTCTGGCCGTTCTGGGTGCGGCGCATCGAGCTGACCGAGGCGCGCCGCTGGCTCGGAGAGGCGCTCGAACGCGCGCCCGAGCCGTCGCCGGCGCGGGTCGGCGCGCTGCTCGGGCACGCCGCGGTGGAGTATCGCTCCGGCGACGAGAGCCTCGGCGTGACTCACGCGGACGAGGCGCTCGTCCTCGCCCGCACCCTCGGCGAGCCCGCCCTGGAGTGGAGGGCGGTCCACTTCCGCGGCGGCATCGAGATCGCGCGGGAAGACGGGCCCGCGGCAGCAGCGGAGTACGAGGCGGCCGTCGCCGTCGCGCGGAGTCACGAGCTCGACGCTCTCGAGGCCGTGAGCGTCTATTCGCTCGGCGTCGCGGCCTGGGTGGCCGGCGACCTGGCAGTCGCCGAGGAGCGCTTCGCGGAGAGCGACGTCCTCTTCGCCCGCGTCCGCGACCCGGACGAGATGGTGCCGTCGCTGCTCAACGTCGCCCAGATGGCCGTCCAGGACGGCCCCGTGCTTCGGCTCGTCTTCGAGGACACGCTGCAGCCGTTCTCGGAGATCACGTGTGCGGTCGCCGCCGGCTACGTCCTCCTCAACTGGGCGAACGTGGCGCGCACCGCGGGGGATCCCGTGCGGGCACGCGCCCTGCTCGCGGAGGCGCTGCGGCGTTTCGAGCACGCCGGCTCCGTCCGGGGGCCGGCAGACGTCTGGACGCGGCGTGCGTACCTCGACCTCTCGGAGGGAGCCGTCGAGGAAGCGGCCCAGCTGTTCGAGCGGGTCCGCGAGCTGCGCGCCGCCCTGGGCGACCGGCGCGGCGCCGCGCTGGCGCTCGTCGGCCTGGGCTCCGCCGCGGTCGCCGCGGGCGACCACGCGCGCGCCGACGTGCTGCTCCAGGAAGCCGTCGACACCTTCCGCCGCGCCGGCGACCGCTGGGGGCTCGCCTCGGCGCTGTGGCGCTCCGCCGAGCTCGAACAGGCGCGCGAGCGGCTCGACCGCGCGGAGGCGTTGCTCGAGCAGGCGGTCGCCGTGATCGAGCAGACGCCGAACCGCCGCTGGCTCGCGGTCACGTGGGCGCATCTCGCCGAGGTCGCGCGCCTTCGCGGGGAAGACGATCGAGCCGGCGAGTTCTCGGCGCTCGCAAAGCGCGCGCAAACCGGTGGCAAATAGGCGCTCGCTAGAACGGCTTTTCCGACGATCCACGAGAAGGAGGAGAAGATGACGGACACACTCGCTCCGGTACTCGGCGAGGCCACGGTGCAGGAGTTGCGGGAGGCGTTGCGCGGGCCCCTGTTCCTGCCCGGCGACGACGGGTTCCTCGAGGCGAAGCAGCTCTGGAACGGGGCGCACGATGCGCGGATGCCGGCTGCGGTGGCCAGCTGCACGGGCGTGGCCGACGTGATCGCGGCGCTCGGCTTCGCCCGCGCGCACGATCTCACCGTCGCCGTGCGGGGCGGCGGCCACAGCGTGGCCGGCCTCTCGACCGTCGAGGGCGGGATGTTGATCGACCTCTCGCCGCTACGGAACGTCCGCATCGATCCCGAGGCGCGGATCGCCTACGTCGGCCCCGGCGCGGTCTGGGGCGACGTCGACCACGAGGCCCAGCAGTTCGGCCTCGCGACGACCGGCGGCCTCGTCTCGACGACCGGCGTGGCGGGCTTCACGCTCGGCGGCGGCATCGGCTGGCTGATGCGGCAGTACGGGCTCGCGACCGACAATCTCGTCGGAGCCGACGTGGTCACCGCCGACGGCCGGCTCGTCCGTGCGAGCGCGACCGAGAACCCGGAGCTCTTCTGGGGGCTGCGGGGAGGCGGCGGCAACTTCGGGATCGTCACGTCGTTCGAACTCGCCCTGCACCCGGTGGGGCCGATGGTCTACGCAGGCCCGCTGTTCCTGCCGGGAGACGCGGCGGGTGACCTGCTGCGCTTCTACCGCGACTGGGCGCCGAGCCAGCCAGATGCGATCACGACGGCGATCAGCCTCGCGACCGCCCCGCCGCTGCCGGTGATCCCGGAGGAGTGGCACGGCAAGAAGGTCGCGATCGTGATCGCGGTCTGCGCCGGGCCGGTCGAGGAGGGGGAGGCGCTCGTGCGCGAGCTCCGCACGGTCGCCGAGCCGGTGGCCGACCTCATCCACCCGATGCCGTACCAGTTCATCCAGGGCCTGCTCGACCCGCTCTGGCCGAAGGGGATCAACGCGTACTTCAAGGGCACCCACCTGGCCGGGCTCTCGGACGAGACGATCGACTCGTTCGCGCGACTGCACCAGGACACGCCAGGGCCGCAGTGCGAGATCCACGTCCACCAGATGGGCGGCGCCGTCGCCCGGGTCGGCGCGGACGAGACCGCGTATCCGGAGCGCTCGATGCAGTACGTGGTCAACGCCGTCACGGGCACGGCCGACCCGGCCGAGCTCGGCGCCAACACCGAGTGGGCGCGCACGGTGATCGCCTCGGCGAAGGCGGACGAGACCGGCCGCCGATACGTGAACTTTCTCAGCGAGCCGGCCGACGCCGAGGCCGCCTACGGCACGGAGACGTACCGTCGTCTCGTCGCGCTGAAGGACGAGTACGACCCGACGAACGTGTTCCGGCTCAACCAGAACATCGCACCGTCGGCGTAGTGCGAGCCGCGAATCCGGGGGCGCCCCGATGCGCCCCCGGCCGCGGTCTGCGTAGGCTTCATCCGAAGCTCATGCTTCGCGACGAAGCTCGGGTGAGAAGAGCACTCGTGCGTCACTCTTTCCTTCTGCTGCTCGCGGCACTCGCCGCAGTGGCCGCCGGGTGCGGCGGCGCGAGCCGCCACCCCGCACAGACGCAGCAGCGTGATCCGCCCAGGCCGAAGCCGGCGGCGAAGCAGAAGGCGCCGGCCGGGCCGTTCGCCGCGCCGCGCACCGCAGCGCACCTCGCGCCGGGCTCCGACCCGTCGGTGCTTCCGGGTGACGTCCTGATCGCCGACCGCTCGAACAACCGGCTCCTGGTCGTCGACCCGCAGGGGCGCATCGTCTGGCGGTTCCCGCGAGCGGGAAGCAGCGCCCTGCCCGTCCCCGACGACGCGTTCTTCTCGCCCGACGGACGGCAGATCGTCGTGACCGAGGAGGACGTGGGAGCCGTGAGCGTCGTCGACATCGCCGCCGGCCGGATCGTCTATCGGTACGGCCGCATCGGCGCGCCGGGCGCCGGCCCCAACCAGCTCTCCAATCCGGACGACGCCATGATGCTCCCGAACGGCTCGATTCTCGTGGCGGACATCAAGAACTGCCGGCTCGTTCTTCTCCGGCCGCCCTCGCACCGTCCCGTAAGCACCTCCGGCAGTCCCGCGCAGGGCTGCGTGCACGATCCGCCGCGCGCGTTCGGAAGCCCCAACGGTGCCTTCCCGCTCACGGGAGGTGGAGCGCTCGTGACCGAGATCAACGGGAGTTGGGTCGATGCTCTGTCGCCGAACGGTCGGCTCCTGTGGGCGACCCACCCACCGGGGGTCGACTATCCCTCCGATTCGAACGAGGTCCGGCCCGGCCTCTACGTCACGGTCGGCTGGCAGAGCCCGGGGATCCTGGAGACCTTCGACCGCAACGGCCGTCTCGACTGGCGCTACCGGCCGCGCCCGGGCGACCCCCAGCTCGACCAGCCGTCGCTCGCCGAGCCTCTCCCGAACGGAGACTTCCTCGTCACCGACGACTTCAACGACCGCGTGATCGTCATCGACCCGCACACGAACCGGATCGTGTGGCAGTACGGGCACACCGGCGTCCCGGGCACCGCTCCCGGCTATCTCTCCCGGCCCGACGGGTTGGATCTCGTCCCGCCGGCGTCCTTGCTCACCCGCGTCCATGCGACAATCCGGCTAGCGCCATGACCTCTGCCGCTGTACCTCTGGTCGAAAACCGGCGCGTCTCACGTCGCGAGCTGCTGCTCGGCGCCGCGCTGACGGCCGTCCTCGGCGCGATCGTCGTCGCGGTCGGCCCCGCGCCCGGCGACGCACCGGTTCATCTCTACCGGACGTTCCTCGTCCGCGACGGCGCGCTGATCTGGGACAACTTCTGGTACTCGGGCACGTACCCGCTCGCCTCGTACAGCCTCCTCTACTACCTGCCGGCGGCGCTGGTGGGGAACCTGCCGCTTGTCTTCGCCGCCGCGGTCGCCTCGACCGTCCTCTTCTCCTCGATCGCGCAGCGGGAGTGGGGGAGGGCCGCGCTCTGGCCGTCGCGTGTCTTCGGCGTCCTCGCCTGCGCGCCGATGTTCACCGGGCTCTACGCGTACACGCTCGGGTTCACCGCGATGCTCGCGACGCTGAAGCTCCTGCAGCTGCGGCGGCTCCGGTGGGCGGCGGTCATGGCCGCGGTCACGGTCGGCTTCAGCCCGCTCGCGTTCGCCTTCCTCTGCCTCATCGTCGCCTCGTACGCCCTCGCGCGCCGGCAGTTCGCCCGCCGGGACGTCTGGTTCGGAGCCGGCCTCGCCGTCGCGGCGGGGATCGAGCTCGCGGCGCTCGTCCTCTTCCCGGCGAGCACCGGCTCGTACCCGTTCCACTGGATCGACTTCGCCGGGGTGCTGCTCGTGACGGCGCTCGGCGTGCTGCTCGCGCGCCGTGCCCGCGCGGCCGCACCGCTCGTCGCGTTCTATGCGCTCTGGGGTCTCGGGAGCATCGTCGTCTACCTCGTACCGACTCCGCTCGGGGACAACTGGACCCGGCTGAGCGCGTTCGTCTTCCCGGTCATGCTCCTCGCCGCGAGCCTCGCCGGCTTCCGGCCGCGGCGCCTCGTCGTGCTCGCGCTCGCGGTCGCCTTCGCCTACAACATCGTCCCGTACATGCTCCTCATCCCGTCGCGGCTGGACAACCAGACGCAGCAGGCGAGCTTCTGGCGGCCCGCGATCGGCTTCCTGAAGAAGCACCAGCAGCCCGGCTACCGCGTCGAGGTCGTGCCGACGGCCGAGCACTGGGAGGCGAACTGGATCCCGCGGGCCGGCTTCCCGCTCGCGCGCGGCTGGTACCGGCAGCTCGACATGGCGGACAACGCGGTCCTCTACTCGCAGCAGCTCGACGCGACGTCGTACCGGCGGTGGCTCCGCTCGGCCGCCGTGAAATACATCCTCCTCAGCCGCACGGCGCCGCTCGACTGGGACGGCGGGCCGCGCGAGGCGAGCATCCTCCGTGCGCCGCAGTCGGGCTTCCACGTCGTCTTCCAGAGCGCGAACTGGACGATCTACGCGCTGCCGCACGCGACGCCGATGCTGACCGGGCCGGCGCATCCCGTCGTGACGTCCTTCGGCCACACCGTGATCCGCGGCCGCGTCTTCGCGCCCGGCCGCTACCTGCTGCGGGCGCACTACAACCCGTACTGGCGGCTGCAGGGCGCAGGGTGCGTCGCGCCGGGCCCGGACAAGATGACGATCCTCGATGCGCCCCGGGCGGAGAAGTTCGCCCTCGGCGTGCCGGGCACGCCGAGCGGGCTCGTCCGCGAGCTATTCGGCGGCAAGCGCGCCGTCTGCGACTCCTAGCGCTGCCAACTTCCCGCGGGACCGGCTCAGCGCCTCCCCCGATGCGCGAACGCTCGCCCGGAGGGAGCCTCAGATGGCCATGCCCACACAGGTGAAGCTCGCAGATCACAACTACCACTTGGTTATGAGCGTGGGCGAGACCGCGCTGGCACGGATCGTCGGCCAGACCCTCGCCACGGCCTACATCGAAGGCGGCACGCAGGCGCTGGTGCCGGTTCATGACGTTCTCTACCAGCCGTTGCTGGCCGCGCTGCGCGACGCCGATCCCGACTTCGACGAGCCGCGCTTCGCGGCGGCGGTCGACGCGGCCGAGGAGTCGTACCTGAACGCGGCGATGGGAGACAAGACCGGGCTGCGCAGAGCGCCGTCGTAGGAGTGATCGAGAAAGGAGGAACCGTGTCCACCGTCAAACGAGGCACGCATCTCAAGCTGAATCCGTACGAGGTGGCGCGTGCCCAGCTGCACGCAGTCTCCGAGGTGTTCGGATTCGACGACTCGCTCGTGCGGGTGCTCGAGCGGTGCAAGAAGGGCGTAGTCGTCTCCATCCCGACGCGGATGGACGACGGGCGCATCGAGGTGTTCGAGGGCTACCGCGTCCAGCACAACGTCGCACGCGGGCCGTCCAAGGGAGGCATCCGCTATCACCCGGACGTGACCCTCGACGAGGTGCGGGCCCTCGCGATGTGGATGACCTGGAAGTGCGCGCTGACGGGGATTCCCTTCGGCGGCGCGAAGGGCGGGATCGCCTGCGATCCCAAGTCCATGTCGAAGGGCGAGCTCGAGCGGATGACCCGCCGCTTCGCGAGCGAGATCGTGAACGAGATCGGCCCGGAGGTGGACATTCCCGCGCCGGACGTGAACACGAACGGCGAGACGATGGCGTGGATCTTCGACACGTACTCGATGAACATCGGCCACCCGGCACTCGGGGTCGTGACCGGGAAGCCGCTCGGCATCGGCGGCTCGCTGGGCCGTGAGGAGGCGACCTCCCGGGGCGCGTTCTTCACGGTGCGCGAGGCGCTGAAGAAGATGGGCAGGACGTTCGAAGGCCTCACGAGCGTCGTGCAGGGCTTCGGCAACGTCGGCAGCTATCTCGCGGTGTTCCTCCACGAGGCCGGCGCGAAGATCATCGGCATCTCCGACTCGGCCGTCGCGCTCCACAACGAGAAGGGCATCGACATCCCGGCCGCGTTCGCGTGGAAGCGCGAGCACGGCACGCTGCGCGGCTTCGGCGGCGCCGAGGAGATCGATCCCGCCGAGCTGCTCGAGCTCGAGTGCGACCTGCTGGCGCCGTGTGCGCTCGAGCAGGTGATCACCGCCGAAAACGCGGACCGGATCAGGGCGTCGATCGTGTGCGAAGGCGCCAACGGCCCGCTGACGCCGGAGGCGGACGCGATCCTCGAGGAGAAGGGCGTCGTGATCCTGCCCGACATCCTTGCCAACTCCGGCGGTGTCGTCGTCTCGTACTTCGAGTGGGTGCAGGGCCTCCAGCAGTACTTCTGGAGCGAGGAGGAAGTGAACTCGCGCCTCGACGCGATCGTCACGCGCGCGTTCGACGAGACCTGGCAGATGCACGAAGAGCGCACGCTGCCGATGCGGATCGCGGCCTACGGAGTGGCCGTGCAGCGCGTCGCGGATGCGACGACGATGCGCGGCATCTACCCGTAAGCCGCGCTCACGCCGGCCCGCTCCGCGGATCGTGAGTCCTCCGCGGAGCGGGCGGGAGGAGGTAGAGATGAAGAGACCGCTCGTCATGTTCATGCTGGCGGCGACGGTCGTCGCGGTCGCGGCGGCCGGCCAGGCGCAGTCCAGGGCGGATCGGACCGGGTTTCCCGGGACTCAGCCGTCCGCGACGCCCGCGGGCCAGGTGACGCTGTACGGCCACATCGCCGCGTTGAGGCGCGTCGGCGGCCGGGTCGAGCTGCGCTTCGATCCGGCGTGGCTCACGAAGGGCCTCACCGCGCGGCGCGCAAGCGGGCTCAGCACCGTGCCCAACGACAACTACGTCGTCGAGGGAGGGCACCGCCTGCTGACCTACATCGTCTCGCCGGTCGCGAGAATCACGGTGCTCACGAACCCCGGCTCGGGCCCCGTGTCGACCCCGGTCAGGCTCGCGGAGCTGATGCGGATCGTCAACGGCGGCCCGCACCGCAAGCTCTTCGAGCCCCTGAGCTCCGGCGTGTGGATTCGCGTCAACGTCGACACGATCCGCGGGATCGAGCAGCAGTACCAGCCGTAGTACCGGCTCTACGAGAGGATTGGCCCAACCGGAAGGAGGTTGCGGCCGTGTGGGGAGTCATGATCGGGCTGGGCGTCGCCATGGCCCTCCAGCCCCTGCCGCCGCTCGCCGCGGTGATCCTGCTCTCCGTCGAGCGAGGGATCCGGAAGGCGTGGGCCTTCTTCCTCGGCGAGTTCACCGTCATGTTCGTCATCGGGGCCGTTGCCGTCGTGCTGCACATCGGGACGTCGAGGGAGAGCGCGAGCCGGGCCGCGTCCTGGGTGACGCTGGTCGCCGGGCTCGTCCTGCTGCCCGCGGGTGCGTGGTTCCTCCTCCGGTCGCGCGCCGCGACCGAGGCGAAGAGCCCATCGTGGCTGGCGAGGCTCGACCGCATGGAGCCCTGGCCGGCATTCGTGCTCGGAACGTTCCTGCCGACCTACGTGATCGCGATCGCCGCCGGTGCCCACATCGTCGGGACGCATCCGGGAACCACGGCCGCCGTCGTCGCGATGCTCGTCTTCCTCGCCGTCGGCACCAGCACCGTCTACGCGCCGATCGTGCTGGCCCAGGTGGCGCCGGAACGGACGGGGCCGGCGCGGGCCCGGCTGCGCGACTGGCTCGTCCGCAACTGGCGCGGGCTCGGCGGCGTCGTCCTCATGGTCGTCGGCGCCTTTCTCGTCGGCAAGGGCGTCGTCGCGTTGGTCTGAGCCGCCGGGGTCGCCGGCGATCCTCAGTCGCGTGCGAAGGCCATCCTCGCCTCCTCGGCGAGGTCGGCGAACGGCTCGCCGCTGACGTCGATCACCGCCTTGTGGATCGTGCCGCCGACGAACGTCCAGGGGTGCTCGCCGGGGTAGTCGTCGGTGATGGGCTCGCCGGGATCCTTGCCGACGTTCAGCCCCTCGCCGGCCAGCGAGAAGTACCCCGGCTGCGTCCTGATCCTGCCTTCGCCGACCACCTCGTCGCGGATGTGGAGCGTGAGCGTTCCCTCCGCCGGCATCGAGTCGCCCTCTCGCGCGAAGGAGGCGGAGAGGACGACGTGGCCGGTCGGCACCGGCTCGGTCGACTCGACCACCTGCTCCTGGAGCCCGACGAAGTTGTTGACGTACTTCAGCCTGCCGTCCTTGATGTAGAGCGAATGGCCGCCGAACCGGGCACCCTGCGAGAACAGCACGCCGCCCGCCTCCTCGGTGTCGATCGTCACCTCGACCGCGATCGTGTACGAGCGGTTGCGGATGTTCGGCGCGGCCGACTCGGGAACCTCCGCGCAGCCCGGGTAGTAGACGTAACGGTCACGAGGCGGCGACAGCTGAGGTCGCTCCGCGCCGAGAATCTCGACCGCGTTTCGGGTCTCGATCGGGAGCGCGCCGTAGCGGCCGGCCTCGACCCACCAGCGCGCCACGAGATCCTGCACCTTGTCCGGATGCTGCGCGGCCAGGTCGTGGCACTCGCTCGGGTCGTTCTCGGTGTCGTACAGCTCCCAACGCTGGGTCGAGAAGTTGTGCCAGGTCTCGGGCGCGGCCGGGACGACCGCGGTCGCCTTCCACCCGTCGTGCCAGATCGCGCGGGTGCCGAGCATCGAGAAGAACTGCGTCTGCTTCGCGGTCTTCGCCTCCGAATCGAGGAAGGTCGCCGCGAAGCTCACTCCCTCGAGCTCGTGCTGCGTGTGTCCCTTCACTACCTCCGGCGGCTCGAGACCGAGCACCTCGTAGATCGTCGGCACGATGTCGCTCGCGTGCGTGAAGCGCCGGCAGACACCGGTCGCCTTCAGGCCCTGGGGCCAGCTGACGATCATCGGGTCGGCCGTGCCGCCCTCGAAGTTCGAGTAGCGCTTCCACATCTTGAACGGCGTGTTGAACGCCCAGGCCCAGCCGGTCGGATAGTGGTTGTACGTCCGCGGGCTGCCGAGGTCGTCGATGAAGGGGAGGTTCTCCTCGATCCTGTCGGGGAGCCCGTTGAAGATCTTGTTCTCGTTGACCGAGCCGTTCGGGCCGCCCTCGCCCGAGGCGCCGTTGTCCGAGACGAGCACGATCAACGTGTTGTCGAGCTCCCCGGTCTCCTCGAGGTGGTCGAGCAGGCGGCCGATCTCGTTGTCGGCGTGGCTCAGGAAGCCGGCGTAGACCTCCGCCATGCGGCTGAAGAGGCGCTTCTCGTCGTCGGACAGCGAGTCCCAGGGCCGGACCGTGTCGAGCTCGGGCCAGTCCTGGCCTTCCGGGCCTTTCTCGTCGATGTACGGATTGATCGGCGACAGCTCGGACTTGTCGGTGAGCACGCCCATCTGCTTCTGGCGCTCGAAGACGAGCTCGCGGTAGGCCTCGTAGCCCATGTCGAAGCGGCCCTTGTACTTGTCGATCCACTCCTTCGGAGCGTGGTGTGGGGCGTGGCAGGCGCCGGGGCAGTAGTAGAGGAAGAACGGCTTCTCGGGCGCGATCGCCTTCGCGTCGCGGATGAACTCGAGCGCCTTGTCGGTGATGTCCGTGCCGAAGTGGTACCCCTCCTCCGGCGGCCTCGGCTGGTCGACGGGATGGTTGTCGTAGACGAGGTCCGGATACCACTGGTTCGTCTCGGCCCCGAGGAACCCGTAGAAGCGCTCGAAGCCGCGACCGAGCGGCCACTGCGTCTTGCGCGAGGCGAGCGTCATCTCGTCCGTGGCGGTCAGGTGCCACTTGCCCACGGCGTAGGTGTTCCAGCCGCGCTCGCCGAGGACCTCGGCGATCGTCGCGCACTCGAAGGGGATGTGGCCGTTCATGCCGGGGTAGCCGTCCGCTCCCTCCGTGATGCAGGCCATCCCGTTCGTCGTGTGGTTCCGGCCGGTCATCAGGCAGGAGCGCGTGGGCGAGCACAGTGCCGTCGTATGGAAGTTGGTGTAGGTGAGCCCGCGCTCGGCGATCCGGTTGATGTTCGGCGTCTCGATCAGCCCGCCGAACGGCTCCATCGCCGAGTAGCCGACGTCGTCGAGGACGACGTAGAGCACGTTCGAGGACCCCGGCGGAGCGATCGGCTGCGTGTACGGCTCCCAGTCCGGCGTCGAGTCGCGGATGTCGACGTTGATCGTGCCCTTGAACGGCTTGCTCATCCCAACCTCCACCTGTCCTGGACGCACCCCTGGGCGACGACTCTCCCAGCCCCACGCGTCCGGCGCGTCCTCCCGCCGGGATGACGTGGCAGGCGGGCTCGGCTGTCACTCTCGACCCGTGGCAACGGCCGCAGAGGTTCCACGCGCCTTCCACCTGCTCGCTAAGCCGACGGGTGCCGTCTGCAACCTCGACTGCGCGTATTGCTTCTTCCTCTCGAAGGAAATGCTCTATCCGGGCAGCCGCTTCCGGATGGCGGACGAGCTGCTGGACCTCTACCTGCGACAGCTGATCGACGCGCACGCCGAGAGCCCGGAGGTCGTGATCGCCTGGCAGGGCGGCGAGCCGACGCTCATGGGGCTCGACTTCTTCCGCCGGTCGGTCGACGTCGTCGGCCGGTACCTCCGGCCCGGCCAGCGCCCGGTCTACACGATCCAGACGAACGGCACCGTGCTCGACGCCGAGTGGGCGGAATTCTTCCGCGAGCACGACTTCCTCGTCGGGCTCTCGATCGACGGGCCGCGCGACCTGCACGACGCGTACCGGATCGACAAGGGCGGCAAGGGCTCGTTCGACCGGGTGATGCGCGGTCTCGGGCACCTGGCCGAGGCAGGAGCGGAGTGGAACGCGCTGACCACGATCCATGCCGCCAACGCCGACCACGGCCGCGCCGTCTACCGCTTCCTCCGCGACGACTGCGGCGCGCGCTTCGTCCAGCTCATCCCGATCATCGAGCGTCTGACCGAGCCGTCCGCCGTCACGTGGCGGTCGTGGCGGGACCGGCCGCTCTACGTCCAGCACGGGGAAGCGGTCACGGAGCGCTCGGTCACGCCGGAGCAGTACGGCCGGTTCCTGGTCGACGTGTTCGAGGAATGGGTGCGGCGTGACGTGGGCGAGGTGTACGTCCAGATGTTCGACGTCGCGCTCGCGAACTGGGTCGGTGAGCCGCCGTCGCTCTGCGTCCACTCCGAGACGTGCGGGCTCGCGCTGGCGCTGGAGCACAACGGCGACCTCTACTCGTGCGATCACTTCGTCGAGCCCGAGTACCGGCTCGGGAACATCGAGCACACGCCCCTACGCGAGCTCGTCGCGTCGCCGCGGCAGCGGCGTTTCGGGCTCGACAAGCGGGACCTGCTGCCGCAGTACTGCCGCGAGTGCGACGTGCGCTTCGCCTGTCACGGCGGCTGCCCGAAGGACCGGTTCGTCCGGACGCCCGACGGCGAGCCGGGCCTGAACTACCTCTGCGCCGGCTACAAGGCGTTCTTCCACCACGTCGACCGGCCGCTGCGGCTGATGTCGGCGCAGCTGCGGCAGGGCGGCGCTCCGGCCGAGATCATGCGTCTCTACGCGAAGGGGGACGCCGCGCGCGGGCGCAACGAGTCCTGCACGTGCGGCTCGGGCCGCAAGTGGAAGCACTGCCACGGAGCGCCTGCCTGACGAAGGGAATGCAGGCGAGACGCCGAACGCGCCGCTGTGCCGGGCGAACCCAATGCCGAGGCCGGGGACGCGCTCCGCCGGACCCGGCTCGCGAACGAGCGGACGTACCTGGCGTGGTGGCGCACCGGCCTGACGACGTTCGCGGTCGGTCTCGGAGCCGGAAAGCTGGTGCCGGAGCTGTCGCGCGGCGCGGCGTGGCCGTTCCAGCTGATCGGCACGGGTTTCGTCTTGGCCGGCATGGCCTTGATCGCCTACGCCTACGTCCGGCAGCGACAGGTGGAAGACGCGGTCGCGCGAGGCGGCTACGCGCCGTTCACCGCCCGGGCGAGCATCGCCTTCGCCACCCTCGGCGTGATCCTCGGGCTGGGGACGATCGTCGTCATCCTCCTCAAGTCCGGCTGATCGTTAGGCTGCGAACCGGTGCCGATCTACGAATACGTCTGCATGGAGTGCGAGTCGCACTTCGAGGAGCTCGTCCGGGGCGAGCAGCAGGTCGCCTGCCCCGACTGCGCCGCGACGAACGTCTCCCGCCAGTTCTCCTCCTTCGCCGTGCACGGGGTCTCGAAGCCGGTCGCGACGGGTGGCGGCGGAGGCGGCGGCTGCTGCGGCGGTTCCTGCGGCTGCGGCCACTAGCTCCGCATGGCGCGGGGGGACGAAGACGGCGAGCTGCTGACGCCCGCCGCGCACGCGCAGCTCGAGGCCGAGCTTGCCGAGCTCGAGGGACCGAAACGCAAGGAGGTCGTGCACGCGATCGCGACCGCTCGGGCGCACGGCGACCTCTCCGAGAACTTCGAGTACCACGCCGCGAAGAACGAGCAGGGACTGCTCGAGGCGCGGATCCGGGTGCTCCGCCACCGGCTCCAGCACGCGACGATCGTCGACGAGGAGGCCGCCGCCGCGAGCGGCGTCGTCACCGTCGGCTCGCGCGTCGAGCTCGAGCGCGACGACGGCGAGCGGCTCTCGATCGACATCACCGGCGTCGGCGGCGTCTCGCCGGACTCGCCGGTCGGCCGGGCGCTTCTGGGGAAGGGGCCCGGCGACGAGATCGAGGTGGAGGCTCCGCGCGGGCGGTGGAAGGCGCGGATCCTGTCCGTCGGGCGGGCCTCGTAGACTCACCGGCGTGAGCGTAGGCTCGACGGAGCTCAGCAAGGAGCGGAGGCGTCGGCTCGGCCGGCGCCGGAGCGGAAGATGAGTGCGGTGCCCGTCGCTGCGGTCGACACGCTCGAGGAGTACGGCGCAACGACCTCCGGCTGCACCCGCTGCAGGCTCGCGCAGGGCAGGACGCAGGTCGTCTTCGGCGCCGGTAACCCGGGTGCCGACCTGATGTTCGTCGGCGAGGCGCCGGGCTTCCACGAGGACAAGCAGGGCGTCCCGTTCGTCGGGCAGGCGGGGAAGCTCCTCGACGGGCTGCTGCAGGGCGTCGACCTCCGGCGCGAGGACGTCTACATCGCGAACGTCCTCAAGTGCCGCCCGCCCGGCAACCGCGACCCGCAGCCCGACGAGATCGAGTCGTGCGAGCCGCACCTCTTCCGCCAGATCGAGCTGATCGAGCCGAAGGTGATCGCGACGCTCGGCAACTTCGCGACGAAGCTCCTCTCCGGTAGGCCGCTCGGGATCACGCGCGTGCACGGGCAGGAGCAGGCGCTGACGATCGCCGGCCGCAGCGTCGTCCTCTACCCGCTCTACCACCCGGCGGCCGCGCTCTACACCCCGGCGATGCTGAAGGTGCTCGGGGCGGACTTCGCCCGCCTGCCGGAGCTGCTCGGGCGAGGTCTTGCCCCGGCGCCGGTATCCGACGAAGCGCCGGCAAGTGACGACTTGTCACAAGCGTTGCCAGCGCCCGCCGAGCAGCTCGGCCTCTTCTAGCGGCACCCCCATCGGGTTGCGTTGCTTGACAGGGCCGTCGCGTCGGCGTAGGTCCTCCGCATGACCGAGCTCCCGCAAGGGACCGTCACCTTCCTGTTCACGGACATCGAGGGGTCGACGGAGCTGCTCAAACGGCTCGGCGCGCGCTACGGCGACGTCCTCGAGGCGCATGGGAAGATCCTGCGAGAGGCGGCCTCGTCGCACGGCGGGCGCGAGGTCGACAACCAGGGCGACTCGTTCTTCTTCGCCTTCGTGCGCGCCAACGCCGCGCTCGGCGCGGCCGTCGTGGCCCAGCGTGCGCTGGCCGCGCGCGACTGGCCGGACGGGGTCGAGGTGCGGGTGCGGATGGGGCTGCACACCGGCGAGCCGGCGGTCGGCGGCGAGCGTTACGTCGGGATGGGCGTGCACCGGGCGGCGCGGATCGGCGCGGCGGGCCACGGCGGGCAGGTGCTCCTCTCCAACGCGACGTGCGAGCTCGTCGAGGAGGAGCTCGACGGCGTGGTCGTCCGCGAACTCGGCGACTTCCGGCTCAAGGACATCGATCGCCCGGAGCGCCTCTTCCAGCTCGACATCGACGGCCTGCCGTCGCACTTCCCGCCGCTCAGGGCCGAGAGGGTCGTGGCGCCGCGTCCGGTCATGAGGCGGCCGCTGCTCGTCGGAGCGCTCGCCGGAGTCGTGGCGGCGGCGGTCGCGATCCCCGTCTTCGCGCTCGGAGGGAGCGGCGGCAAGACCGGCTCGACGCCGAGCGCGGCGACGAGCAACTCGCTGGCAGTCTTCGATCCGCACTCCGGGCGTCTGCTTGCCGATCCGGGTGTCGGCGCGACCCCGACGCAGGTCGCGGCCGGCGCGGGCGCCTACTGGGTCGTCAACGCCGACGGTGACAGCGTGTCGAAGATCGATCCCGCCACGAACTCGGTCGTGGACACGATCACGAACGTCGGCAGCGGCCCGAGCGGGATAGCGATCGGCAACGGCGACGTCTGGGTCGCGAACAGCCTCGGCGGAGACGTCGCCCGCATCGATGCCAAGACCGACACGGTCGTACAGCGGATCCCGGTCGGCAACGGGCCTGCCGGAATCGCATATGCGGGAGGCTTCGTCTGGGTCGCGAACACCTCGGACGGCACGATCACGCGCATCGACGCAGCCAGCGGGCGGCCGGAGAAGCATCCCCTGCCGGTCGCGGCGACCGAGCTCACGACAGGTGGCGGCGCGCTGTGGGCGACACAACGAGCCGCAAGTCACGTCGTGCGCATCGATCCCGGGTCGGGATCCGTGGCGGCGTCGATCCAGGTGGGCAACGGACCGACGGGAGTCGTGTTCGGGGACAGGTCGGTCTGGGTGGCGAACAGCCTCGACGGAACCGTGTCGCGCATCGATCCCGACACCAACTCGGTGACCGCGACGATCGCCACCGGCGACACGCCGACCGGGCTCGCGCTCGACGAGCACGGCGGGGTCTGGGTCGCGAACGAGTACGGCGGCACGCTGCGGCGCATCGATCCGAGCACGAACGTGCCGGGAGACCCGGTCGACGTGCGGCACCAGCTCCGGGGACTTGCGTCCGCGGGCAGCGCGCTGCTGGCGAGCGTCGACGCCCGACCGGGTGCCGGCCACAGCGGCGGCACGCTCAAGGTTGCGCTGAACTTCGCCCTCGACTCGATCGACACAGCGGTCGCGTACTCCACGTCCTCGTGGCCGATCGTCCATCTCACGAACGACGGCCTGGTCGGCTTCGATCACGCGAGCGGGCTGGCCGGGGACCAGCTCGTCCCCGACCTTGCGGTCTCGCTGCCGACTCCGACCGAGGGCGGCAGGGCGTATAGGTTCCAGCTGCGTCCGGACCTCCGCTACTCGACGGGCGAGCCGGTTCGTGCGTCCGACGTGCGCGCCAGCTTCGAGCGCTTCTACGAGACCGGCGCGGTGCCCGTGACGTACTACGACGAGATTCTCGGCGGGTCGGCGTGCCGACGAGCGCCGAAGAGCTGTGACCTCTCCACGGGGATCGTCACCGACGATCGCGCGGGAACCGTGACCTTCCATCTCGTCGCGGCAGATCCCGAGTTCCTCTACAAGCTGGCCCTGCCGTTCGCCTCGGTGCTTCCCGCCGGGACACCGGCCAAGCTGCGGGCGTCGCGCCCGCTGCCCGCGACCGGCCCCTACGTGATCTCGTCCTACCGGCCGGGACGTCGGCTCACGCTCGTACGCAACCGCTACTTCCACCAGTGGTCGGAGGCCGCCCAGCCCGACGGCTACCCGGCCAGGATCGAGTTCGCGATCACGCCGAAGCGAGGCGCCGACAGCCTCATCCGGGAGGTGACGTCCGGGCGGTCGGACCTCGTGAGCACGCTCTGGACGAATTCCCCATCGTCCTCCGGGCTGCAGGCGGCCACGAGCCGTTACGCGAGCCAGGTGCACAGCAATCCCCAGCCGGCCTCGCAGGGTCTGTTCCTGAACACGCGGCTTGCGCCGTTCGACCGCCCGGCCGCGCGCCGGGCGCTCAACTTCGCATTCGATCGAGCGGCGGCCGTCGAGGGCGACGGCGGCCCGCTCCTCGCAGCTCCGACCTGCCAGGTCCTGCCTCCGGACTTCCCCGGCTACCGGCCGTACTGTCCCTACACGGCCGGTGGAGCGAAGGAGGGGAGATGGAGCGCTCCGGACCTCGCCACGGCGCGCCGACTCGTCGCTCGTTCCGGGACGCGCGGTACGAAGATCACGGTGTGGGTGGACAACTACACCGAGGCCGCCGGGCCGAGCGTCGCGAAGCTGCTTCGGTCGCTCGGCTATCGCACCTCGATCAAGGTCGTACAGAACGGCAAGGGCTTCATCTACTTCGGCGTGGTCGGCGACTCGCGGAACAAGGTCCAGATCGGCATCTGGGCCTGGGAGGCCGACTACCCGGCCGCCTCGGACTTCTTCGACCAACTCACGTGCGCGGCGTTCGCGCCGAGCAGCCGGGACAACGCCAACTATGCGGAGTTCTGCGACCCCGCGATCGACCGGCAGGTCACGCGAGCCCTGTCCCTGGAGGTCAGTGATCCGGCCGCGGCCGACCGCCTGTGGGAACGCGTCGACCGGGCGGTGGTCGACGAGGCGCCGCTCGTTCCGCTCGACAACCTGAAGGCCGTCGACGTCGTCTCGAAGCGCGTCGGCAACTACCAGTACAGCGGCAACGGCTTCGGCGTGCTGATCGACCAGCTCTGGGTTCGCTAGAGCGGCTCGTCGAGCCCCTGCACCGCGACCATGCGCAGGTTCGCGGCGCCCTCGCGCAGCTTCCGCGCCTCGGCGTACTCGGGCGAGTCGTACCAGCGCTTCGCCGCCTCGAGGTCGGGGAACTCGAGCACGACGAGCCGGGTGGGATCCCAGTCGCCCTCGAGCACCGCGAGCTCTCCGCCGCGCACGACGAAGCGGCCGCCGCCCGCGTGCACCGCACCGGGAGACGCGGCCTTGTAGCGGTCGTACCGCTCGGGATCGTGGACGTCCGTCTCGACGATGACGTAAGCAGGCATGGTTCGATCGTACGCGTGGAGACGCTGACCCAGTCACCGGAGGAGACGGAAGCGCTCGCGGCGGAGCTCGCGGGCCGGCTCGCGCCCGGCGACGTCGTGACGGTGGCGGGCGAGCTCGGCTCCGGCAAGACGACGTTCGTCCGCGGAGCGTGCGGGGCGCTCGGCGTGCGCGAGCGCGTGACGAGCCCGACGTACACGATCGGCCACCGCTACCACGGCGACGAGGTCGAGATCTCGCACCTCGACCTCTACCGCTTCCAGGGCGTCTCGGCTGCGGAGTGGGGGGACCTCGAGCCGTACTTCGAGCAGGCGATCGCGTTCGTCGAGTGGCCGGAGGCGGGCGAGGGCGTCCTGCCGCCGCCTCGCTACGCGGTGCGTTTGCGGCATGCTGGCGGCGGGAGAGCGGTGGAGATCGACGAGTGCTGACGCTGGCCTTCGACACCGCAACGGCGGTTGCGACGAGCGCGCTCGCGGACGGGGACGAGATCCTCGGCGAGCGGGTCTCGCGCGCGCAGACGCTGCTCGAGGACGTCGACGCGCTACTGCGCCAGGCGGGCGCGCACCCGTCCGAGATCGACCGGCTCGCCGTCGGCGTCGGGCCGGGCAGCTTCACCGGCGTCCGGATCGGGCTCGCGGTCGCGCGCGGGCTCGCGCTCTCGCTCGACGTCCCCGGCTCCGGAGTCTCGACGCTCGCGGCGCTCGCCGCCGGCGCCCCGGGAGCCGTGCCGGTCGTCGACGCGAAGCGGCGCGAGGTCTTCACGCTCGTCGCCGGCGAGCCGCGCGTGCTCGCCCCGCAGGAGCTGCGGCTCGACGAAGGAGCCGTGTGCGTCGGCGACGGCTCCCTTCGCTACCGAGCGCTGCTCGAGGAGCGAGGCGCGATCGTGCCGGCGGACGAGGACGAGCGCCACCTGCCGCGGGCGCGCTTCCACGCCGCGCTGGCCGGCGAGCCGGGCCCTGTCGACGAGCTGGAGCCCCTGTACCTTCGCGTCCCCGATGCCGACAGGAACCTGTAGTGGTGCCCCTTCGGCGCATGTCATCCGGGTGCCTGGCGGCTGCAAAGCGTCGCGACTCCTCGCTTCGCTCGTCGGCCCGGCTCCGCCGGGCTGCGGTGTCCTCGGTCGCCCCGATAGCGTCGGCTATCGAGGCTCCCTGCGTCCTTGCCTCGCTCGCTTTTCGCGTGCCACTCACGCGGCGACATCCACCGAAGGAGCACCGGTGACGACGATCGAGCTGCGCCGCCTTCTGCTCGACGACCTCGGCGAGATCGAGGCGATCGAGCGCCGGTCGTACCCGACGCCGTGGTCGCGCTCGATGTTCGCCGGCGAGCTCGCGAAGCCGAGCTCGATCTGCCTCGGCGCGTTCCAGGCCGACGACGAGGACGCGGCGCTCGTCGGCTATCTGATCGTGTCGCGCTACGTCGACGCCTGGCACGTGATGAACGTCGCCGTCGATCCCGACCATCGTGGCCGCGGCGTGGCGACGATGCTGCTCGAGCGGCTGTTCGACCTGACGGCCGACGACGCCCGCCGCGGCTACACGCTCGAGGTGCGCGTCTCGAATGCGAAGGCGATCGACCTCTACGAGCGGCTCGGCTTCCGCTCGCGCGGCCTGCGGCGCGGCTACTACACCGACAACCGCGAGGACGCGCTGATCATGTGGAAGGATCCGGTAGGGCGCTGATCCTGGGGATCGAGACGAGCTGCGACGAGACGGCCGCGGCGCTCGTCACCGAGGACGGCGAGATCCTCTCCAACGTCGTTTCGTCCCAGGCCGAGCTGCACGCGCGCTACGGGGGCGTCGTCCCCGAGGTCGCCTCGCGGCGCCATCTCGAGCTCGTGACGCCCGTTATCCGCGAGGCGCTCGCCGAGGCCGGCGCGACGCTGGACGACGTCGACCGTGTGGCGGTGACGCAGGGGCCGGGGCTGATCGGCGCGCTGCTCGTCGGCCTCGCCGCGGCGAAGGCCGTCGCCTGGTCGCGCCGGCTGCCGCTCGTTCCCGTCGACCATCTCGACGGCCACGTCGGGTCGCTCTACCTGCGGCCGAATCCCCTCGAGCCGCCGTTCCTCTGCCTGCTCGCGAGCGGCGGCCACACGATGCTCCTCGACGTCCGCTCGCACACCGAGCAGAAGCTGCTCGGCTCGACGCTCGACGACGCGGCCGGAGAGGCGTTCGACAAGGGCGCGCGGCTGCTCGGGCTCGGCTACCCGGGCGGCCGCGAGATGGACCGGCTCGCGCGCGAGGGCGATCCGACCGCGTGCGACTTCCCGGTCGCCCGCGTGCCGGGCCTCGACTTCTCGTTCTCGGGGCTGAAGACGGCGCTGCTCTACGCGGTCCGCGATACACCGGACGAGGAGCTGGACGCCCGTCGCGCCGACCTCGCCGCGTCGTACCAGCACGCGATCGTGCGCGCGCTCGTCGAGCGCACCCGCGAGGCGGCCGAGGCGACGGGCCGCGAGCGGATCGCGATCGTCGGCGGCGTCGCGGCCAACTCGGCGCTGCGGGCCGCGCTCGGGGAGGCGGTGGCGGCTCCGCTCTCCCTCTGCACCGACAACGCGGCGATGATCGCCTCGGCGGCGCGGTGGGCCGAGCCGGTGCCGTACCCGCGGTACCTGGCACTGGACGCCTACGCATCGCGCTAAGCTCGCCGCGGCGTCCACTTTCAGCCCGTTTGCAGCGACAAAGGAGCAGACCCTTGGCAGTCGCAACGACGTCCCACCTGCGCGAGAACCCATTCGAGCTGGCGCGCGAGCAGCTCAGCCGGGTCGGCACCACCTTCGAGATCGACCCGAACCTCATCTCCGTCCTCGGCGAGTGCAAGAAGGCGATCGAGGTCTCGATCCCGGTCAGCATGGACGACGGGTCGACGTCGGTCTTCAAGGGCTACCGCGTCACGCACAACATCGCGCGCGGCCCGTCGAAGGGAGGCATCCGCTATCACCCGGACGTCACCGTCGACGAGGTCAAGGCGCTCGCGATGTGGATGACGTGGAAGTGCGCGCTGATGGGCATCCCGTTCGGCGGCGCCAAGGGCGGCGTCGTCTGCAACCCGAAGAAGATGTCGCGCAGCGAGCTCGAGCGGATGACCCGCCGCTTCACGAGCGAGATCATCAACGAGATCGGCCCGGAGAAGGACATCCCGGCTCCCGACGTCGGCACCGACGGCTCGACGATGGCCTGGATCTTCGACACGTTCTCGATGAACAAGGGCCACTCCGTGCTCGGCGTAGTGACCGGCAAGCCGCTCACGATCGGAGGCTCCCTCGGTCGCGTCGAGGCGACCTCCCGCGGCTCCCTCTTCTGCATCCGGGACGCGGTCGCCAAGCTCGACAAGCGCCTCGCCGGAATGAAGGTCGTGGTGCAGGGCTTCGGCAACGTCGGCAGCTACCTCGCGCAGTTCCTCCACCAGGAGGGCGCGACCGTGATCGCGGTCTCCGACTCGACGACGGCGCTCTACAACCCGAAGGGCATCGACGTCCCCGCGGCGTTCGCCTACAAGGCGGAGAATCGCACCCTCGCCGGGCTCAAGGACGCCGAGACGATCACGAACGAGGAGCTCGTGCTGCTCGAGTGCGACATCCTCGCGCCGTGCGCGCTCGAGCAGGTCATCACCTCCGAGAACGCGGACAAGGTCAAGGCCGCGATCATCTGCGAGGGCGCCAACGGCCCCGTCACTCCCGCGGCCGACGCGATCCTCGAGGACAAGGGCATCCTCATCCTCCCCGACGTGCTCGCGAACGCGGGCGGCGTCGTCGTCTCCTACTTCGAGTGGGTGCAGGGCCTCCAGGAGTACTTCTGGAAGGAGGTCGAGGTGAACGCGAAGCTGAACGACATCGTGAGCCGCGCGTTCGACGAGACGTGGGAGACGGCGCAGACCCGCAAGCTCCCGATGCGCGTCGCCGCCTACGGGCTCGCCGTGCAGCGCGTCGCCGAGGCGACCGTCACGCGAGGCATTTACCCGTAGCCGACGTCGTCCTCTACACGGCGGCGGGTTGCCATCTCTGCGAGGCGGCCCGGCGTGTCGTCGGAGCGGCTCGGGACGAGCTCGGATTCGACCTGCGCGAGGTCGCGATCGACGGCGATGCCGAGCTCGAGGCGGCGTACCGGGAGTGGATCCCGGTCGTCGAGATCGACGGCCGGAGGCGTTTCGTCTACCACGTGCACCCCGACGCGCTGCGCCGGGCGGTTGCACAAGCGCGCGCGGAAGCCTCCTGATACAACAGAGAACGCTGTCACGAAGTCGAGCAACACGAAGGGGGGATCGCGTGGCCGAACGCTTGAACGTCGGCGTCGCCGCCCGCCTGTCCCGGTACCTCCAGGTGCTGACGCAGGCGCGCAAGATGGGCAAGACGCGGATCTCGTCCCAGGAGATCGCCGAGTACACGAACATCAACGCGACGCAGATCCGTCGTGACCTGTCGAACTTCGGCAAGTTCGGCAAGCGGGGAGTCGGCTACCCGATCGAGCTTCTTCTCGACGCGATACGGAAGATCCTGCGCACGCAGGGGCAGCACAACGTCGCGCTCGTCGGCGCCGGCCGGCTCGGGCAGGCGATCGCCTCGTCCTCGATCTTCGCGGAGCACGGCATCAACATCGCCGTGGTCGTCGACACCGACCCGTCGAAGCTCGGTGAGCCCGTCGGAGGCGTCACGGTCGAGCCGTACGAGCGGCTCGCGGAGCTCGTCCGCGACCGCAACGTCGTCGTCGGCGTGCTCGCCGTTCCGGCCGATTCGGCGCAGCGGGCGGCGGACGATCTCGTCTCGGCCGGGGTGAAGATCATCTTCAACTACTCCGAGGCGCTGCTCGAGACGCCCGGAGACGTGACCGTGAACACGTCGAACCCCGCGGTCGAGCTCCTCTACGCGCTGTACTTTCATCTGACCTAATCGTGGGGGAACCCGTGGTTCCCCCACGAGCCCCCTCCTTCCGAAGAGCAAGGGCGTGAGAATCCTTCTTTGGCACGGGTACCTGCTCGGCGGCACCGGGTCGAACGTCTACACCCGGGCGCTGGCACGCGAGTGGAGCCTCGCCGGCCACGATGTCACGGTCGTCTGCCAGGACCGGCATCCGGAGCGGTACGACCTCGGCGCGGCGCGCGTGGTCGTGCCGGAGCTGCCGGACGACTTGCTGCCCACCTTCGTCCTCGACCGGTACGAAGGGCTCGAGGCGCGGTTGCTCGGCGACTTCTCGGCAGCTCAGCGGGAGGCGTACGTCGAGGCGAATGCGGCCGTGCTGCGCGAGCTGGCGCCGGCCGACCTCGTGTTCGCGAACCACGTCCTGCTCGGTGCGCCCGTCGGCGCGGCAAGCGGGCTGCGCTATCGGGTCAAGGCACACGGCTCCGAGCTCGAGTATGCGATGCGCGGACGTCCCGACCTCGCGCGCTGGGGCGCCGAGACGCTCACCGGCGCCGAGGTGGTCTACGCGGGGTCCGAGCACATCCGCGACGTGCTCGACGAGATCTGCGGCCACGTGGAGCGGGTCGAGATCGTGCCGCCGGGCGTGGACGTCGAGGAGTTCCGGCCGGAGCCGCGCGAGACGGCGCTCGCGGCGCTGATCGCAGAGGCGCGACGCGATCCCGACGACGGCGACGAGCGCCATCCGGATCCGGGCAACGCGGAGCGCTTCGCCGAGCTCTTCGCGCAGGAGGGGCCGACGGTCGTCTACTTCGGGAAGCTGATCGAGAACAAGGGCGTACAGGTCCTGCTCGAGGCGCTGACGGGTCTCGACGCGAGGGCCGTCGTCGTGGGGTTCGGGGACTACCGCGGAAGGCTCGAGCAGCTCGCACCTCCCGGGACGCTCTTCACCGGCGCACTCGAGCACCGGCACCTCCGCCACCTGCTGCCGCTCTGCGACGTGGCCGTCGTGCCGTCGATCTTCCCCGAGGCGTTCGGCATGGTCGCGGCGGAGGCCGCGGCCGCCGGCGTGCTGCCCGTCGTCTCCGCGCACTCGGGCCTCGCGGAGGTCGCGGCCGGCATCGGCGAGGAGGTCGGCCCGGAGGCGGCGCCGCTCCTCTCGTTCTCGGCCGGCGACGTCGCCGCACTGCGCGAGCGGCTCGAGGCGATCCTCGCCCTACCGGCGGAACGCCGCACCGAGCTGGGCCTGGCCGCGCGCCGCGCGGTCGAGCGCCGCTGGAGCTGGAAGGTCGTCGCCGCGCGGCTGCTCGAGCAGTGACCCGCTAGCCCCTGACGATGGGCGTCGGCGGAGAAGTCGCGGTGGCGCGTCCGGCGCCGTTCGAGGCGGAAACCCTGACACGCAAGCGGTGCCCGACGTCCTTCTTCGTCAGCGTGTAGTCCCACTCCATTCCCACGTCTACCCGGACGCAGGAGGCGTCGGCGCAGCGCAGCCGCTTGCCGGTGATCCGGATGCACGCGTCGCCCTCGGCCGAGCAGCGCAGCCACCGGTTGCTGAACGTGTCCGGGGATCGAGTCCACTCGTCGGCCGTCTCGTGGACGCGCTGCCCGAGCTTCTTCGTGCCCCTGATGGACGGCCTGTGCTTCGGCGCGGGCGGACCGGCCGCGACGGGCCCGAGGCCGTTGGAGAGGGCCACCGCCGACCCCGTTGAGCTCGTGGCCGTCACGCCGGCCGCGAGAACATGGCCGACGTCGGCGGCGACCACGGTGTAGGTCGCGCCCGTTGCGCCCGGGATGTTCGTGCAATTCGCGAAATACGCGTCGCAGCGCAGCCACTGGTACGTCAACGTGGCGCTGGTGCTCCAGCTCCCGCTGGTCACCGCGAGCTGTCTTCCAAGGCCGGCGGCCCCCGTCGCACTCGGCGACGACGTCGAGACAGGAGGGCCCGTGTCCCCGCTCGCAGCCGACGTCCCGAACGCGAAGGCGGCGAGGCCGCTGACAAGGGCAACTCGTACGACCAGGAGTCGGCTCCGCTTGGCCACTGTCCGACGCCGATATTCCCGGTGGTCACCACTTCAATCCCGTAAGTAGGCTTCCCCGCGTGGGCGACGAGCAGCGGCTCGGGTACGAGGAGATGCTGGCGCGCTCGCGCGAGTCGTTCGACGGCGTGCCCGATTTCACGCTCGCCGTCGAGGAGGAGTTCGCGCTGCTCGATCCCGAGACGCTCGATCTCGTCAACCGCTTCGAGGAGCTCCAGGAGGCGGCGCAGGGGACGGCCCTCGAAGAGCACCTCGTCGGCGAGCTGATCGCCTCCGAGGTCGAGATCCGCACCGGTCGCTGCGACTCGTTCGCCGACGCCGCGGCGCTGATCGGCGAGCGGCGGCAGCAGCTGCGCGCGCTCACCGAGCCGTGCGGCGTCGTCCTCGGTGCGACCGGCACGCACCCGTGGAGCCCGTGGCAGGAGCAGCGGATCATCGACACGCCGCACTACCGGCGCAACGACGAGGTGCTCCGCTACGTCGTCTGGCGGAACAACTCGTTCGGCCAGCACGTCCACGTCGGCGTCAACGGCGCCGACCGAGCGATCCGCGTCTGCGCGGCACTGCGCAACTACCTCCCGGAGCTGCTCGCGCTCTCGGGGAGCTCGCCCTTCGTGGAAGGCGTCTTCACACACCTCCACTCCGCGCGCACGCAGATTTTCACGCGCATGTTCCCGCGCTGCGGCGTCCCGGACGCGCTGTCGAGCTGGGACGAGTGGGAGGCGTACGTCCGGTTCCTCTACGAGACGCGCTCGATCAGCGAGCACACGCAGATCTGGTGGAGCGTGCGCCCGCATCTCGCCTTCCCGACGGTGGAGATCCGCATCTGCGACGCGCAGCCCGACGTCGGCGAGGCGCGCTCGCTCGCGGCCCTCTGCTACTCGTTGACGGCGCGGATCGCCCGCGCGCTCGACGACGGCGAGCCGCTTCCCGACCTGCCGAACCGGCTGATCGAGGAGAACCTCTGGCGCGCGATCAGGCACGGCCTCTCCGGCGAGCTGATCGACTTCGACCGCCGGGAGTCGATCCCCGCGAGGGGGCGGCTCGAAGCCCTGCTCGAGTGGGTGCGGCCGATCGCGGAGGAGCTCGGCGCGGCGGACTGGCTCGCAATCCCGGAGCGGACGGCGGCCGAGAGGCAGATCGCCCGGCACGAGGACGGTGCGGGCATGCGCGAGATCTTCGAGGAGCAGGTTCGCTGGCATCTTCGTACGCCCACTTCGTGACACGGTCTGACCGGCGCTTGTGGTAAAAACCGGCGGCGCCGGGGCAGTCTCGGCGCTGACTTTGTGACGCCGGGGAGGAGCTCTAACCGATGGATTGGTTCCAGCATCACGCCGTGCTGTTCGCGCTGCTCTGCGCGCTGGCCGCGATCGCATACGGCCTGTACCTGACCGCCTGGCTGCTGCGGCAGCCCGCGGGCACCGAGCGCATGCAGGAGATCGCGCGCGCCGTGCAGGAGGGCGCCGCCGCGTACCTGCGCCGGCAGTACACGACGATCGCAATCGTCGCGATCGTGCCGTTTCTGCTGCTCGGCTTCTACAACAAGCTCGGGTGGGGAACCGCGGTCGGCTTCCTCATCGGCGCCGCCTTCTCCGCAGCGGCGGGCTTCATCGGCATGAACGTGGCCGTGCGCTCGAACGTGCGCACAGCGGAGGCGGCCCGCAAGGGGCTGCCACCGGCGCTCAACGTCGCCTTCCGCGCCGGCTCGGTCACGGGCCTGCTCGTCGTGGGCCTCGGCCTGCTCGGCGTCGCCGGCTATTACTGGGTGCTCACCGACTGGTTCAACCACACCCCGCATTCGGCGATCCACGACCTCGTGGGGCTCGCGTTCGGCGGCTCGCTCATCTCCGTCTTCGCCCGGCTCGGCGGCGGCATCTACACGAAGGCCGCCGACGTCGGCGCCGACCTCGTCGGGAAGATCGAGGCGGGCATTCCCGAGGACGACCCGCGCAACCCGGCCGTGATCGCGGACAACGTCGGCGACAACGTCGGCGACTGCGCCGGGATGGCGGCCGACCTGTTCGAGACGTACGCCGTGACCGCGGTCGCCGTGATGCTCCTCGGGGTCACCGGCCGGCAGTTCCTCCAGGGCACGCACCTGTGGCTGTACCCGCTCGCGATCGGCGGCGTCTCGATCATCGCCTCGATCGTCGGCGTCCAGTTCGCGCGCGTCCGCGAGGGCGGCAACATCATGAACGCGCTCTACCGGGCGGTCATCGTCGCGACCGGGATTTCGGCGGTCCTCTTCATCCCGATCACGATGGGCTTCGACTCGAGCGGCAAGTACTCGTTCGGGAACCTCTACGGCTCGGCGCTGATCGGTCTCGTGGTCACCGCGCTGCTGGTCGGGATCACCGAGTACTACACCGGCACGCGCTGGAACCCGGTCAAGGCGATCGCGAAGGCGTCGCAGACCGGCCACGCGACGAACATCATCGAGGGCCTCGCCGAGGGCATGCAGGCGACCGCGCTGCCGGTGATCGTGATCGCAGTCGGGATCCTGCTCGCCAACCATTTCGCCGGGCTCTTCGGCATCGGCGTCGCGGTCATGGCGCAGCTCTCGATGACCGGCCTGATCGTCGCGCTCGACGCCTACGGCCCGGTCACCGACAACGCGGGCGGCATCGCCGAGATGGCCGACCTGCCGCCGGAGGTGCGCGCGATCACCGACCCGCTCGACGCGGTCGGCAACACGACGAAGGCCGTGACGAAGGGCTACGCGATCGGCTCGGCGGCGCTGGCGGCACTCGTCCTCTTCGGCTCGTACTCGGATGGTCTGGCCACGCAAGGCCTACCGACCTTGTTCCAGCTCAATGACGCCTGGGTGATCGCCGGCCTCCTGATCGGCGGCCTGATGCCGTTCCTGTTCGCGTCGCTCGCGATGCAGGCGGTTGGGCGCGTCGGCGGCGAGGTCGTGGAGGAGGTGCGCACGCAGTTCCGCGAGCACCCCGGGATCATGGAGGGCACCGAGCGGCCGCAGTACGGCCGGGCGATCGACATCGTCACGGGCTCGGCGATCAAGTCGATGATCCTGCCGGCGATGGTGCCGATCCTCTTCCCGATCGTCGTCGGCCTGATCAACGCGAAGATGCTCGGCGGCCTGCTGATCGGGACGATCGTGACCGGCCTTTTCCTCGCGATCGCGATGACGGCGGGCGGCGGCGCCTGGGACAACGCGAAGAAGCTGATCGAGGACGGCCTCTACGGCGGCAAGGGCTCCGAGGCCCACGCGGCCGCGGTCACGGGAGACACGGTCGGCGACCCCTACAAGGACACGGCGGGGCCGGCGATCAACCCGATGATCAAGATCACGAACATCGTCGCGATCCTGATCATCCCGCTGCTCATTTCGATCCACGGCTAGCGGCTAGCGGAGTACCGTTGCCCGGGTGAGAACGCGGGCGGAGCTCGCCGTAGGCGTGCTCGCGAGTGCCGGGCTGGTGGTGCTCGTGAGCGCCGTCGTCGCGCTGCTGAAGCCGCACGTTCCCGTGCTCAGCCTCGGCGCGCTCTACGTGCTCGCGGTGCTCCCGGTCGCCATCCTCTGGGGTACGGCGCTGGCCGCGGGGGTTGCGGTCGCGAGCATGCTCGCGTTCAACTGGTTCTTCCTGCCGCCGTATCACTCGTTCCACCTGCGCGAGAGTCAGAACTGGCTCGCGCTCGTCGTCTACCTCGCGATCGCCTTCGCCGTGGGCGCGCTCGCGGCCCGCGCGCGCGCGAGGCGGGAGGACGCGGAGCAGCGCCGTGCCGAGGCGCACGCGCTCGCCGAGGCCGCGCTCGACCTGCTGCGCGGCCGGTCCCTCGACGACGAGCTGGGACGGCTCGCGGCGCTCACCGCCGGCGTGCTCGGCGTCGAGGGGGCTCGGCTCGAGCTGGGCGAGCGGCCGCCGCGCCCGGGCGAGCGGGCGCTGCGCGTCGGTGCAGGGCTGCGTTCCGTCGCCACGCTGTTCGTGGACGAGGAGGAGACGGTCGACGAGGCCGTGCAGCAGCGGTTCCTGCCTTCGCTCGCGGCGCTGCTCGCGGTCGTCGCCGAGCGCGGCCGGCTCGAGGCGGAGGCGCTCGAGGCCGAGGCGCTGCGGCGAAGCGACGCGCTCAAGACGGCCCTGCTCCGCGCGGTCTCGCACGATCTCCGGTCGCCGCTCACGGCCATCCTCGCCTCCGCCGACGCTCTCGCCAGTCGGGGGCTCGCGCTGGACGAGGAGGACCGGTTCGGGCTCGCGGAGGCGATCCGCGACGAGGCGACGCGCCTCGATCGGGTCGTCGAGCAGCTGCTCGATCTGTCGCGGCTCGAGGCGGGCGCGATCGAGCCCCATCGCGAGCTCTTCCACGTGGACGAGCTCGTCGGCCGGGCGCTCACCGGGCTCGGCCCCGACGCCGGGCGGGTGCGGCTCGAGATAGCGCCCGACACGCCTCCGGTAGAGGTCGACGCCGCGCACGTCGAGCGCGTCCTCGCCAACGTGCTCGACAACGCGCTCCACTACTCGCCGCCCGGCTCGGGAGTCGTCGTGCGGGCGGAGCCCGGCGCGACGGAGCTCCGCATCCACGTCGTCGACCACGGGCCCGGTCTGCCGGCGGAGGAGCGTGACGCGCTGTTCGAGCCTTTCCGGCGCGGCGACGCCGGACGCCTTGGGTCCGGGCTCGGTCTCGCGATCGCGCGTGGCTTTGCGGAGGCGAACGGCGGCAGGCTCTGGTCCCAGGACGACCCGGCCGGCGGCCACCTCGTTCTCTCGCTGCCGCTCGCAGAGCGGGCCGCGCCGGTGCGGGCATGAGCCGCGTCCTCGTCGTGGACGACGAGCCGCAGATCCTGCGCGCGCTGCGCACGAGCCTGCACGGAGCCGGCTACGACGTCGAGACGGCCGAGACCGCCGAGGCCGCGCTCGCGGCGCTCGCGGCCAACCCCCCCGACGCCGTCGTGCTCGACCTCGTCCTCCCCGACGGCAGCGGCACCGAGGTCACGCGGGAGCTGCGCACGTGGAGCGACGCGCCGGTCATCGTCCTCTCGGTCGTCGGTGACGAGGCGGAGAAGGTCGCAGCGCTCGACGCCGGAGCGGACGACTACGTGACGAAGCCGTTCGGGGTGGAGGAGCTGCTGGCGCGGCTGCGAGCTGCGATGCGACGCGTCGATGCTCCCGCGGAGCCCGTCGTCGAGGTGGGCGATCTGCGCATCGACCTCGAGAAGCGGGCCGTCTCGGTGGGCGGCGAGCCTGTTCAGCTCACGCCGCACGAGTTCGCGCTCCTGCGCGTGCTCGCGCGCAATCCGGGGAAGCTGCTCACGCACGGGGCGCTCCTGCGCGAGGTATGGGGAAGAGGCTACGGCGAGGAGTCGCACTACCTCCACGTCTACGTCTCGCAGTTACGGCGGAAGCTCGAGGCCGATCCGGCCCGGCCGCGCTACATCCTCACGGAGCCGGGCGCCGGCTACCGGCTCGCGGCGCCGTCTTGAGCGCTTCTTGAGCCGCCCGTAGGCAACCTTGACAACCGCCTGAGCGGGCGCGGCCTACCGTCGAGGTATGGCCACACATGCGCCGCGGTTCGTCACGCTCGAGCTGCCCCGCCCGGGACGGTCCGCTCTGCCTCTGCTGGTGCTCGCCCTCGTCGCGTTGGTGCTCGTGGTCGATCCACAGCTCCGGCTCGCCGGGCTCGCGGCGGCAGGCTGCTTCGCGCTCGCCGCGGCGGTCCGCGCTGCTCGCGCCCGGACCGAGCTGCGCTCGATCCGGCGCGTCGCCGACCGCCTGATCCTCGCCGGCGCCTTCGGCGCCGAGGGATCGGATGTGGTGCGCTGGCGCAAGTTGGAGCTCGTCTCGCCGGCGTCGCGGGAGGAGCTCGCCCACGAGCTCGAACAGACGCTGCGCCTCGCCGACCCGGCCCACCTTCCCTCGGCCGCGCCG
>DASSZE010000049.1:0-14953 GCA_035713675.1 Gaiellaceae bacterium | reverse complement strand
TCGCTCAAGGTGCCGCACGATCCGCACATCGGTCCCTGGGGCAACTAGGCGAGCCGTCATAGCCGCTCTCCGCTACCTGGGGATCGCCGGCGCGATCTGCCTGCTCGGTGCGGCGACGGCGTCGGCGCACGGAGTCAGGAGGTACACGACCGGCGGAACCGCGCCTCTCGTGACGGCGATCGCCGATCCCGGGCTCTACAACAGCAGCCAGCGGGCCGACGCCTTCAAACTGACGCGCCAAGCGGGCGCAACCTACGCACGGGTCGCGGTCAGTTGGCAGGAAATTGCCCCGGACAGGCCGCCGGACGGCTTCGTCGCGACCGATCCGACCTCGCCCGGCTACGCCTGGGGAGGCCTCGACGCGGCCGTCGAAGCGGCCGACGCCGCCGGGCTGACCCCGATCCTCGACATCAGCGGCGTCCCCCGGTGGGCGTACTCGAGGGGGGCGACCCCGCCGAACGGCGGCACGCCCAAGGTCGCCGCCCTCGGCGACTTCGCCACGGCGCTCGCGACCCACTTCGACGGGAGCACGCCCGGCGTGCCGGCCGAGCACGTCTTCCAGGTCTGGAACGAGCCCAACCTGAGCCTCAATCTCTATCCCGTCAAGGCGGGGAAGTACCGCGCGATGGTCAACGCCGTCGCCGACGCGGTGCACGCCGTCGACCGCACGAACCTCGTGGTCGCCGGAGCACTCGAGCCGGTGGGTCACAAGAAGACGAAGAAGATCAAGTGGTACTCGACCGCGCCGCTCGCCTTCATGCGCTCGCTGCTCTGCGTCTCGAGCGGGAAGCATCCGCACGCGACCTGTCGCACCCCCGTCCGTTTCGACGTCTGGGCGCACAACCCGTACACGCACGGCGGCCCGTTCGCGAAGGCGAAGCTCCGGGACGACGCGGAGCTCGGCGACCTGCCGAAGATGCGGACGCTCTTGCGGGCCGGCGTCCGGCTCCACCGCGTGATCTCGACCCAGCGCGTGCAGTTCTGGGTGACCGAGTTCGGCTGGGACACGAACCCGCCGCGGCCGAAGGCGGCCTCCCTCGGCCTCGCCGCCCGCTGGACGGCCGAGTCGCTGTACCAGATGTGGCGCTCCGGGGTGACCCTCGTGACGTGGTTCCTGCTGCAGGACTACCCGAGCCCCAGCCCGTACCAGAGCGGCTTCTACTTCAACTTCCCGGCACTCGACAGGGCGGCGACGAAGCCGGGCCTCACCGCCTTCCGCTTCCCGTTCGTCGCGTACCTGCATCGCGGCTACGTCAGCATCTGGGGACGCGATGCGACGAGCGACGTGCGGACCGTCACGATCCAGCTCCGGCACGGCAAGCGCGGTCACTGGCAGACGGTCGCGCTCGTCGGCTCGAACAGCCACGGGATCTTCAGGGCCAACGTGAGGCTGAACGCGACGAAGCGAGACCGGCTGCGAGCGATCGCGCCGGGCTCCGGCAAGTCGCTCGCCTTCTCGCTCACCGTCCCGCATGCGCCGAACATCGGCCCCTGGGGCGCCTGAGCCGCCGCTAGCGTTGCGGCCGTGATCGTGGCCGTCGTCCTCTTCTGGGGCTCGCTCGGCGCGCTCGCCTGGACGCGCGCGCTCTATCCGCTCGCCGTCGCCGGGCTCGCGCGGCTGCGCACCCGGAAGGTCGCCCTCGACGACGCCCATCTCCCCTCGGTCGCGGTCGTCGTGACCGCCTACAACGAGGAGGCCTCGATCGAGCGGCGGCTCGCCAACCTGCGCGGGCTGGACTATCCAGCGGAGCTGCTCGAGCTCGTCGTCACCTCCGATGCGTCGACCGACCGCACGGAGGAGCTCGCCGAGGCGGCCGGCGCCCGCGTGATCCGCAACCCGCGCGGCGGCAAGGTCGCCGCGCAGGACGCCGCCGTGCGCGCGACGGAGTCCGACGTCGTCGCCTTCACCGACGCGAACTCGACCTGGGATCCGCAGGCGCTCCGCAGGCTCGTTCGCAACCTGGCCGATCCCGGCGTGGCGTACGTCTGCGGCCGGCTGCGGCTCGAGGCGCCCGACGGCTCGAACAAGGAAGGCGTCTACTGGCGCTACGAGCTCGTGACGCGCGCGAGCGAGTCCAGGCTCGGCTCGATCACCGGCGGCAACGGCGCGATCTACGCGCTCAACCGGGAGGACTACGTCGAGGTCGACCCGCGCTTCGGGCACGACCTCGCGCTCCCGTACCTCATGGTGCAGCGCGGCCGGCGCGCGGTGTACGAGCCCGAGGCGCTCGCCTCCGAGCGGCCGACGCCGACGAACGAGTCGGAGTACCGGCGCAAGGTGCGGATGTTCGAGCACGCGTGGCTGATCGTCCTGCGCGGGCGGATGCTGCGCGGCCAGCCGCCCGGCTACCTCCTCGCGCTTCTCTCGCACCGGCACCTGCGCTACGCGAGCGGGGTGCTCCACCTCGTGCTGCTCGGCAGCTCGCTCGCGCTGCTCGGCCAGGGGACGGTCTACGCCGTCTTCCTCGCGCTCCAGCTCGGCACGCTCCTGGCCGCGCTCGTCGGCGTCGGGATCGCGCGCTACTACGTGCTCATCTCGCTGGCGACCGTCGTCGCGCTCTGGAACTACCTCCGTCGCGGCGTCCCCGCCACGTGGGCGCCGCAGCGGGAGGAGATCGCGTGAACCGTGCCGCCGACGTCGCGCTCGCCGGCGGCACGCTCCTCCTCGCGTCACCGCTCCTCGCCCTCGCCGCGCTCGCGATCAAGCTCGAGGACGGCGGGCCCGTCCTCTACCGGCAGACGCGCGTCGGCAAGGACGGCGTCGACTTCGAGCTGCTCAAGCTGCGGACGATGGTCGTGGGCGCCGAGACCATGGGCGCGGGCCTCTCGGTGAACCGCGGCGACTCGCGGATCACGCGCACCGGCCGCCTGCTGCGGAGGCTCTCGCTCGACGAGCTGCCGCAGCTCTGGAACGTCGTCCGCGGCGAGATGAGCTGCATCGGCCCGCGACCGACGCTCCGGTACCAGGTCGAGCAGTACGACGAGCGCCAGCGGCACCGGCTCGACGTGAAGCCCGGCATCACCGGCTGGGCGCAGATCAACGGCCGCGCGTCGCTGCCGTGGGCCGACCGGATCGAGCTCGACGTCTGGTACGTGGAGCACCGCTCGCCGCTGCTCGACCTCCGCATCCTCGCGCGGACGCCGTTCGCCCTCTTCAGCGGCACGTACAAGGGCGAGACGGGCGGCTGGCGCGAGGCCCCGTGACGCGTCCGGGCTACGCTTCCGTCCCGTGGCGCCCCTGAACATCCTCGTCACGGGCGCCTGCGGCGTCACGCCGAGGGCCATCGCCCGCTCGCTTCGCGCGAGCCCCGTCTTCGGCGACGCGAGGCTCGTCGGCGCCGATCGCGGCGGCAACTGGTACGGCTTCTACGAGGGCCTCTACGAGCGCGTCTACCGTGTCGCCGAGCCGAGCGATCCCGGCTACGCCGACCTCCTCGCCGACGTCTGCGGGCGGGAGGAGATCGACGTCGCCGTGGTCGGGCCGGAGGCCGAGGTGCTGTTCTGGAGCGGGCGCGAGTTCCCGGTGCCGACGCTGCTCCCGCCGCCCGAGTTCTCCCGGATCGCGATCAGCAAGGGGAAGCTGTACGACGCGCTGCAGCAGACGGGGCTCGTGCCGCATCACCGGATCGTGGGCCGCGACGACCTGCTTGCGCGTCGCGGGGTCGACCTCGACGGCGGGCCGGTCTGGCTCCGCGACCACTCCGACGGGTCGTCGAGCGGGATCGGCTCGATCCAGGTGAGCGAGCCCGAGGAGGCCTACGCCTGGGCCTATCTCAATCCGGGGATCCCGAGCTACATGGTCGCCGAGCACCTGCCGGGGCGGAACATCGCGTGCACGCTCCTCTTCCGCGACGACGAGCTGCTGAAGGCGGGCTGCTACGAACGGCTCGAGTACTTCATGGGGCACCTCGCGGTCTCGGGCGTCACCGGCAACATCAACCGCGGCCGGCTCGTCAACGACGAGCGCGCGCGAACGCTTGCCGAGCAGGCGGTGCGCTTCCTCTGCGGCCTGACCGGCGAGCGCGCCGACGGGCTGCTCACGGTCGACCTCCGCGAAGACCGCACCGGTGCGCTCAAGATCACCGAGATCAACGTCCGCCATGTCGCGGCCACGTCGGCGCTCGCCGCCGGAGGTGCGAACATGGCCGAGGCGCAGGTTCTCGCCACGCTCGGCCGCCTGGAGGAGATCGGCGAGCCCGTGCCCCGGTTCCCGGACGACAATGTGATCTTGCGCGACATCGACGGCGTACCCATCTGGCTGACGGACTACCGCGAGCTCGCGGTGGGTGAACACGCGTGATCGCGCGCGTTCTCCTCCTCGCGTCCGCCGTCGCGCTGCTCGCCGGCTGCGGCGGCGGCGGACATCAGGCCCCGACGACGACCGCGGCCTCCAAGCCGAAGCCGAAGCCGAAACCGAAGATCCACCGGACGCAGCGGCTGTCGCCGAAGGTGGGCCCGGTCCGGGTCACGATCCTCGACGGCGACCGGCGCGTGCGGGTGCGGCACGCAACCGTCAGGGTCTGGGGGAAGCACGGCCGGACGAACCGGCACGGCGTCACGTTCTTCGACGTTCCGCGCGGCCGGCTCGACGTCTCGGTCTCGGCGCGCGGCTACACGCCCGAGCGCTTTCGCGTGAACTTCCGGCACCGGCCCTGGCAGACCCTGCGCATCTACCAGCCGAACCTGCAATGGCCGTTCTACGGCGCCACCGAAGCACGCACACAGGCGCAGCCGGACCTGCGGCTGCGGCCGCCGTTCCGGCTCGTCTGGAGCCTCGGGATGGGGCGGTTGATCGAGTTCCCCGCGGTCGTCTACAACGGCTTCGCGTACATCGGGAACTCCGGCGGGACGATCCACTCGATCTCGATGCGCTCGGGGAAGTTCGCCTGGATCCATGCGACGCCCGGGACGCCGCGCATGGCCTCCTCGCCTGGCGTCGAGAACGACCTCGTCGTCTACCACACGATGAACGGCGAGGTGTACGTCCTCAGGCGCTCGGACGGTCATCTCCTGTGGAGCTGGAACGCCGGCTCGGCGATCGAGTCGTCGCCGCTGGTCGTGAACGGCGTCGACTACTTCGGTGCTGCCAACGGCGAGATGTACGCCCTCGACCTGCGCTCGCACCGGCTGCGCTGGAGCCGGTCGCTCGGCGCGAAGATCACCTCGAGCGCCGCGATGGCGGGCGGGAGGCTCTTCATCGGCGACTACGCCGGCCGGCTGTGGGCTCTCTCGCCCACGAGCGGCGCGACCCGCTGGGTGGGGACGGTGAACGGCAAGATCTACGGGACGCCGGCGGTCTCCCACGGCCGCGTCTTCGTGCCGTCCTCGACCGGCAACTCGGTCACCGCCTTCACGACGAGCGGGCGCTATCTCTGGCGGGTCACCGCCGGCTACTACGTCTACTCGTCGCCGGCCGTCGCCGACGGCGTCGTCTGCTTCGGCTCGTACGACGGCTCGTTCTACGGGGTGTCGGCCGCGAGCGGACGCGTCCTCTGGCGCATCCCGACCGGCGGGCCGATCTCGGGCGCGGCGGTGATCGTGGACGGCATCGCCTACGCGGGGAGCTTCTCCCACCGCATCGTCGGTGTGGATGTACGCAGCGGACGCCGGGTGCTGTCGTTCCCGCACGGCGACTACGTCCCCGTCTCGGGCAACGGGATGCGGCTGCTGCTGCACGGCTTCTCGCGGCTGTACGCGGTGGAGCCCAAGCGTTCGCCCCGGCGCCAGCTGGCGCACTGACGCCGGTTCTTAAGAGCGCCTTCATTGCGGTCGGCTATCGTCGCGCCTCGTGACAACGCCTGCTCCCCCTTCGCGCGGCTTCGATCCGGAGGCCGAGCAGGAGGTCGACTTCGCGAGGTACGTCCGGCTCCTCGGGGCCCGCTGGTGGCTGCTCGTGGCCGGCCTCGTCGTCGGCGCGGTGATCGGCTACCTCATCTCGCTCGGCGGGACGCAGGTCTACCAGGCCTCGTCCACCGTCTATCTCGGTCAGCCGTACTCGGTCGGCGGCAACACGTTGATCTTCGGTCTTCAGACGCAGCCTTCCGCGGTCGCTCAGATCATCCACTCGCAGCTGGTCGACGGTGTCGTCGCGCAGCAGTGCAAGGCGGGCGTGAAGGAGTTCCGCAAAGGGATCTCGTCGAAGGTGGCGACCGGCGGCGGCGGGGGCAGCAGCAGCACCTCCTCCAAGACCGGGCAGAGCCCGCTCATCAGCATCAGCGTCCAGACCAAGCATGCGAAGCTCGCCGAGTGTGCTGCGAACCAGCTCTCCGCCCAGGTCGTGAAGCGGCTCGGCACGTACCCGAAGGGCAAGATCGCGAACCTGCGGGCAGAGATCGCGGCCGACAAGGCTGCGATTGCAGCGATCCAGAACGCCGCGGCGAATCCGTCCGTGTCGACGACCGACAAGTTGCTGCTCTCGACGGAGCTCAGAACCAACCAGCTCGACGAGATCACGGCCAACCAGCTTCTGCTGCAGGCGACGCAGGTCGAGGCGCCCCGCCTCGTGTCCGCGGCCGCTGCGCAGAAGGTCACGGCGCGCAGCCGGCGCAACACGGTCGTCATCGCCGCGCTGATCGGTCTCATCATCGGCGCGCTCGTAGCGCTCCTGTGGGAGCCGGTGGCCGCGCGGGTGGCGCCGCGCAACGGCGCCTGACTTAGGCTCTTCGGCGTGTTCGAGGGGAAGCGCGTCGGGGTCGTCGTGCCGGCGTTCGACGAGGAGACGCTGATCGGCGTGACGCTCGGCGGCATCCCGCCGCTCGTCGACCGGATCTTCGTCGTGGACGACGGGTCGACCGACCGCACGGCCGAGTGCGCGCGCGAGCCAGGCGACCCGCGGGTGGAGGTGCTTTCGCACGAGCGGCGGAGCGGCGTCGGCGCCGCGACCGTCACGGGCTACCGCCGTGCCCTCGCGGAGGGGATCGACGTCGTCGTGGTCATGAACGGCGACAACCAGATGGATCCCGAGGACCTGCCGGCGCTCGTCGAGCCGGTCGCGCGCGGCGAACTCGACTACTCGAAGGCGAACCGGCTCTCCACCGGGCTGGCCTGGCAGCTCATCCCGAAGACGCGCTTCTTCGGCAACGCGATCCTCTCGATGCTGACGAAGATCGCCTCCGGCTACTGGCACGTCGCCGACTCGCAGTCCGGTTACACCGCGATCTCGCGCGTGATGCTCGAGCGGCTCGACCTCGACCGGGTCTACACGCAGTACGGCTTCCCCAACGACATGCTCGTCCACCTCAACGTCTGGAACGCGCGGGTGCGCGACTTTCCGTCGCGGCCGATCTACGGCGTCGGCGAGCGCTCGGCGATGCGGTACCGGCACGTGGTGCCGCGGATCTCGTGGCTGCTGCTGAAGGGCTTCTTCTGGCGCCTGTGGGAGAAGTACGTCAAGCGCGACTTCCACCCGCTCGTCTTCTTCTACGTCATGGGCTTCATCGCGACGGTGACCGGGATCGGGCTGGGCCTGGTGGTCGTCGCCTTCCGGATCGCGGGCGACTCGATCCCGGTCGCGACCGTGGTTCTCGTCGCCGTGCTCGTGATCTCGGGCCTCCAGTTCACGCTCTTCGCGATGTGGTTCGACATGGAATCGAACAAGGACCTTCGCTAGCACGGACCGGTTCCACGGGGACATGCCCCGGTGCCAGGCACGCGGCCGTGTCCAGAAGGGGCGTTGGTCGGCCCGATACCGCTCCAGCCCTGGCTTGTCGTCTCTCCGGGCCATGTCCGCGTGCCTGGCACCCGGACGTGGCCGTACGAGACAGTCCCCGTCCCAGCTAGCATCGCTTCGTGCCAACCGCCCTGGTTACGGGAGGGGCCGGCTTCCTCGGCTCGCATCTCTGCGACTACCTGCTCGAGCGTGGGCACCGCGTCATCTGCGTCGACAACCTCGTCAGCGGCTCACTCGCGAACATCGAGCACGTCCGTGACGACGCGTTCACCTTCATGCCGCACGACGTCGCGGAGCCGATCCGGGTCGACGAGCCGGTGGACTTCGTGTTCCACTTCGCCGCCCTCGCGAGCCCGGAGGACTACCTCCGCATGCCGCTCCACTCGCTCAAGGTCGGCTCGTACGGCACGCACAACGCGCTCGGCCTCGCGAAGTTCAAGCGGGCGCGCTTCCTGCTCGCCTCGACGAGCGAGGTCTACGGCGACCCGCAGGTGCACCCGCAGCCCGAGACCTACTGGGGCCATGTCAACCCGATCGGCCCGCGCGGCGTGTACGACGAGGCGAAGCGGTACGCCGAGGCCCTCGCGATGGCGTACCACGGCCAGCAGGGGGTCAACACGGGGATCGTCCGGATCTTCAACACGTACGGCCCGCGGATGCGGCCGAACGACGGTCGCGCGGTCTCGAACTTCGTGCGCCAGGCCCTCGCGCAGGAGCCGCTCACGGTGTACGGCGACGGTTCCCAGACGCGGAGCTTCTGTTACGTCGACGACCTGATCCGTGGCATTGTCCTCCTCGCCGAGAGCGACGAGCACCTGCCGGTCAACCTCGGCAACCCCGACGAGCGGACGATGCTCGAGCTCGCCGAGATTGTGAAGCGGATCACCGGCGCGACCAGCGAGATCGTCTTCGAGGCGCTGCCGGTCGACGACCCGCAGGTTCGCCAGCCGGACATCACGCGCGCCCGGCAACTGCTCGGCTGGGAGCCCGAGGTCCCGCTCGAGGAGGGGCTCGCGCGCCTGCTCCGCTCGTTCGGCCACGAGCCCGTCGCCGCCTAGCCGGGCCCCGGTGGATCCGCTCCTCGTCCGCGTCCTCAGGCGTGAGCCTGCCGAGCGGACGCCCGTCTGGTTCATGCGCCAGGCGGGCCGCTCGCTTCCGGAGTACCGGGCGCTCCGCGAGAAGCACGGCTTCTTCGAGATCGCCGGGACGCCGGACCTGTGCGCCGAGGTGACGCTGCAGCCGGTGCGCCGGCACGGCGTCGACGCGGCCGTCCTCTTCGCCGACATCATGTCGCCCGTCCTCGGGATGGGGGTCGAGGTCGAGCTCGTCGAGGGGGTCGGGCCGGTCGTCGACGAGCGAATCGACTCCGCGGCCGCGGTCGAGCGCCTGCACGTGGCCGAGCCGGAGGAGTGGGCGGAGCCGATCCTCGAGGCCGTCCGGCTCGTGCGCGCCGAGCTCGAGCCCGAGCGTGCGCTGGTCGGCTTCTGCGGCGGCCCGTTCACCGTCGCCGGTTATCTCGTCGAGGGCCGGTCGAGCCGCGACTTCGTCCGCACGAAGGCGCTCATGTACCGCGAGCCGGAGACGTGGCACGCGCTGATGGAGCGCCTGACCGGCCAGTTCGCGCGCTACGTCGCCGCGACGGCCGCAGCCGGCGCCGACGCGATCCAGCTCTTCGACTCCTGGGTCGGCGTCCTCTCGGTGGCCGACTACCGCGAGTTCGTCGCGCCCTACTCCAAACGCGTACTCGAGGCCGCCGGCGTCCCCACGATCCACTTCGGCACCGGGGCGACGTCGCAGCTCCTCGCCGAGATGGCCGCGGCCGGCGGGACCGCGATCGGCGTCGACTGGCGGATCCGGCTGGACGATGCGTGGACAGCCGTCGGGGACGAGCGCGCGCTCCAGGGCAACCTCGAGCCGGCCGTGCTGCTCGCTCCCTGGGAGAGGACGGAGTGGGCCGCGCTCGACGTCCTCCGCCGTGCCGAAGGCCGCCCGGGCCACGTCTTCAACCTCGGTCACGGCGTTCTGCCGCAGACCGATCCCGACGTCTTGACGCGCCTCGCGGAGCTCGTCCGTAGCTACGGTCAGGCCGCATGAAGAGCGCAGTCGTGCTCATGGCCTACGGCTCGCCCGAGCGGCTCTCGGACGTCCCGGCCTACTACGCGGACATCCGCGGTGGCCGCCCGATCGCGCCCGAGAACCTCGCCGACCTCGTCGAGCGCTACCGCCGGCTGGGGATCGAGGACTCCTCGCCGCTCAACGCGATCACCGAGCAGATGCGCGCGGCGCTCGAAGCCGAGCTCGGTCTTCCGGTCTTCACGGGGATGAAGCACTGGACGCCGCGGATCGCCGACGCCGCGGAGTCGGCGCTCGCCTCCGGGGCGTACGAGGTCGTCGGCCTCGTGCTCGCGCCGCACTACTCCGCGCTCTCGGTCGCCGGATACCGCGAGCAGCTCGAGCGGGCGCTGGCGCGCCGCGCGGAACTGCGCTTCGTCGAGAGCTGGCACGACGAGCCGGGCTTCGTCGAGCTGCTGGCCGACCGAGTCCGCGGCACGGACGCGCACGTCGTCTTCACCGCGCACTCCCTGCCAGCGCGGATCCTCGAGACGGGCGATCCGTACAAGGAGCAGCTGCTCGAGACGTCCCGGCTCGTCGCCGAGGCTGCGAACCTCGGCGCGTGGAGCTTCTCGTTCCAGAGCGAGTCGCCGACCGGCGAGCCGTGGCTCGGCCCGGACATCCTCGACCACCTCGAGGCGCTGCACCGCCAGGGCGTCGCGCACGTTCTCGTCTGTCCGGTGGGCTTCGTCTCGGATCACCTCGAGATCCGCTGGGATCTCGATGTCGAGGCGCAGGAGAAGGCTGCCGAGCTGGGGCTGAAGCTCGAGCGGATCGAGATGCCGAACGCAGATCCGCAGTTTGTACGGACGCTCGCAGGGATTGTGAAGCGGGTGCTGTCGGTACCGTCAGTCGCGTGAGCTCGCGCACCTGTCCCGACTGGCCCGAGCTCATGGAGATGGCGCCGGAGCTCCAGTTCAAGCACTACACCGTGGCAGAGGCGAGGCTGCCGGCCGACGCGCTCATGCTCATCCCGGACGTCGCCCTCTCGGACGTCGCGATCTGCTGCGACCTCGACCGCCACGTCTTCTGGGCCGACCACACCGAGCCGAAGGTCGCCGAGGCGCTCCGGTCGAGCCACTGGTTCGAGGTGCGCGACTGGGTCGCCGCCGGCCGTCCCGGCGCGCTCTAGACGTCCACCGCATTCGGCAGCGGCTCGTCGCGGACGAAGGCGAGCACGTTGTCGACGAGCACGCGCGTCATCGCCGCCCGCGTCTCGACCGTGGCGCTCGCGACGTGCGGCGTGAGCACGACATTCGGGAGGCCGAGGAGCTGCTCCGGCACCTGCGGCTCGTCGGCGAAGACGTCGAGACCCGCGGAGATGCGGCCGGACACGAGCTCCTCGACAAGCGCCTCCTCGTCCACGATCGCGCCGCGCGCGGTGTTGATCAGCGTCGCGCCGTCGGGGATCAGGGCGAGCCGCTCGCGCGAGACCAGACCGCGCGTCTCAGCCGTCAGCGGCACGTGAAGCGAGACGACGTCGGACGACCGCAGTAGCTCGTCGAGCGGGACCCCCTCGCTGCGCCGGTGGTGCGTCACGCGCATCCCGAACGCCTGGGCACGGCGGGCGACCTCGGTGCCGATCCTTCCCATGCCGACGAGCCCGAGCGTCGAGCCGGCGAGGTCGCGGCCCAGCAGCGCGGGCTGCGCCCAGCCGCGCCGCCAGCCGCCGGCGCGCACGAACCGGTCCGACTCGACGAGGTGGCGGCGGGTCGCGAGGATCAACGCGAGCGTCAGGTCCGCGACCGCCGCATCGAGGACGCCCGGCGTGTTCGTCACCGCGATCCCTCGCTCCCGGCAGGCGGCGACGTCCACGGTGTCGTAGCCGACCCCGTAGTTCGCGACCAGCCGCAGGTCGGGGAGGAGGTCGAGCTCGGCGTGACCGACCCGGGCGACGACCGCGACGAGCGCGTCGACCTCGGCCAGGGGCTCCTTCGGCGGCCACCTCTCGAGGAGCTCGACCTCGGGGAGCTCGCTCCACGCCGGGCCGGGGAGTTTCTGCGTCGCGGCGATCCTCATCGGCGGAGTATCTCCGCGAGCGGCCGCGTGTTCAGGACGTCGGCCGCCGTCGCCCATCCACGGCGCGCCGTCGTCACCGCGAGCCGCATGTTGCCGAGCCCCTGCACCGAGTGCGCGTCGGTGGAGCAGACGACCGGGACGCCGGCTTCGACGGCGAGCCTCACCTCCACGTCGCTCAGGTCGAGCCGATCCGGGAGGCCGTTTGTCTCGAGCGCCACGCCCGTCTCGAGCGCGACCTCGATCGTCCGCTCGAGGTCGAGCGCGTTCTGCGGCCGGTGGTTGAGGATCCGCCCGCGCGGGTGGCTGAGGCAGCGGACGGCGGGATGCCGCATCGCCTCGGTCACGCGTGCCGTCAGCTCCGCCTGCGGCAGGCGCTGGCCCGCGTGGAGCGAGAGCTGCACCCATTCGAGCTCGGCGAGGACGTCGTCGGGCAGGTCGAGGGCGCCGTCCGCGCGGATGTCGCACTCGGTGCCGCGCAGGACGCGGAACGGTGCGAGCTCCTCGTTCGCGGCCGCGATCTCCTCCGCCTGCCGCCGCAGGGCGTCGGCGTCCAGGCCCGGGACTACGCGCACGTTGGGCGTGTGGTCGCAGATCGCGAGGTACTCGTAGCCGCGGTCGCGGGCGGCGACGGCCATCTCGAGGACGGAGGCCTTGCCGTCGGACCACGTCGTGTGGCAGTGGAGGTCGCCACGGATGTCGGCTTCCTCGACGAGCTCAGGCGGGTCGCCGTGGAACGGCGCCTCGCGCAGCTCGGGCGGCAGCCGGACGATGCCGAGCCGCTCGTAGACCGCCTCCTCCGTCGGCGCGTCCGGCAGGGGCCCGAGCGCCTCGACGTAGGCATCGGAGCCGGTCGCGCGTACGAGCTCCGTCCCGAAGCGGTCGGGACTCGCAGCGACCAGCTCGACGGGGATCCCCTCCACCGTGACGCCGATCGCGTGCCGCTCGTCGTGCTCGAGGACGGCCACGACCTCCGCCCGCCCGACGAATCGCTCCAGTGCATCCGGCTTCTGCGAGACGAGCACGAGCCGGTGCACGAGCTCGCAGCCGCGCCGCAGCTCGCCGGCAGGAACCGCGTCGAGCGGCGCCGCGATCGCCTCCGCGATCGCGAGCGCCCGGTTGCGAGTCAGCCCCCGCCGTGCGGGCTGCGGCTCGCGGGACAGCGCCTCGAGCACCGTGGCCTCGGTGACGGGCCCGATCCCCGGTGCATTCCGCAGCCGGCCCGCCTCCGCCGCGGCACGCAGTTCGTCGACGGTGCGGATGCCGAGCGCACGGCCGATCGCGACGAGCCGCTGCGGGCCGATCCCGAGATAGCGGCCGAGCGCCACGAGCTCGGGCTCGACCTCGCGCTCGAGCTCCGCGAGCTCGGCGATTCTCCCCGTCTCGACGAGCTCGCGCAGCCGGCGCTCGATGCCGGGGCCGATCCCGCGCAGCTCGCGCGCCCGGCCGCGGCGGACGAGCTCCTCCACGGGCGCGGGCGTCGCACGGATCAGGTCTGCGGCGCGACGGTACGCGCGCACGCTCCAGTGCGCTGCGCCCGCGAGGTCGAGCAGGGCGGCGTACGCGTCGAGCGTGCCTGCGATCTCGGCGTTGTCCACGGGGCTAGTGTCCCCTCATGGTGACCGTCGTGATCCCGTTCGCAGGCCCGGAGGGGAAGACACGGCTGCACGACTCGCGCCGCGTGCGCAGGGCGCTCGGCCAGGCGATGTTCTGCGACGTCCTCGCGGCAGCCGTCGTGGTCGGCCGCACACGCGTCGTGACGCCGGACGAGGACGCCACGTCGGCCGCGGTCGAGGCAGGAGCCGAGGCCGTCGCCGATCCGGGCGGAGGCCAGGGCGCGGCCGTCCAGGCGGCGCTCGACGGGCTCGGGCCCGGCGGCATCCTCGTCGTCAACGCCGACGTCCCGTGCGTCGTGCCGCACGACCTCCGCTCGCTTCTCGCCGCGACGCCCGCCGGCTCGCTCGCGCTCGTCGAAGCGCTCGACGGCACGACGAACGCGCTCAGCCTTTCGGCGCCCGAGGTCTTCGCGCCGCTCTACGGGCCGAGCAGCGCCGACTGCTTCCGGGAGCATGCCGCCTCGCTCGGGCTCGACTCGGTGTCCGTCGCGGTGCCGAATCTCGCTGACGACGTGGACACGATGGACGATCTGACGCGGCTGGGCCTCCGGGTCGGCCCGCGCACGCAGGCGTGCCTCGCGGAGCTCGAGGGGAGCGCAGCCTGAACGTCGCCGTCCTGTCGGGGGGAGTCGGCGGCGCGCGCTTCGTCCGCGGAGTGGTCGCGGTCGCCGGCGCCGCGGCGACGAGCGTGATCGGCAACGTCGGCGACGACGTCGAGGTGCTCGGCCTCCACGTCTCGCCCGATCTCGACTCGATCCTGTACGCCCTCGCCGGCCTCGCCGACGAACGGCGCGGCTGGGGACGCAGCGGAGAGACCTGGCGCGCGCTCGAGACCGTCGGCGCGCTCGGCGGCGAGGACTGGTTCGCGCTCGGCGACCTCGACCTCGGCCTCCACCTCGTGCGGACGCAGGCGTTGCGCGCCGGCGAGCCGTTGTCGGCCGTGACCGGCCGGCTCGCGGAGGCGCTCGGCGTCGAGGCGCGGCTGCTCCCGGCCACCGACGACCGGCTCAGGACGTGGCTCGAGACGCCGGCCGGGACGTTCCCCTTCCAGGAGTGGTTCGTGGCGCGCGGCCACCGCGACGAGGTGGACGCGGTGCGCTTCGAGGGTGAGGAGCAGGCGCGACCCGCGCCGGGGACGCTCGAGACGCTCGCCGGCGCCGACCTGATCCTGCTCGCGCCGAGCAATCCGTACGTCTCGCTCGGCCCGATCCTCGCCGTGCGAGAGCTGCGCGACGCGCTCGCGCGGCGCCGGGTGCCGTGCGTCGCCGTCAGCCCGCTGATCGGCGGCCGCGCGGTGAAGGGCCCCGCCGACCGCATGCTGCGTCGCCTCGCGGGGGGCACCTCACCCCACTTTGTGGCTAAGTGTTACAAGGGGCTCGTCGACGCGCTCGTCGTCGACGAGGCCGACGCCGAGGACCTCGACGGGCTCGGAGACGTCCGGCCGATCGTGACCAGGACGCTCATGAGCGACGCGGACGCCCGCCGCCGTCTGGCCGAGGTCGCGCTCGGGGTTGGAAGCGCCGTCGGCAAGGCCGACGGC
>DASSZE010000048.1:0-22713 GCA_035713675.1 Gaiellaceae bacterium | reverse complement strand
CGCCAGGCTCAGCAGCTCGAGCGCGTCCTGGGAACGAACGCCCTCTTCGCAACCGCGTACGGCAACGTCGGCTCGTCGATCTACTACGCGCTCGGCGTCGTAGCGGTCTACGCGCTCGGCCTGACGCCGATCGTCTTCATCATCGCGGGGCTCATCTTCGCGTGCACGGCAGCGACGTACACCGAGGGGACGGTGCGCTATCCGGAGGCGGGCGGCTCGTCGAGCTTCGCCCGCCACGCCTTCAACGAGACGCTCTCGTTCGAGGCCGCGTGGGCGCAGATGCTCAACTACATCGCGACGATCGCGGTCTCGGCGTTCTTCGTGCCGCACTACCTCTCGGTCTTCTGGTCGCCGCTCCGCCAGAACCCGTGGGACATCGTCGGCGGCGTCGCGGTGATCGTCGCGCTCGTGATCCTCAACATCGTCGGCGTTCAGGAGTCGGCCAAGGTCAACATCGTCCTCGCGGTCACGGACTTCGCGACGCAGCTGCTGCTCGTGCTGCTCGGCTTCGTCCTCGTCTTCTCGCCGCACGTCCTGGTCGCGAACGTCCACCTCGGCGTCGCGCCGACCTGGAGCCGGTTCGCCCTCTCCATCCCGATCGCGATGCTCGCCTACACCGGCATCGAGACCGTCTCGAACCTGTCGGAGGAGGCGCGCGACCCGCTGCGCACCGTGCCACGCGCGGTGCTCTTGGTAGCGATCGCGGTCTTCGCCATCTACTTCACGCTGCCGTGGATCGCGCTCTCGGCCATGCCGGTCGTCCACACGGCGCACGACGGCTACAAGACCCTGCTGGGGCTCAAGCCGACGGAGACGTTCCAGGGCCAGCACGGCTACCAGAACGACCCGGTGCTCGGGCTCGTCAACAACCTGGGCATCAGCTCGACCATCGAGAGCGTCCTGCGCGTCTATCTCGGGATCCTCGCCTCGACGATCCTCTTCATCGGCGCGAACGCCGGCGTGATCGGCGCCTCGCGGATCACGTACGCGATGTCGAGCTACCGGCAGCTGCCGCTCGTCTTCCGCAAGATCCACCCGCGCTTCAAGACGCCGTGGCTGGCGCTCGTCTTCTTCGCCGGCGCGATCCCGGTCCTGCTCACGCTCTCGGGCCAGACGGCGTTCCTCGGCGCGATCTACTCCTTCGGGGCGACCTTCTCGTTCACCGTCGCCCACGCCTCGATCATCCGGCTCAGGCGGAAGGACCGCGACCGCGGCGAGGTCGCCTACCACGCGAGGCCCAACCTCCGGATACGCGGCATCAGCTGGCCGCTCTTCGCGATCGTGGGCGGGCTCGGCACCGGGCTCTCGTGGCTCGTGATCGTGATCCAGACGCCGTCGATCCGCTACGCGGGGCTCGGCTGGCTCGCGATCGGCTTCGCCTTCTACGTCCTCTACCGCCGGCGGATCGTGCACGAGCCGCTCAGCGAGACGATCCGCGCGCCGGTCGAGTTCGGGCCCGCGGCGGTGCTCGAGTTCCGCAGCATCCTCGTGCCGATCGCGCCCGGTTATCCCTCGGACGAGGCGATGGACGTCGCCTGCCGGCTCGCCGCCGAGCGTCGCGCGTCGATCGTCGCCCTCACGGCGATCGAGGTCCCGCTCGAGCAGCCGCTCGACGCGGAGCTGCCGGAGGAGGTGCACGAGGCGAACGAGCAGCTCGACGAGGCGCGTGCGATCGGCGAGTCGTACGGCGTGCGCGTCGTGGGCCGGATCGCCCGCACCCGGAACATCGGCCGTGCGATCGTCGACGAGGCGATCCGGCGCAACTCCGAGATCATCGTCATGGCCGGCCCACGCCGCGTGCGGCTGCAGCGGGGTCGCCGCCAGATCTTCGGCGACGCCGTCGACTTCGTCCTCCGCCACGCGCCGTGCCGGGTCATGGTCACGACGCCGCGCGAACGCGCGGCATGAACGACTTCTACAAGAGGTCGGTCATCGTCTTCGGCGTGATCGCGATCGGGCTCGGCATCGCGCTGCTCGCCGAGACGGCCGCGGTGGGCGGAGGCACGGTCGGGTACGTCCTCGGCCTGCTCTTCGTCGGGCTGGGCGCCGGCCGCCTGTACCTGGCTCGGCGGCGGTAGGCTCGCGGCTCAATGGCCCGGAAATTGCCGCGGATGCAGCGGGTGCTCGACGCGCCGGCCCTCGCGTCCGTCGCGTACGGGGAGGTCGCCTCCTCGATCTACTTCGCGCTCGGGATCGTGGCCCTGCACGCCCTCGGCCTCACGCCCGCGGTGCTCGCCCTCGTCGGCGTGCTCTTCCTGATCGTGACGCTGTCGTACGCGGAGGGCACGACGACGATCGGGGAGACCGGCGGCGCGGCGACCTTCGTGCGCGTCGCGTTCAACGACTTCGCCGGCTTCCTCACGGGCTGGGCGCTCTTCCTCGACTACCTGATCGTGATCGCGCTCTCGGCGCTGTTCTTCCCGCACTATCTCGGGCTCGCGATCGGGGTGCACTCGATCGCGCAGCGCCCGGGGGACGTGATCGTCGGCTGCGTCGTCATCGTCGGGATCGCCGTCGTGCGGCTGCTCGTGAAGACCCGGCTGTACTCGTACAGCCTCGCCGTGCCGCTGCTCGACCTCGTGACGCAGCTCCTGCTCGTCGCCCTCGGCTTCGCGTTCCTCTTCTCGCCGAGTGTCCTCGGCCACAGCATCTCGCTGGGAACGCAGCCCACGTGGCACCAGGTCGCGTTCGCGCTCCCGCTCGCGTTCCTCGCGTACACGGGGCTCGAGACGGTCGCGAACTTCGCCGAGGAGATGCGGACGCCGGGCCGCGACCTGCCGCGGAGCCTCTTCTCCGGGATCGGCCTCGTCGTGATCGTGACGGTGCTGATCGCGCTCGTCGGGCTTTCCGCGTATCCGGCGGCGCACGGGACGACGGAGCTCGGGACGACGTGGCAGCGCGCGCCGATCATGGGGATCGTCTATGCGCTCGGGCCGCACGTCGCGTACTGGGTCGAACACGTGCTCCGCGTCTACGTCGGGCTGACCGGCGCGCTCGTCCTGCTCACCGCCGCAGCCACGTCGAATTCCGGCTTCGGGCGGCTCGCGTACTCGCTGGGGGAGCACGGCCAGCTCCCGCGCGGGTTCGGCCGGCTCAGCCGCCGCAGCATGCACTCGCCGGAGGCGGTCGTCGCGGCCGCGCTGATCTCGATGGTGCTCCTGCTCTCGACCGAGTTCACGACCAACCCCGTCGGCTTCCTGGCCAGCCTGTTCAGCTTCGGCGTCCTCGTCGCGTTCACGGCCGCGCAGCTCGCGGTGATCCGCCTCCGCATCACGAAGCCGGCGGTCGAGCGTCCCTTCCGCGTGCCGCTCTCGATCCACGTTCGCGGCGCGGACGTCCCGCTGCCGAGCGTGATCGGCGCGCTGTGCACGACGGCGATCTTCATCGCGGCGATGGAGACCCACATCGGCGCCCGCTACGGCGGCCCGATCTGGCTCGCGCTGGGCGTAGGCGTCTACCTCATGGTGCGCCGTCGGCGCGGCACGGGCCTGCTCGAGCACGTCGAGCCGACGACGGCGGAGCAGCTCCCGCAGGCGGAATTCTCGAAGATCCTCGTGCCGATGAAGCTCGGCGAGATCGGCGAGGAGATGGTGGCGACCGCGGTCAAGCTCGCGCAGGAGCGGGGCGCGGCGGTGGTCGCGCTCCACGTGATCCGCGTGCCACTCGACCAGCCGCTCGACGCCGAGCTCGCCGACGAGGAGGAACGCGCTGCCGCCTCCCTCGCCGAGGCCGCCGTGCTCGGCTCCGAGCACGGCGTCACGGTCGAGGGGCGCTCGATCCGCGCCCGGTCGATCGGCGATGCGATCGTCAGGGCCACTGAGGAGACCGGCGCCGACCTGATCGTGCTCGGCTCGGCTCCGAAATGGCGCCGGCAGTCACGGTTCTTCTCGCCGACGGTGGACTACGTCCTGCGCAAGGCGCCCGCCGAGGTGCTCGTCGTCGCGTTCCCTCAGGGAGTGCTCGAAGAGGCCTAGCGAGCTACGCTCATCCGATGCTGAACGCTCTGATCATCGGCTGCGGCCGCGTGGGCTCGTCGATCGCGCTCCAGCTCCACCAGGAGGGCTGGGACGTGACCGTGGTCGACGAGAACGAGGACGCGCTCGGGCGACTCGGCGAGAACTGGCCGGGCTCGTTCATCGTCGGGCACGGCATGGACGCCGATCTCCTCCGCTCGGCCGGCATCGAGGATGCCGACGCGGTCGTCGTCGCGACGGACGGCGACAACACGAACATCATCATCGGCCAGGTCGCGCAGAAGCGCTTCGACGTCCGCTGCGTCGTCGTCCGTGTCCTCGACCCGGCGCGCGCGAAGTTCTACGCCGAGCGCGGGCTCGACACGGTCTGCCCGACGAGCGTCGCGATCGACCGTCTGCTGGAGGCGGCGCGCTCGTGCGCGATCCCGACCGCTCCGCCCGCCGCGGAAGAGGTCGCCGGCTGATGTACGTCATCGTCGCCGGCGGCGGCAAGATCGGTGCGAACGTCACGCGCTCCCTGCTCCGCCTCGGGAACGAGGTGACGCTGATCGAGCAGAAGCGCGACCGCTTCGAGGCGCTCGAGGACGAGTTCGAGCACCAGGTGCAGCGCGGCGACGCGACCGAGCTCTACGTCCTCGAGCGCGCCGGAATCGCGCGGCCGCCCGACGTCGTGCTCGCCCTCACCGGCGACGACGAGGACAACATGATCATCGGCCAGATCGCGCGCGAGAAGTACGGCGTCCCGAAGGTGATCGCCCGCGTCAACGACCCGCGCAACCAGCCGCATTTCGACCTGCTCGGGATCTCGCCGACCATCTGCGCGACCTCCAGCGTGATGGCGCTCGTCGAGCACGAGGTGCCGGAGCACGACCTGATCCACCTGCTCGAGCTGCGCGGCGAGAACCTCGAGATCGTCGAGGTGCAGATCGACGGCGACTCGCCGTCCGCGGGACGGAGCGTCGAGGCGCTCTCCCTGCCCGAGGGCTCCCGGCTCATCTCCGTCATGCGAGAAGGCCGGGCCGAGATCGCCGTCGGCTCGACCGTCCTCGAAGCCGGAGATCAGGTGCTCGCCATTCTCGAGTCGGGTAAAGAGGACGAGTTACGGCGCGTCTTGCTGCGTCGCTAGCTCTGCTCGTCGTCTTCGGGGTCCTGCTCGCCGCGTGCGGCGGCGGGGCGACCGGCGGAGTCGCCGGCGCACGCAAGACGATCGCGACCTCGAGCCACGACTGGACCCGCTTCGGCTGGGATGCGCGCCGCAGCAGCGACGATCCTTTCCCGACCGGGATCACGGCGGCCGACGTGGGCTCCCTGCGCCGCCAGCAGGTGCGGCTGCCCGGCACGGTCGACTCCTCCGCGATCTACCTCCACGGCGTCACGATCGAAGGAGCCGCGCACGACGCGTTCTTCGTCACGACGACCTACGGGATCACGCTAGCGATCGACGCCGCGAGTGGCCAGATCCTCTGGCGCTGGACGCCGCCCGGCTACTCGGGCTGGGCCGGCTCGGCGCAGATCACGACGGCCACGCCGGTCGCCGATCCGAGCCGCCGGTGGATCTACGCGGCCTCGCCGGACGGAAGGATCCAGAAGCTCTCGGTCGCGGACGGCCACGCCGCGTGGCGCGTCCGGATCACGAAGCTCCCATCGCGGGAGAAGATCGCGTCGTCGCTGAACTACGCCACCGGGCACGTGATCGCGACGACCGGCGGCTACGTCGGCGACGCGCCTCCGTACCAGGGCCACGTGGTGGTCGTCTCTCCGGGCGGCCGGCTGCTCCACGTCTGGAACTCGCTCTGCTCGAATCGGCACGGGCTCCTCGTGCCGTCGAGGTGTCCGGCGAGCGACTCGGCGATCTGGGGCCGCGCCGGCGCCGTCGTCGTTCCGGGCACCGGAAACGTGCTCGTGGCCACCGGCAATGGCCCGTGGAACGGCCGGACGAACTGGGGCGACGCGGTGCTCGTGCTGTCTCCGAGGCTGAAGCTGGTCGGCAACTACACGCCGACGAACACGCAGCAGCTGAATGCGAGCGACACCGACGTGGGTTCCACCTCGCCCGTCTATCTCACGTCGAGACTCGTGGCGCAGGGCGGCAAGGACGGGCACATCCGGCTGCTCTCGCTTGCGCGCCTGCGCGGCACTCGTCCGCATCTCGGCCGCGAGTTGCAGATCGTCTCGACGCCGTCCGGCTCCGATCTCTTCACGGCGCCCGCGGTCTGGCGGAGCGGCAAGCGTGTGTGGCTGATCGCCGCCGACGGCGGCGCGACGCAGGCGTGGTCGCTGCGGGGTGGGCGTCTTCATTCGGTGTGGAGGTTCGGCAACGCCGGCACGAGCCCGATCGTCGCCGGCGGGCTTCTGTGGGTCTACGACCCGGGCGGCGGCCTGCGGGTCTACCGACTCCCGAGCGGGAAGCTCGTCACGACGCTGACCGCGGGCGGCGGCCACTGGAACAGCCCGATCGTCACCGACGGCCGGGTCGCGCTGCCCGAAGGCGACGCGAACTCACACGACACCTCGGGCGTCCTCGACATCTGGCGCCTGCCGTAGCTCCTCGCTGCAGACCGACAGGTCCGCAGGAGCCACGTCCCGGTGCCGGGCACCGAGCCATGTCCCGGAAGGCAGGTGGCCGTTCCGGCCACCTTGCGGAGGAGCGGTCCTTGCTCGACGCTGGAGCAATGCCTCGTGCCCCGCGTGACCTTGCTCCGGGTATCCAGCACGTCGGCGTGAGCGCAGCCGGGTCGGCGCTGTACTTTCACGACGACCTCGACCGCGCGATCTGGCTGCGGCTCTTCGTTTCGACCGTCTCGCGGTACCGGTGGCGGTGCGTGGCTGTCTGCCTCCTATCGACGCACTGGCATGCCATCGTGGAGACGCCGGACGGCTCGCTCGCGTCCGGGATGCACAGGCTCGTCGGCGGCTATTCCCGGCGGTTCAACGCCCGACACGTGCGAGCCGGCTACCTCGTCCGCGGCCGCTACTGGTCGAGGCGAAAAGAATCTCCGGCAGTCGTGCTCGAGGCCTATCGGTACGTCGCGCGGAATCCGGTCGCCGCCGGCCTGGTCGACCGGCCCGAGGACTGGAGCTGGAGCAGCTACGGAACCACGGTGCGGGTCTCGGACACGTTCGGTTTCGTCGATGCGGGCGACGTCCTCGGCGAGTTCGGCACGAAGCGAGCTGAGCAGATCCAGGGACTCCGCCGCTTCGTCGAAGCTGACTGAGCGACATGTCGCCATCGACCGGCTCCTCCCTTGCGGACATGGCCGCGTGCCTGGCACCGGGACGTGGCCGCACTGGACGTGTGTCGGATCGGGCGGCTCTAGGCGGAGCGGCGGCGGCGGACTTGCGGTGCCTGCTGGCCCAGGGCGGCGTAGGCGAGCGCCTGCAGCGACTCGTTCAGCGTCGCGAGCTCGCGGGTGATCCGGACGAAGTTCTCGTCGTTGTCGAGGCGCTTGTTCGTCTTCGCGAGCTCGTCCGCGATGCGGTCGAGCCGCTCGAGGATCAGGTCGAAGCGCCGGTCTGAGAGATCGTGCTCCACGTGCTCATCGTAATCCCGCCAGCTCCTCGCGCGACCCCACGACGACGACCTCGCCGCCGAGTGCCGCCTGAACCTCGGCGAGCGTCCCCACGACGTCGACCTGGCGTGCGGCGCCCGCATGGGCGAGCGCGATCTCGGCCAGCTCCTGCGGCGCATCGGAGAAGACTCCGATCCGCGCGCCGCCCGCGGAGAGCCGGCGCAGCGCCGCATTCGTGTCCGCCCGGGGTCTGACGAAGAGCGGCGCCCGGTCGGCGGCGAAGCGTGCCAGCAACGGCCGCCAGTCCCCGAGCGCCTCGTCCAGCACCGCCGCCGCGACCTCGCGGTCCTGCGGCACATCGAGCTCCACGCGCGCCCGCCGCGCCGCGTCCTCGAGCCATGCGTCCCAGAGCGGCCGCGTGTCGGCGAGCACGCCGTCGAGGTCGAGCGCATAGGCGGGGCTGCCGGCCACGTGAGGCGATGCTAGATTCCCGCCACAAACCGGCGAGCGGTGAGGGAACTCCGGTGCAAGCCCGGGACGGTCCCGCCGCTGTAAGGGGAGACGCTCTTCCGCCACGACGCCACTGGGTCGCAGACCTGGGAAGGCGGCGGAGGAGGGAGCCCCGAGTCAGAAGACCTGCCGCCCGCCGCGACACCCGAACCCCTCGCGGAAGGAGGATTCGTGCTTCGCAGTACTCTCGCCGCCCTTGCGGCTCTCGCCGCGGCCGTTGCCGTCTCGTTGGCGGTCGTCTCCCTCTCGGCCGCCGCGCACCAGGGCACGCGCACCACCCACCGCTACCCGCAACGGATCGTCTCGCTGTCGCCGACGATCACCGAGGATCTGTTCGCCATCGGCGCCGGCAAGCACGTCGTCGCGGTCGACGAGGATTCGAACTACCCGCGGCGCGCGCCCCGGACGAAGCTCTCCGGCTACACCCCCAACACCGAGGCGATCGCGAACTACCACCCCGACCTCGTCCTCATTTCGTTCAACCCCGGCAACTTCGCGTCGCAACTCCGGAAGCTCGGGATCAGGACGGTCATGGTGCCGGCCGCGAACGACCTCCCGCAGGCGTACAGGGAGATCCTCGGGCTCGGCCGCCTCACCGGCCACACGCGCGGAGCGAAGGCCGTCGTCCATTCGATGCAGACGCACCTCGCCGCGATCATCCGGAGCGTGCCGAGGTCGCGGCGCCATCTGCGCGTCTACCACGAGCTCGACCCGACGTACTACTCGGCCACGTCGAAGACGTTCATCGGCAGCGTCTACAGGCTCTTCGGCTTCAAGAACATCGCGGACGCCGCGGACACGGGGGCGAGCGGCGGCTACCCGCAGCTCTCGGCCGAGTACATCATCGCCCAGAATCCGCAGATCGTCGTCCTCGCCGACACGAAGTGCTGCCGGCAGACCGCCGCGACGGTCGGCGCGAGGCCCGGCTGGAGCACGATCTCCGCGGTGCAGCACGGGCGGGTCGTCGGCGTCGACGACGACGTCGCCTCGCGCTGGGGGCCGCGGATCGTGCAGTTCGCGCAGGCCGTCGCACGGATCGCGCGGAAGGGCTGACGACGGCCACCGCAGCCGGACCGGTGGAGGTGACGCCGCGGGTGGAGGCTCGCGGCGTCGGCCTCCGCGCCGGCCTCGTCACGGTTGCGTTCCTGGTCGTGGCGCTCGCGGTCGGCCTCGCGGTCGGCCCGGTGCACATCGCTCCGAGCGCGATTCTCCGCTCGGCGCTCTCGTACGTCCCCTTCCTCCACGTGCATCAGCCGCTCGACGCGGTCGATCGCGCGGTGCTGTGGCAGCTGCGCGCGCCGCGCGTGGCGCTCGCGGCGCTCGTCGGCGGGATGCTCGCGGTCGCCGGCGCTTCGTACCAGGGCGTCTTCCGGAACCCGCTCGCCGACCCGTACCTGCTCGGCGTCGCCGGGGGCGCCGGCCTCGGCGCGACGCTCGCGATCGTCTACGCGTCGGCCTCCGCGGCGGGAACCCACTGGACGGTGCCGCTCGCGGCGTTCGGCGGAGCAATCGCCGCGGTCGTCGTCACGTACGCGCTCGGCCGCTCGGCGGGCGCGGTGCACACGTCCGGTGCGCTCGTCCTCGCCGGCGTCACCGTCGCGACCTTCACCGCGGCGGTGCAGACCTTCGTGCAGCAGCGGCACACCGACGTCCTGCAGAACGTCTACTCGTGGCTGCTGGGCGGGTTCTCGACCGCGACCTGGAGCGACGTCGCGATCTGCACGCCCTACATCGCCGTCAGCACGCTCGTGCTCGTCCTGCACCGCCGCGTGCTCGACGTGCTCAGCCTTGGAGACGACGAGGCGTCGAGCCTCGGCATCGACGTGGGTCGCGCGCGGTTGGCGATCGTCGTGGCGGCGACGCTCGGTACCGCGGCGGCGGTCGCGGTGAGCGGGCTGATCGCCTTCGTCGGGATCATCGTCCCGCACACGATCCGCCTCCTGGTCTCGACGAGCTACCGCGCGGTCGTCCCGCTCTCGCTGCTTGCCGGCGCCGGCTTCCTCGTCCTCGCGGACGTGCTTGCGCGCACGGTGCTCTCGCCCGCTGAGCTGCCGATCGGCGTCGTCACCGCGTTCTTCGGCGCGCCGTTCTTCGCGGTCGTGCTCCGCACCTCGAGGGGCGGCGGGTGATCGAGACGCGTGATCTCTGGGTGCGGTTCGGACCGGTCGCCGCCGTGCGTGAGCTCTCGCTGCGCGCGGAGTCAGGAGGTTGGACGGCCCTCATAGGCCCGAACGGTGCGGGGAAGACGTCGGCGCTGCGCGCGCTCGCCGGGCTCGTCCCGTACGACGGCGAGGTGCTGCTCGACGGGGCCGACGGGCGCAGGCTCGGCCGCCGCGCGCTCGCGCGACTGGTCGCCTTCGTCCCGCAGAAGCCCGAGACGCCGGCGGCGCTGACGGTCGCGGAGTACGTCCTGCTCGGCCGTACCCCGCACATCTCGTACCTCGGCGGCGAGGGCCGCCGCGACCGCGAGGCCGCGACGCACGCGCTGCGGCGGCTCGAGCTCGAGCAGTTCGCGGAGCGGCCGCTCGGCTCGCTCAGCGGAGGCGAGCTCCAGCGCGCGGTGCTCGCCCGCGCGCTCGCCCAGGAGGCTCCCGTGCTGTTGCTCGACGAGCCGACGACGGCGCTCGATCTCGGCCGCCAGCAGCTCGTGCTCGAGCTCGTGGACACGCTGCGCCGCGACGGTCTGACGGTCGTGACGACGATGCACGACCTCACGCTCGCGGGCCAGTACGCCGAGCGGCTCGTCCTGCTCGACGGCGGCTCGGTCGTCGCGGAAGGAACGGCGGCGGAGGTGCTCTCGGCGCCGAACGTCGCCGCGCACTACGGTGCGAACGTGCGCGTGGTCGAGGACGAGGCAGGCGTTTTCGTCCTCCCGGTGCGCAGTCGCTAGACCTCGCCTCGTCCGGACTGTCGTTCCTGGTAACAGACTGTCACTTGCGGACGGCCGGTAGAGTGCCGGCCGGCGCGCGGCGCCGCTCTATGCGCAACTGACACGTCTCATCCGGACCCTGTTCCTGCAAGTAGCAGTCTGTTGCTTGCGCACCTTGTCGGAGGTCGTTGCGCATGTCTCGCCAGGCCGGCTCGCTGGTCGCAGCCGGAGTCTCGAAGTCGTACGGGGCCGAAGTCGTCCTCGCGGACGTCGATCTCGTCGTGCCGCCGCGCGCGCGGATCGGGCTCGTCGGGCCGAACGGCGCGGGCAAGTCGACCCTGCTGCGCCTGCTCGCGGGGCTCGAGGAGCCGGACGCCGGACGGATCCGCCGCACGCCGCCGTCGCTCGCGGTCGGCTACCTCGCCCAGGAGCGCCACGCACGTTCCGAGCGCTCGGGCGGGGAGGAGGCGCGGACCGCGCTCGCCGAGCTGATCCGCGGCGGCTTCGACGTGCTGCTGCTCGACGAGCCGACGAACGACCTCGACTTCGCGGGCCTCGCCTGGCTCGAGCGCTCACTCGCGGCGCATCCCGGCTCGGTCGTCGTCGTCTCGCACGACCGCGCCTTCCTCGATCGCGTCGTGACGCGCATCGTCGAGCTCGACGAATGGACGCGCGGCACGAAGGAGTACAGCGGCGGCTGGAGCGACTACGAGGCCGAACGCGAGCGGGCGCGCGAGCGTCACTACCGGCGTTGGGAGTCCTCGGTCGCCGAGCGTCGCCGCATCGAGGAGCAGCAGCGCCGCATGGCGGAGTGGGAGAGGCGCGGCTACGGCCAGGGGCGGAAGAAGAAGAAGTCGAAGGACGTGAAGCGGACGTACGGCGCCAAGCTCGCGCGCGTCGAGACGGTCGAGAAGCCGTACGAGCCGTGGGAGCTGAGGCTCGAGCTCTCGCCCGCCTCGCGCAGCGGCGACGTCGTCGTGCGGCTCGAGGACGCCGTCGTCGAGCGCGGAGAGTTCCGTCTGGGACCGCTCGACCTCGAGGTGACCTGGGGCGACCACCTCGCGATCGCCGGCGCGAACGGCAGCGGCAAGACGACGCTCCTCGAAGCGCTGCTCGGCCCCCTGCCTCTGGCCTCCGGCACACGCCGGCTCGGTCCCGGCGTCGTCCTCGGCGAGCTCGAGCAGGATCGCGCCGCGCTCTCCGGATCGCAGACGCTGCTCGAGATCTTCCGCGACTTCGACGAGGAGACGTCCCGCACGCTGCTCGCGAAGTTCGGCCTCGGCGCCGACGACGTCCTGCGTCCCGCCGAGTCGCTCTCGCCCGGCGAGCGCACCCGTGCGGGCCTCGCGCTCCTGACCGCGCGCGGCGTCAACTGCCTCGTCCTCGACGAGCCGACGAACCACCTCGACGTCGAGGCGATCGAGGAGCTCGAGCGGGCACTCGCCGCCTACGACGGCACCGTCGTGCTCGTCACCCACGACCGCCGCTTCCTGGAGGCCTTCGCGCCGAGCCGTACGATCGAGCTGTGATGGCAACCGCCGCGATCCTCACGATCGGGAACGAGCTCGTCTCGGGCGACGTGGCGAACACGAACGCGTCCTGGCTCGCGCGCCGGCTCGCGCCGCTCGGCGTCGAGGTGCGCCTGGCCGCGGCAGTGCCGGACGAGATCGACGCCGTTGCGGCGCTCGTCCGGGCCGAGGCGCCGCACGTCGACTTCCTTCTCGTGACGGGCGGCCTCGGCGGCACGCCCGACGACCTGACACGCGAGGCGATCGCCGCCGCGTTCGGCGTGGCGCAGGAGGAGGTGCCGGAGGTGGCCGCCGACCTGCGCGCCCGCTTCACCCGCGATCCCGAGTACGCGGCGCGCTGGGCGCGGCTCCCGCGCGGCAGCCGGCCGCTCGCGAATCCGCTCGGCGGCGCGCCTGGCTTCGCGGTCGAGAACGTCTACGTGCTGCCGGGTCTCCCGTCGGAGATGGAGGCGATGTTCGCGTCGATCGAGGAGGAGTTCCGCCGCGGCAGCCCGATCGAGTCGTGGCGGCGCGTCTACCCCACGTACGAGAGCGTCATCGCGTCGGCGCTCGCGGAGGCCGCCGCGCGCTGGCCCGGCGTCCTCGTCGGTTCCTACCCGAGCTTCGGCGGCGGCGGCTTCACCGTGGAGGTCGTGCTCAAGTCGCGCGATGTCGCGGCGCTCGCGGAGGCGTCCACCTGGCTCGACTCAGCGATCGAACAGCGCGGCGGAGGGTAGATAGAACGCCGCGATCGCGAAGGTGATGAACACAGCGGCGAGCGGGCTGAAGAACGCCACGACGAAGACCGTTCCGTACATCGGCACGCCGGGCAGGTAGGCGCGGTCGACGGCGCGGAGCGCCGAGTCGGGTGTCTCGTCGGCCACGAGGCGGCGATCGGTGCGGGCGTACCGCCACCAGACGAGATGCAGCGCGGCCATGAGGACGAACGTCGCGGCGTACACGAGCGCCGCGGCCTGCTCGCCGTCCGAGCCGAGGTTCTGCGCGACGAGCTTCGTCGGGAACGGCAGGAACGCGATCGTGAGGAGGAGCAGGATGTTGAGGAACTGCATCGTCCGGTCCGTGCGACCGAGCAGCGAGACCGTGTGGTGGTGGTTCATCCAGATGATCCCGATCGTGAGGAAGCTCGTGACGTAGGCGAGGTACGACGGCCAGAGGTGGAGGAGCTCGTGGCCGAGGTCGGCGCCAGGGGTCGCGGACAGCTCGAGGATGAGCAGCGTCGCGGCGATCGCGAACACGCCGTCGCTGAAGGTCTCGAAGCGCGCGGTGCCCATCTCCACCGCCGGATCGTCGCGTATCGGCAGGACGGCGTTTTCAGCACGGGCGCCGCGGGGACGAAAGCGTTCGTGGCGAATCTCCGACTCGCGAAGCAGCTCGCCGATCTCGCCGAGCCGCTCGACCCCTTGAGCGAGCCGGTGCAGGAGGCGGTGCAGGCGGTCCCTCAGCCGGTGCGCGACGTCCTCGACGGCGTCTGGCTCGGCAATCCGCTCCATCCGGCGCTGACCGACGTGCCGCTCGGGGCGTGGTCTGCCGCCTTCGCTCTCGACCTCGTCGGCTCGCGCTCGGCCGACGGTGCGCTCGCGGTCGGGGTCCTCGGCGCCGTGCCGACGGCCCTCACCGGCCTCAACGACTGGAGCCACCTCAAGGGCGACTCCCGCCGGCTCGGGACGGTGCACGCGCTGGTCAACACGATGGGGCTCGCGCTCAACGTCGCCTCCCTCGTCGCCCGGCGCGACGGCCACCGTGGTCTCGGCCGGATGCTGTCGGGCGTCGCATACGCCGGGGCGCTCTTCTCCGCGCACCTCGGCGGCCACCTCTCGTTCGGGCTCGGCGTCCGCGTCAACCGCACCGCATTCGAGAGCCCGCGCGACCGCTACGCGCCGGTCTGCGAGGAGTCCGAGCTCGCCGGCGGCAAGCTCGTCGGCGTCGAGCTCGCGGGGGAGTCCGTCGTCGTCTCCCGGTCGCAGGAGAGCGGGGAGGTCTGCGCGATCGCGGCGACCTGCTCCCATCTCGGCGGCCCGCTGGACAAGGGCGAACGCGACGGCGACACGGTCGTCTGTCCGTGGCACGGCTCGCGCTTCGACCTCTGCACCGGCGAGGTCGAGGGCGGCCCGGCCGTCTATCCGCAGCCGCGCTACGAGGCGCGCGTCCGCGCGGGCAAGGTCGAGATCCGCGCCGCCAAGGCGTAGTCCGAAGAGGGCGGTTATAGTTCGGCCGCTCCAGTAGTTCGTATTGCGAATTAGAAGGAGCCCGCTGCGGGGTGGAGTCGACTTCCAGGCCAGCTCCGGCCACCGCACCTTGCACAGAGGGGCCTGGAGTTGGGGGGTAACGATCGAATGAAGCGGACGATGCTTGCGCTGGGCGTAGTCGCGCTGGCACTTGCCGTCGCGGGCGGAGCCTGGGCGGGGAAGCGGTACGTCATCACGTCCTCGTCGCAGGTGAGGGACGGCTCGCTGACCGGAGCCGACATCAAGAACGGCTCGATCGGCGGCGTCGACCTGAGCAAGGGCGCGAAGCACGACCTGCGAGGTGCCACGGGACCGGCCGGGCCGGCGGGTCCCGCAGGCCCGAAGGGCGACCAGGGCGCGCAGGGGCCGAAGGGTGACAAGGGGGACCCGGGCCAGCAGGGTCCGGCGTGGGCGCCGAGCTACGGGATCGCACAGGTGCTCGTGCAACGCGGTACGGGTTCGCCCACTCCGTGGGCTACGTACTCGACGACGATCGGCTCGCCGGTCGGTGATTCGGCCGGCGGCACGTTCCGGTTCACCTGTTCGACGGCGAACGCGCCGTGTGAAGTGTCGGTACAGGCGTATGCGACCGAGAGTGGCGTGACGATGTATCCGCGCCTCTTGCTGTACCGGGAGGACTACAACAGTGGAGGCCCGGAGTCCTTCTGCGAGTACGGTGACGGCACCGACAACAACGGTGGAGTGGCGACGCTGGGGACGTCGGCGTCGGGGGTGACGCTCGGGATCGGCGGGTCGCTCGATTGCGGCTCGAGTCAGGCGTATCCGCAGAACGGCATCGCATCCGAGATCGAGGTGCCCGAGGGCTACTACGACGTGTTCTCGTCGTTCACGTTCTTCCACTCGTAGGACGAGTCGCCTGACGAAGAGTTCGATCTCGACCGAGCGGACGCGACCGGTGCCAAGGCACCGGTCGCGTCCCGCCGAGATAGGTAGTCGGGTGCCGGCGAAGAGCGTCGCTACGATCGGCCGATGGCCGCGACGACGCCCGAGACGTACTTCACCGACCTCAACCCGGCGCAGCGCGAGGCCGTTCTCCACACCGAAGGGCCCGTGCTCGTCGTCGCCGGGGCCGGCTCCGGGAAGACGCGCGTCCTCACGCGCCGCATTGCGCACCTGCTCGGTGCGGTCGGCGTGAAGCCGCCCGAGATCCTCGCGATCACGTTCACGAACAAGGCGGCGGCGGAGATGCGCGACCGCGTCACCGACCTCGTCGGCCCGCCCGCGCGCGCCGCCTGGGTGATGACGTTCCACGCCGCGTGCGGCCGGATCCTGCGGCGCGAGGCGCAGCGGCTCGGCTACCGCTCGACCTTCACGATCTACGACCAGGCCGACCAGATCCGCCTCGTCAAGCGCTGCCTCGAGGAGCTCGAGCGTGACCCGAAGCGCTTCACCCCGCGCGGCATCCACTCCCAGATCTCGAACGCGAAGAACACGCTCGTCGGCCCGGACGAGTACGCCGAGCGCGTCGCGAGCTTCTACGACCAGACCGTCGCCGAGGTCTACGACCTCTACCAGAAGCGGCTCTTCGCCTCGAACGCCGTCGACTTCGACGACATGCTCTTTCTCACTGTCGACGTCCTCGAGCGTTTCCCCGAGGCGCGCGAGCGGTGGCAGGAGGCCTTCCGCTACATCCTCGTGGACGAGTACCAGGACACGAACCACGCGCAGTATCGCCTGCTCCAGCTCCTCGCCGAGAAGCACCGCAACGTGTTCGCCGTCGGCGACCCGGACCAGAGCATCTACGCCTTCCGCGGGGCGGACATCCGCAACGTGCTCGAGTTCGAGCACGACTTCGCCGGCGCGTACACGATCGCGCTGGAGCAGAACTACCGCTCGACCCAGAACATCCTCGACGCCGCCAACGGCGTCATCCGCCACAACCGCGAGCGCAAGGAGAAGAACCTCTGGTCGGAGCTCGGCGAGGGCGAGCCGGTGCGCGTCGTCGAGGTCGAGGACGAGCACGCCGAGGCGCGCTACGCCGCCGCCGAGATCGCGCTGCTCGTCGAGGAGGGCTTCTCCGGCAGCGAGATCGCGGTCTTCTACCGGACGAACGCGCAGAGCCGCGTGCTCGAGGACGTGCTCGTGCGCCAGGGGATCGCGTACCAGGTGATCGGCGGCCCGCGCTTCTACGAGCGGGCAGAGGTCAAGGACCTCATCGCCTACCTCCAGGTGCTCGACAACCCATACGACGCGGTCTCGCTCCTCCGCATCGCCAACCGTCCTCGTCGCGGCATCGGCGACTCGTCGCTCGCGCGCCTGCAGACGTGGGCCGATCAGCGCGAGATCTCGCTCTGGGAGGCGACCGCGGAGGCGGAGATGGCCGGCGTCGGTGCCGCGCCGCAGAAGGCGCTCAAGGCCTTCCGCGCGACGATCGAGTCGCTCATGTCCGCTGCGCAGGAGTTCGACGTCCCCGAGCTGATCGAGGAGGTGCTCGCGCGCAGCGGCTACCTGGAGTCGCTCGAGGCCGAGCGGACGATCGAGGCGCAGGGCCGCATCGAGAACCTCCAGGAGCTCGTGTCGGTCGCGCGCGAGTGGCGCGAGCAGACGCAGGACGCGACGCTCTCCGCGTTCCTGCAGGAGGTCTCGCTCTACTCCGACCAGGACGCGATCCGCGGCGACGGCTCGCTCGTCACGCTCATGACGCTGCACAACGCGAAGGGCCTCGAGTTCCGCGCCGTCTACCTGATCGGCATGGAGGAGGGGATCTTCCCGCACTCGCGCTCGATCGAGGAGCAGGGAGTCGAGGAGGAGCGCCGGCTCTGCTACGTCGGGATGACGCGGGCGCAGGAGCGGCTGACACTGTTGCACGCGAGCTCGCGGATGCTCTACGGCGGCCGCAGCCACAACCTGCCGTCGCGCTTCCTCGACGAGGTGCCGGAGCAGCACGTCGAGCGCGAGCGGCTGAGGCCGGCGTCGTGGTCGGGCTACGGCGCGCCGCGGCAGAGCTCGATCGCGCCGCGCGAGGACGTGCCGGATCTCTCGACCGGCGATTCCGTCCGCCACTCGACGCTCGGCGACGGCGTCGTCACCCGGATCGAGCCCGGCGGCCTCATCACCGTCCGCTTCGCGGACGACGGCAGCGAGCGCAAGCTGATGCTCGACTACGCGCCGCTCGAGAAGCTGTAGGAGGGCTTGGGAACGGTGCTCGTCGCAGGGGTGCGATGGGCGTCGCGAGGCAAGGACGCAGGGAGCGTCGATAGCCGTCTGCTATCGGGGCGACCGAGGACGCAGCAGCCGGCTAAGCCGGCCGACGAGCGAAGCGAGGAGTCGCGGCGCTCAGCGCGGTCCTGCGGCACAGCCACTGTTGCCAAGCCCTCCTACCAGGTAGCTTCGTCGCTGTGTTCGACGTCCGCGCCTGCGCCGACCAGGAGGAGTATGGCCGCGCCATCGGCGCGATCGGCCAGTACTTCAACCCGCCGCCCGGAGAGGAGTTCCTCGAGCGCTTCTCCCGCACGCTTCCGCACGAGCGGATGCATGCCGCCTTCGAGGACGGCGCGATCGTCGGCGGTGCCGGCGCCTTCCCGTTCGAGCTTTCCGTGCCCGGCGGCTCGCTGCCGTGTGCGGGAGTGACGGCGGTCGGCGTCCACCCGACGCACCGCCGCCGCGGCGTCCTGCGCTCGATGATGGACGCGCAGCTGCGCGACGTCCACGGGCGCGGCGAGCCGATCGCGGCGCTGTGGGCGTCGGAGGAGACGATCTACGGCCGTTTCGGCTATGGGATCGCCTCGTGGGCCGGCGAGCTGCGGGTGCCGCACGAATGGGACGCCTTCGCCGCGCCGCTCGAGAGGGCCGGGACGGCTCGGTTCGTCACGCCCGAGGAGGCTCGGCAGCTGTTCCCGCCGATCTACGACGCGGTCCGCAGCGAGCGGCCGGGGATGATGTCGCGCAGCACGGAGTGGTGGGACGACCGCCACCTGCGCCTGCCCGAGGACGAGTCGAGCGCGCCCCGGCGCTTCGTCGTGCTCGAGCTCGACGGTGAGCCGCAGGCGTACGCGATCTACCGCACGCACTTCGCCTTCGAGGGCGGCTCGGCCACGTCACGGCTCGTGCTCCGCGAGGCGTTCGGCGCCACGCCGCAGGCGACGGCTGCGATCTGGCGCTTCGTGCTCGACGTCGACTGGATGGCGACGGTGGAGACGTCGCTCGTGCCGCCGGACCACCCGCTCTTCCTGCTCCTCGCCACGCCACGCCGCATCGGCTACCGGCTGGCCGACGCCCTCTGGGTGCGGCTCGTCGACCTGCCCGCGGCGCTCGCCGGCCGCACGTACGGCGAGGGAGGCGCGCTCGTGCTCGAAGTGCGCGACGCGATCTGCGACTGGAACCACGGGCGCTGGCGGCTCGAGGGCGGCTCGTGCGGGCGAACCGACGCCGAGCCGGACCTCTCGCTCGACGTCGGCGCGCTCGGCTCCGCCTACCTCGGCGCGGTGTCGTTCGCCCAGCTTCGCGAAGCGCTGCGGGTGGAGGAGTTGCGCCGGGGAGGGATTGAACGCGCGGACGCGCTCTTCGCGTACCGGCCGCTTCCCTGGTGCCCCGAGATCTTCTAGAACACGGGCTAATTACTTCGTTGTACGAAGGGTTCCCTTGAACGAGTGAACTCGCTCGGTCCTACCGCTAACGAGGGAGGCCGGACCTGCCGCCCGCTCCTACGTTCCGGCCTGAACATGCGGTATCTGCGGCCATTCCCCACCTTGCAGGGTTGCCGTCCGCTTGCGGTGCTCGTGGTCGCCGGCGCCGGCCATCGTGCGGCCTTCGCTTCCGGAACCCGGATTTCTTGCGCATTGCCCAGTGCGCCCCTCGCGACGGCGGGGCCGTGAGCACCGCCGCCGTCGAGGCTCCCGCGCGGCCGCTGCGGCTGCGCGGTACCCGGATCGGCCCGCTCAACCTCGCGGCCTGGCTCTACTGGTCGGCCGTCGTGGTTCCCGCGGCGCTCGGGATCGCGTTCGCGATCGCATACACCGCCGACGCCGACTGGCTGCGCTTCGCTGCTCTCGCCTCGATGGCCTCGGCCTCGCAGCTGCTCTCGTTCCACCTCAACCGCCGCCGCGTCTTCCATCCGGCGATCCTGTTCATCGTCGCGGGCGCGCTCCTGCTGCCGCCCGAGCTGATGATCCTGCTCGTCGTCGTCCACTGCCTGCCCGACTGGCTCAAGCAGCGCTACCCCTGGTACATCCAGACGTTCAACATCGCGAACTACGTCGTTGCCGGCATCGCGGCGTGGGGGGCGGCGCTGGCCGTCGGCTTCCCGGGAACGGCCGGTCGTGAAGCTGCAGGCGGCGCGCTCGCCGCCGTCGTCTTCGTGGTCACGAACCGGCTCGTCCTGATGCCGATGCTGTACTACGGCCGCGGGCTCTCGCCGCGCCGCACCGGCCTGCTGGACGGTGAGGACGCGACGATCGAGCTCGTCCTCGCGCTGATGGCCGTGCCGCTCGCGGACTTCTGGACGCGCAGCCTCCCGCTGGCCGCCCTCTCGCTCGCGCCGCTGTTCCTCATCTACTTCACGCAGCGCGCCGTGCTCCGGCTCGAGGAGGCGGGCGAGACGATCGGCCGCCAGAACGCCTCGCTCGAGGACGCGCACCGCGCGGTGATCCAGCGTTCGACGGCGGCCCTCGAGGCGCTGTCGGCCACGGTCGACGCGCGCGACACGTACACGGCCGGCCACTCCCGCCGCGTGGCCGCCTTCGCCGTCGAAATCGCCCGCGAGCTCGGGCTCGAGGGCAGCGAGCTCGTCGGCGTAGACCAGGCTGCGCTCCTGCACGACATCGGGAAGATCGCGGTCCCCGACGAAGTGCTCCTCAAGGAAGGCCCGCTGACGGCGTCCGAGTGGATCGTCATGCGCAGCCATCCGGAGGAGGGCGCGCGGATCATCGAGCGGCTCGGCTATCTCGACGACGTCGTCCCGGGCATCCGCCACCACCACGAACGGCCCGACGGGCGCGGCTATCCCGACGGCCTCATGGGCGAGGAGATCCCCGTCGCGGCGCGGATCATCCACGTCGCCGACTCCCTCGACGCGATGACGACGAAGCGCCTCTACCGCGACGAGATGAGCTGGGAGGACGCGCTCGCCGAGATCCGGCGCGGGCGCGGCACGGACTTCTGCGAGAAGTGCGTCGACGCCCTCGAGCGGGCGATCGCCATGAGGCGGATCGGCAGGCTCATGCCGCTAAGGGAGGCGGCGGCGTGAGCGCCGCGGTGTACTCCGAGCGTGCCCGGCACGGCGTCCAGGCCGCCGGGCTCCCCGAAGCCGCACGCACGTTTCTCTACGGCGCGATTGCGGCGGCGGCCGTCGCGACGGTGGCCACCTCGGCCGCGCCCGAGACGCACGTCCGCTGGGAGGTCTTCATCGCCGTCCTCGCCGGCGGCGCGCTCGCCCAGGTGTTCGCCACCCACACGCCGGGCAACCAGGTCTTCCACACGGGGCTCGCGTTCTCGGTCGCCGCCGCGCTGCTCCTCCCGCCGGAGCTCGTGGTCGTGGTCTGCGTCCTGCAGCACGTGCCGGAGTGGCTGCGCCAGCGCTACCCGTGGTACGTCGAGAGCTTCAACATCGCGAACGTCGTCCTGAGCGGGCTCGCGGCCTGGTCGGTGCGCGCCGCCCTGGGAACGGACGGAATGCACGTCGGCGTGTCGGCCAAGACCTCGGACGTGCTCGTCGCCTCCGTCGCGGCCGCCACCTTCGTCCTCGTGAACCACGCGCTGCTCGCCCGGATGCTGCGGCTCGCCCGCGGCCACGACCTCTCGGCGAGCGGGCTCTTCACCGTCGACGCCCTGATCCAGGACGGCGTCGTCGCGGCGGTCGGAGTCGGCATCGCCTTCGCGCTCCTGCACTCGTGGGCGCTCGCCGTCGTGGCCGCCCTGCCGCTCGTGCTGATCCAGCGCGCGCTCGCGCTGCCGACGCTGCGGGAGCAGGCGTTCACCGACCACAAGACGGGCCTGCTCAACTCCCGCGGCATCGACCAGCCGGCGCGCAACGAGTTCGCCCGGTCGCGGCGACTCGGCCATCCGCTCACGGTGCTCGTCTGCGACCTCGACGACCTGCGCGAGATCAACACCCGCTTCGGCCATCTCGAGGGTGACGCCGCGATCGTGGCCGTCGCGTCGGCCTTCCGGGCCGAGCTGCGCCGGTATGACCTGTGCGCCCGCTTCGGCGGCGACGAGTTCCTCGTCGTCCTGCCGGAGACGGCCGAGGAGGAGGCACTGGAGGTCGCCGCCCGGATTCAGCGATGGCTGGCCGCGAACCCGATCCCGACCCGCGACGGCCCGCTCACGATCGGCGTCTCGATCGGCACCGCCGAGATGCGCGACGACGAGACGCGGATCGGCGACACGATGGAGCGTGCCGACGCCGCGATGTACGAGAAGAAGCGCGCCGGCGGCCGCTCGCTCCTCACGATCCGCTGACCCTCGGCCGATGCGGGCGGGCGGTACACTGCCCGCGACCCGGGCGGTTAGCTCAGTTGGGAGAGCACCAGCTCGACAAGCTGGGGGTCACTGGTTCGAGCCCAGTACCGCCCATCGGAGGAGAAAGGCCCGCAAAGCGGGCCTTTTGTTTAGGCACCGAAAGCGCGCCAGTCGCCACAGGGCTGGGGGTCACGCCGAAATCGGCTCGCTGCACGAAGTCGTGATTACGTCGATCGGTCACTGCACTTCCAGAAACACGGTGAACCGTTCGACTCCGTCGCTCGTCCCCGAGCCGTAGGCCGTCAAGGTGTGGAGCGCGCCGAGGTCGGGGGCGATGGTCGACGAGTTGCCCGCCAGTGCCGCCAGCCCTTGCACTAGTGGCAGTGCGTCCTTGAGGTCGACATAGGCGAACCCTGTGGTCTGGTCTGGCATGTTCGAGGCCTGTTGGGCGTCTTGGAAGGTTGCGTCGCCGGAGAGCTTCGGGCCGTCTCCGGTGAATGCGTCGACTGCTTGTTGAGACGTCGAGACTACGAGTGCGGAGCCGTCCTGCGCGTGGCTGAGTTGGAGGCCGCCGAGGATCGATCCGAGACTGAATCCTCCTGAACTGGTGCCCCCGGCCGCTGAGGCCGCCGTCGTGAGCGCGTCGTTCAGTGCGGCGAGCACGGCTAGCGGATCGGA
>DASSZE010000047.1:0-58732 GCA_035713675.1 Gaiellaceae bacterium | reverse complement strand
CGGCTGTCGGGAAGAGCCTCTCCACCACCAGCGGCTCCTGGAACACGACCGCATCGTTCGCGTACCAGTGGCAGCGTTGCGCCGCGAGCGGGAGCGACTGTGTCCCGATCGCGGGTGCCGTCAGCGCCAGCTACTCGCTCGTCGCCGCCGACGCCGGCCACGTGCTGAGGTCGGTCGTCACGGCGACGAACGTCGCGGGAACCGCGAGCGCCGCCTCCGCCGTCTCCGGCGAGATCGTGGCTCTGCCGAGGGCGACGAAGGCTCCGCGGATCTCGGGCAAGGCGAAGGTGGGGCACCGGCTCTCGGCCCGCCGAGGCACGTGGAGTTGGGCTCCGGTGACGTACGGCTACCAGTGGCTGCGGTGCTCGGCCCACGGCGGCCGCTGCGCCCCGATCAAGAAGGCGACGCACGCGACGTACCGCGTCGCGCGGAAGGACGCCGGCCATCGCCTGCGTCTCCGCGTCACGGCGACGAACGCGGCCGGGGCTCATTCGGCGTCGTCTCGTCCCACGAGGCTGGTGCCGGGCTCACGCCATAGCTAGTCTCGGGGTAGGTGCCTCGCCTTTGATGAAGCCTCTCGTGCTCGCGGCGCTGGTGCTGGCCGCCGGCACGTCGATCGGTAGCGCAACAGCGGGGACGCCTGCGTCCGTCCTCGGCGCAGTTCCGCGTTCGAGCGCGAAGCTGCACGCGGCCTCGAGCCCCGGCCCCATGACGTTCGACGCGAGCTACGTGAGCTTGATCAACCGGTACTTCACGGACGTCCAGGCGGCGAGCGGCACCAGCTCCAACGTCTATTCCGTCGCGACGCAGTACTCCGACGGCTCCGGCGCGGTGCAGTACCGGTCGACGTTCGGCGGGGCGTACGTCGACAAGGACCCACTCCCGGCAGACGGCTGCACCGACGGCCTCGATCGGGTCTGCCTGACCGACCAGCAGGTCCAGGGCGAGATCCAAGCCGTCCTGACGGCGACGGGCTGGCACGGGGGCCCCACCAACCTGTTCTTCCTCATGACGCCTGCCGGAGTCGGAATCTGCGCCGACAGTCTCGGCGGCAGCTGCTCGTCGAACGCGTTCTGCGCCTACCACAGCGCCTTCTCCGACCCGAGTGGTGAGCAGGTCATCTACGCCGCCGAGCCCTATGAAGGACCGGTCGGCGGGTGCGGCGGCGGCCCGGCCGATCAAGTGGGCACCGGCTTCGGCTTCCCGAACGACCCGGACGCCGACACGACGATCAACACCATCAGTCACGAGCACACCGAGGCGATCACCGATCCGTTCGGCGATGCGTGGTACGCGTTCAGCGGAGTGAACTACGAGATCGGCGATCTCTGCGCCTACTACTACGGCGCCGAGCTCGGAGTCGCGGCGAACGGGCAGCCGTACAACCAGGTGATCAACGGGCACGACTACTCGCTGCAGGAGGAGTACAGCAACGCCGACGGCGGTTGTGCGCCGAGGCTCGGCGGGACTTCCTCGCCGCCGTCGAACGGGAGCGGCCCGCTCGCCTACCACACGGGCCAGGTCATGCACACGAACACGATGTACGCGATCTACTGGCTCCCCACGCCGGGCAACACCCATCGGCCGGCGCTGAGGGGAACAGCCGCCGTGAACAAGAAGCTCACGTCGTCGGCGGGCGGGTGGAACGGGGCGGCAACCGGCTACTCGTACCAGTGGCAGCGCTGCTCGCGGTCGGGCAAGAGCTGCGTCGACATCTCCGGAGCGACCGGCTCGACGTACACGCTGACCGCGCTGGACCGCTCGGCGACCGTGCGCTCGACGGTCAGCGCTCGGAACGTGAACGGGCCGTCCCCCTACGTCGCCTCGGCCGGCAAGCTCGTCACCGTGGCGCCCACGGCGATCAGGGCACCCCGGATCTCCGGCAGGGCCACGGTCGGAAGGCGCCTCGCGGCGGCTCGCGGCGGCTGGCGGTGGTCTCCGACCGCGTTCCGGTATCAGTGGTTGCGCTGTTCCCGGAGCGGCGCCGGCTGCGTGCCGATCAGGAACGCGACTCACGCGAAGTACCGCGTCTCACGCCAGGACTCGGGACACCGCCTGCGCCTTCGCGTCACGGCGAGGAACGCAGCCGGCGCCCGGACTGCGAGCTCACGGCCGACCGCACGCGTTCGCTGAGCACCGCGGCGTTGCGCGGCGCGAATCCCTCCCAGTCGTTGTTGAAGTAGGCGAACACCTCGCGCGTGCGGCTCCAGGCGCGCAGCCGCTCCGCCCACTCCCAGAGCTCCGAGTCGCTGTAGTTGCCCCGCCGCCCGCGGGTGCCGGCGTGGAAGCGGACGTACGTCCAGTCGGCCGTCAGCTCCCACGTCTGGAAGGAGTTGACCTGCGGCCGGTCGCCGATCGCCAGCGCGACCCGGTGCTCGCGAAGGAGCGCGTACGTCTCGTCGGTGAACCAGGAGGGATGGCGGAACTCGACGCAGTGCCGGAGACCGTGCGGCAGTCGTGCGAGGGCCCCGGCCAGCCGGTCGTCGTCACGGCGGAAGGTCGGCGGCAGCTGCCAGAGCAGCGGCCCGAGCTTCGGCGATTCCAGCAGCGGCTCGATGCGTTCGAGGAACCGCTCGAGCCCCGGACCGAGGTCGCGCAGCCGCTTGACGTGCGTGAGATAGCGCGACGCCTTGACCGCGAAGAGGAAGCCGTCGGGTGTCTGCTCCACCCAGCGCGCGACGGCGTCGCGGCGTGGGAGGCGGTAGAAGGTCGAGTTCACCTCGACCGTGTCGAACCGCTCCGCGTAGAACTCGAGCCAGCGGGAGGCGGGTAGGCGCGGCGGGTAGAAGACCCCGCCGCGCCAGTGGGCGTAGTTCCAACCCGAGAGCCCTACGCGGACAGGGCGTCGGCGATTTGCGCACACAGCGCCGTACTCCCCGCTGCGGCCACCCGCGAACGCTGCCCGAGGTCGAGCGGTGCGGCGTCGAACGGCTCCTCGACGTCGAAGAGGTCGATCGCGAGCCCGAGCTCGCGGCAGAGGAGCTGAGCCGCGGCGATGTCGACGGAGCGAGCGGCCTTGAGCGAACAGACCGCGTCGACGCGCCCGGCGGCGAGGTGGCAGAGCGAGAGGGCAAGCGAGCCCATGATCCGCAGCCGGTACGCGAGGTCGGCGACCTTCGGCGCCTCCTGGGCGACGAGCGAGGTACGCGTCGCCTCGAAGGAGAGGATCTCGATCTCCTCCTTGGGCCGCACCGTGCCGAGCGGCTCGCCGTTCAGCCAGGCTCCTTCGCCTCGCCGCGCCGTCCACTCCTCGCCGGTGCCGAAGTCGTGCACGAAGCCGAAGACGACGTCGCCCATCGTCTCCCCCTGTGCGACCGCGATCGAGACGGAGAAGAATGGGATACCGCGCTTCGCGTTGAGCGAGCCGTCGATCGGATCGACCACCACGACGGTCGAGCCACCCTCGACGATGCCGATCTCTTCCGAGACGACCTTCCCGAGCTCCGCGAAATGTGGAAGCACCACTTCCTCCGCAGCGCGGTCGATCGCGGTCGTCTCGTCGCCTCCCTCGCCAGCGCCGACGACGGGCTCGCGCTCGGCCCGCGTCGGCAGCCGCTCGAGCACGGCCTCGACGTCGGCGACCGCGGCGCGGCACAGGTCGAGCCAGTCGGTCACTCCCCCGCTCCGGCGCCGGCGAAGCCGCCGCCTCCGCTCCTGGGCGGCTCCGTCGAGCCAACGCCGCTGTCAAGCGGGAGCATGAGGAGGCCGGAGGTGAGCTTCGGATAGAAGAACGTGCTCTTCTGGGGCATCACGTCGCCGCGGCGCGCAACGGCCCAGACGTCGTCGATCCGCGTGGGGCGCAGGAGAAAGGCGGCCTCCGCCTCGCCGCGGTCGACCGTCGCGATCGCTTCCTCGCGGCTCGGTGTGTACGTGACGCCGGCCGGCTCCGCCCGCTCGACGACCTCCGAGTCGAGACCGCCGCCGTCGAGCAGCTCGTAGCCGCCGCCGCGGTACAGCACCGGCCCCGGCAGCTCGCCGCCGGGCGGGTCGATCGGCGTTCCCGAGGCGCTGCCCGCGCTCTGCGCCACGCGATGCGTCGGGAAGATCGTCAGCCCTTCCTGGCCGGTCGGGACGATGACCGCGAGCAGCCACGTCTCCTCCCCGAGCGCGAGCGCCGTCTCGTAGCGGTGGTGGCCGTCGGCGATGAGGAGCTGGGCGTCGGCCAGCTCGTCCGCGAGCGCCTCGCAGAACTCGGCTCCGAGCCTCCAGAGACTGTCGCCGCCGCTGGCGAGGTCCGGCTCGCCGAGGCCGTCGACCTCGATCGTCCCGTCCCAGAGGAAGAACAGCGGCTCGAGCTGCGTGCGGGTCGCGCGCAAGAGGCGCAGGCGACCCTCCTTAGGGCCGGTGTGGGTTCGCTCGTGCGGCAGGACGACGCGAGTCTCGTACGGCTCGGCGCGGAGCGACGCGACGAGGCCCTCGCGGCGACGGGCGATGCCGTCGGGGCCGACGTAGTCCTGCGCGAGCCACCAGCACGACGGCGCCTCGTCGCACACGAGCACGCCGCGCTGACGCCAGTCCGCCAGGCTCGCGGCCGCCTCCTCCTCCGAGTCGGGCAGCGTCAGGTGGACGACGTTGTACGGGCTTCGTCCGAGGAGCTCTTCCCGCTGCTCCGGCCCGATGACGTCGTACGGGGGCGCGACGAGGGAGTCGAGCGGCCCCGCGACAGCCGGGTTGTAGCGGAGCGCGCGGAACGGCCGTACGACTGCCACGGCACTGACCGTACCAACCGCGCCGCCTCCGCCCCGCCGCGCCTGCCCGTTCGCGTCACCGCGGGAGAGCCCGTGCTCCAGGCGAGCCGGCTCAACCGGCTCAGCTCGGCCGCGACAGCCATCGAGATCCCGAAGCCGATGACGAGACCGCGGCGCAGAACGCGGGCTGTCCAGCGGAGCCGCAGGGTCATCTCCCGGCGGCGATCCGGGCTGATGCGGCGGTGCCGGTCGACGACGATGAGCTTCTCCTGTGGGACGACGGCGATCACCGCCGACGTCGGGACGCGCCGGACGCGGCGGCGGCCCGTCCGCACCTCGAGGACCGAGGGGTCGTGCGGATCGTCGTCCGCCAGGATCCGCTCGACCGTGCCCCGGCCGCCGCCCGCGAGGGAGAAGCCCACGCAGTTGGCGAGCCAGTAGCGGGTGACGGGGCTGGACGCTGCGAACCGCTTGCTCTGGCGCAGGGCAACCGCCATCCAGCCCTCGGTCCCCGTTACCCGGCCATGCGAAACTCTCTCTCGTGACGACGATCGCAGAGCTGGAGGAGAACCGCACCGTGGAAGGCGTCTACGCGGTCGCACGCAAGGAGCGGCTGCGCACGCGGAACGGCTCGACCTACCTCGCGCTCGAGCTCGTCGACCCGAGCGGCCGGATCGGCGCGCGCGTCTGGAACGACGTCGACATGCTCGACGGGCGGTTCGAGACGGGCGACGCGATCCGAGTCCTCGGCAGGGTGGAGCGGTTCCGCAACGAGCTCCAGGTCGAGGTGCGCACGCTCGAGCCGGCGGAGGGGATCGACCCCGCCGGGCTCGCTCCCGGTCTCCGCAGGGATGCGGACGAGCTCGAGGGCTTCATCGAGTTCCTCGTCGCCGAGGTCCACGACGAGGCGCTGCGCTCCGTCGTCTCCAGGGCGCTCGCCGAGACACCGCTGCGCGCGTATCCCGCGACGCCCGACGGGCACCACTCCTACGCCGGCGGGCTCCTCGAGCACACGGTCGGGGTGGCGACGCTGTGCCGGGAGCTGTGCCAGATCCATCCGCGCCTGCGGGCCGATCTGCTGCTCGCCGCCGCGCTCGTCCACGACATCGGCCGGACGCGCGAGCTCGGCCGGCCGCCCGTCTTCGCGCCGACCGACGAGGGCCGGCTGCTCGGCCATGTCCATCTCGGGCTGCGGGTGCTCGAGAGCCTCGGCGCGCCGGCGGAGCTGCTCCACGCCGTCGCCTGCCACCACGACGCCCGCGCGGCCCGCACCGCCGAGGCGGCGGTGCTCTACCACGCGAACCAGCTCGACGCCGTCGCCGCGACGCGTCCGGTGCCCGGCTAGCTTGGGCTCCGCGCTGCTGGCGCTCGGCGCCAGTCTCACCTGGGGCCTCGGCGACTTCCTGGGCGGCCTCAAGGCACGCGTTCTCCCGACGCTGACCGTCCTCGCCGTGTCGCAGCCGTTCGGGCTCGCCGCGCTCGGCCTCGCCGTGGTCGTGCGAGGCAGCGGGATCCCGGGCGACGAGGTTGCCTGGTCGGCGCTCTCGGCGGTGTTCGGCACCGTCGGCCTGTTCGCGTTCTACCGCGGCCTCGCCGGGGGCGCGATGAGCGTGGTGGCCCCGATCGCCGCCGTCGCCGTCGGGATCCCGGTGATCTGGGGCGTCGCCGTCTCGGGCGACCACATCGACGGGCTCCAGGCGATGGGCTTCATCGCGGCCGTCGGTGGGAGCGTCGCCGCCTCGGTCGAGCTGGAGGCGGAGCGACGGCAGCTCGCGGCAGGCGTCGGCTGGGCGGTGCTGGCGATGCTCTGCTTCGGCGCGTACTACGTCCCGATGCACACCGCCGCGCAGCACGACTGGCTGTGGCCTGCGTTCCTGTTCCGCTGCACGTCCGTCACGCTCGTCTGGAGCGTCGTGCTTCTCCGGCGCTCGTGGCCGGGCGGGCTGCGCCCCCACTGGCTCGGGCTTGCAGCGGTCGGGCTGCTCGACACGGCCGGGAACGCGTTCTTCGCCGCCGCGTCGTCACGCGGACTGCTGAGCGTCGTCTCGGTGCTCGCGTCGCTCTATCCGGTCGTGACGGTGCTGCTCGCGCGGTTCGTCCTCGGCGAGCGCGTGCAGCGCAGCCAGGACCTCGGCGTGGTCGTCGCCCTCGTCGGCGTCGTCCTGATCACCGCGGGAGGCTAGCCGCCCGCTGCTCGATCACGGCCCGCAGCTCGCGCACCTCCTCGAGGCAGAGCCCCACCGGGTCGGGCAGGTTCCAATCACCGGTGTCGACCACTCGGTCGTCCGGCGCGGTCGCGTCGACCCGGGCCGGGAAGGGAGCGTCGAGCTCCTCGATCGCCTCGACCACCGCCTCGGCGGGAGCCGGCCCGGCGAACACGCCGCCGTGAAGCGCTGCGGCCAGAGCACCGTGCGGCCCCACGAAGACGACGCGCGTCATCCTCCGAGCGTAGTGCGCGGCTCACGCACCGAGTCGAGCACGAGCCGGTACTACGCCCACGTGCCGCAGCGGCTCGAGGTGTGCGAGATCGTGGGCGTACGACCCGCCGGCGCCTACACGTTGAAGCGCACGTTCAGGACGTCGCCGTCCTCGACGACGTAGGTCTTCCCCTCGAGCCGCTGCTTGCCCGCACGCGCGGCCTCGGCGTGGCCGCCCGCCGCGACGAGGTCGTCCCAGCGCACGACCTCGCAGCGGATGAAGCCGCGTGCGATGTCGGAGTGAATCGTCTCCGCCGCATCCAGGGCGGACTCGCCGCGCCGGAGGGTCCAGGCACGCGTCTCCTTCTCGCCGGCGGTGAAGAACGTGATCAGGTCGAGCGTCTCCGCGAGCCTCCGCACCACCTCGGCGAGCGCCGACTCGCCGCCGCCGCGGAACTCGGCCGCGTCCTCGGGCGACAGCTCCGCGAGCTCCGCCTCGAGTTGAAGGTCGATCCCAGTGGCTGCGGAGACCGCGCCGCCTTCCCCCGCGCCCGGGCCGTTCACGAGCTCGAGCAGCGGCTTCGTCGTGAGCGGGTCGAGCTCCGGCGGCAGCTCTCCCTCCCACTCCGCGAGCGTGTGTCCCGCGTCGAGGTGCGCGAGGAGCCGCTCGAGCTCGGCCGCCTCCGCCTTGAGCCGCGCGTCACCGGACTTCGCCTGCTTCGCGACGCGCTCGAGGCGACGCTCGACGTGGTCGCGGTCGGCGACGAGGAGCTCGAGCTTCAGCGTCTCGAGATCGTCGGCCGGGTCGCGGGTGCCCGAGAAGCCGTCGAGGACGACGAGCAGCGCGTCGACCTGCCGCAGGTTGCCGAGCAGCTGCGGCCCCGTTCCCGGCACGTCGACGACCCTGACCGCGGCCGGCGTGATCTTGCGCGCCCCGACGACCTGCGCGACCGCGTCCAGGCGCGCGTCGGGGATCTGCGCCATCCCGACGTGCTCCTTCCCGGAGCCGTGCGTCTCGGCGCGCGTGAGCGCGCGAAACAGCGTCGTCTTTCCCGAGCTCGGCAGCCCGACGATCCCGACCTCAAGCGCCACGCGCGGAGGCTACTGCTGCTGGATCTGCTTCTGCAGGGAGACGAGCGCGCGGTGCTGGAGCGACTTGATCGCGCCCTCGGTCTTGTCGAGGATCGAGGCGACCTCCGCATTGGGGAGGTTGAAGACGAACTTCAGCGTGAGCACCTGCTGCTGCTCGGGCGAGAGGCGCTCGATCAGCTTCAGCATCGACTCGCGGCCGATGGTTCGCATCGCCATGAGCTCGGCCGACGGCTCCTCGTCGCCCGGCGGCTCGGGCACCTCCTCCTCGGGCTGCCACCGGCGGCGCGAGCGGAAGTGGTCCATCGCGAGGTTGTGGGCGATCCGGAACAGCCAGGCCGAGAACGGCGCCGACTGCCACCTGAAGCTGCCGATCTTCTCCAGCATCTTGAGGAACGTCTGCGTCGTGAGGTCCTCGGCGTCGTGCCGGTTGCCGACGCTGACGTGGAGATAGCTGTAGATCCGGTCGAAGTGGATCAGGTACAGCTCCTCGAGCGCGTCACGGTCGCCCTGCTGGCCGCGCGCGACGAGCTCGCGTACGTGCTCGGTGGACTCGCGCGCGGACTGGGGCTCGGCGGGTGCACTCATCCGCTGCTCGTTTCCCCGCGACCCGGCCAGAGCTAACTCGCGAAGCCGACGCGGCCGGCCCGGACGACTCGCTTGTAGTACGCGACGTGAGCGACGACCACGTGCAGCGGGCCGTCCTCGGTCTCGAGCACGACGACCGGCTTGCCGGCGCCGGTCGAGCCCAGGGCCGCCTCCAGGTCGTCCGCCGAGCTCGCCTCGACGAAGCTGCCGACGATCTGGCCGCCGGCAAAGCCGATCTCGATCCGTACGCGTTCCTCAGCCAACCGCTACCACCTCCGAGAGCACCCCGTGGACGGAATCAGGATGCACGAACGCGACCTCGAGCCCGAACATGCCTCGCCTGGGCGTCTCGTCGATCAGCTCGGCGCCCGCGTTCGAGAGGTGGACGAGCGCGGCGCGGATGTCCTCGACCTCGTACGCGACGTGGTGCATCCCGGGGCCTCGCTTCGCGAGGAAGCGGCCCACCGGCGTGTCCTCCCCGAGCGCGCCGAGCAACTCGATCCGGCTCTCGCCGACCCGGATGAAGGCGGCCTCCACGCCCTGCCCGTCGACGCGGGCGCGGTGCTCGAGCCGAGCGCCGAAGAGGCGCTCGTACGTGTCGAGCGCCCCGTCGAGGTCGTCGACTGCGAGCCCCACGTGATGAACCGAGCGAGGCGTGTCCACCCGCCGATCGTATTTGAAAGACTCCGCCGACGATGCGCGTTCCGGCCCTCGCACTCGTGCTCGGAGCCGTGCTCCTCGCCGGCTGCGGGGGGAGCGGCAGGAAGGAGTCTTCGTCGAACGGCGAGGCCTCGAAGCCGGCGAACCAGGTGCTCGCCGACGCGAAGGCCGCGGCGACCAAGGCGAGCTCGGTTCATGTCGCGGGGAGCATCGTCTCGGGTGGGACGCCGATCAAGCTCGACCTTTCGATGGCCGGCGGCAAGGGAGCGAAGGGCTCCATGTCGACCAGCGGGCTCTCGTTCAACCTCGTGCGGGTCGGCGACACGCTCTACATCCAGGGCACCGACGCGTTCTACAAGCACTTCGCCGGAGCAGCGGTCGCACAGCTCCTGCACGACAAGTGGCTCAAGGCGTCGGCCACACAGGGACAGCTCAAGTCGCTCGCTCCGCTGACGAACATCAACGCGTTGTTCACCGGCATCAGCACCCACCACGGCAAGCTCGTGAACGAGGGCGCGAAGACCTACAACGGGCGGAAGGTCGTCCAGATCCGCGACACCTCGGACAACAGCAAGCTCTACGTCGCCACGACCGGCAAGTCCTATCCGGTGGCGATCGTCGGCGGCAAGAAGAACCAGTCGGGGACGATCACCTTCGGCGACTGGAACGCGAACGTGTCGCTCTCCCCGCCGAAGAACGCGCTCGACATCTCGCAGCTGGGCGGCGGAGGCTAGCTCTACGGGAGCTGGTCGGACGGCTTGCTCGCGACCACCCGCGGCACGCCGACGGTCTCGGACGCGCGCGATTCGGGCTCGACGTCGGTGACGAGCTCGAGTAGGTCGTCGCGCACGAGCGTCTCCTTGTCCAGCAATGCAGCGGCGATCCGGTCGAGCGGTGCGCGGTGCTTGCGCAGGAGCCGGATCGCCTCCTGATACGCGCCGTCGGTGAAGCGCGCCTGCTCCTCGTCACGCACGCGCTTCGTGGCCTCCGAGAGGGCGTAGTTCTCGGCGCGCATCGTCCGCGAGGAGACCGAGTCGGACATGCCCCACTCGAACACCATGGCGCGGGCGATCTCGGTCACCTTCTCGAGATCGTCGGCGGCGCCGTTCGTGACGCGGCCGAAGACGACCTCCTCCGCGGCGCGGCCTGCCAGCGCGACGACCATCCGGTCGACGAGCTCCTCCTTCGTGTGGAGGTAGCGGTCCTCGCCGGGCAGGTAGAACGCGTAGCCGAGCGCGTTGCCGCGGGCGACGATAGTGACCTTCTGCAGCTCCATCACGGAGCCCATGAGGTGCGCCATCAGCGCGTGGCCGCCCTCGTGGTAGGCGAGGATGCGCCGCTCCTTCTCGGTCAGCACCTTGCGCTGCTGCAGTCCGGCGACTACACGCTCGAGCGCCCAGTCGAAGTCGTCCTGGACGATCGCCACCGCGCTCCGGCGGCCGGCCTTGATCGCGGCTTCGTTGCAGATGTTCGCAAGCTCGGCGCCCGTGAGGCCGGACGTCTGCCGCGCAACGGTGCCGAGATCGACGTCGTCGAGCTTGAGCGGCTTGCCGCGCGTGTGCACCCGGAGAATCGCCTCGCGGCCGGCGAGATCGGGCGGCGGCACGAGCAGCTGGCGGTCGAAGCGTCCCGGGCGCAGGAGCGCCTGGTCGAGGTCCTGGATCCGGTTCGAGGCGCCCATGACGACGACCTGCTGGGCGCCGTCGAATCCGTCGAGCTCGACGAGCAGCTGGTTGAGCGTCTGATCCTGCTCGCGGTTGAACCCATGGCCCGAGCGCTGCGCGCCGACGGCGTCGAGCTCGTCGATGAAGACGATCGCGGGCGCGTTCTTGCGAGCCTGGATGAAGAGCTTGCGGATGCGCGCGGCCCCGAGGCCGGCGAACATCTCGACGAACGACGAGGCCGATGCGCTGTAGAAGTTGGCGCCCGACTCGTGGGCGACCGCCTTCGCGAGCAGCGTCTTGCCGGTGCCGGGCGGCCCGTAGAGGAGGATGCCCTTCGGGACCTTCGCACCGAGCCGCTCGAAGCGCTTCGGCTCGCGCATGAACTCGACGACCTCCATCAGCTCGCCGCGGACCTCCTCCACCCCGGCGACGTCGGCCCACGTCGTCTCCGACCTGGAGCCCTGCGTCAGGTTGGCGGGGCTCGTACGCGGCATCATCCCGACGGTCTTCCAGAGCAGCCAGACCATCACGACGATCAGGAGGAAGAACGCGAGCGGGAGCCAGGTTGTGGCGAAGTCCGCAGCCGCATGGAACCAGTTCCCCACCATCTCTGTCCGCTATCGGCAGGACGCGCGCGGGCCTTGAACGAGAGCCTCCTCAGCTCTCATCGAAGTCCGCGCAACGCAGTCTCGAGCCGCTGCCGCGTCGTGAGGACGCCCGCGAAGAGATCGCCGTGCCGACGGACGCGCTCGCGCACGACGTCCATCGTGAACGCGGTCGCATCGAGCGACTCGTCCACCTCGTCCCAGCGGAGCGGCGTCGAGACGGGTGCTCCCGGCCGCGGGCGCACGGAGTAGACCGACGCGATCGTCTTGCCTTCGCCGTTCTGGTTCGCGTCGATGAGGACCCCGCGGCGCTTGGCCTTCGACCACTCGGTCGTCGCGAGCCCACGGTTCGTGCGCGCAACGGCTCCGGCCACGATCTCGCAGAACTCGCGCGTCTGGGCGTACGTGTATCGCCGCTCGACCGGCACGAGCACGTGCATCCCGTCCGCGCTGCTCGTCTTGGGGAACGCGACGAGGCCGAGCGCGTCGAGCGCCTGCTTCACGAGCAGCGCGACCTGCACGACCTCCGGGAGCCCCACGTCCGGTGACGGGTCGAGGTCGAAGAGGACGAAATCGGGCCGGTCGGGCTTGTCGGTGCGCGAGTACCAGGCGTTCATGTCGATGCAGCCCATGTTCACCATCCAGAGCAGCGAATCCTCGTCGTTCACGACGGGCGCATCGATCCAGCGCTTCTTCGGCGGCCGCTCGCGCGTCGAGACCTGGACGTGGAAGCGCGGGATCCAGTCGGGCATGCCCTTCGGCGCGTCCTTCTGGAAGAACGCCTTCCCGTGGGCGCCGTCGGGATACCGGCGCATCGTGAACGGCCGGTCCCGCAGGTGCGGGACGAGCACCGCCGCGACCTCGCGGTAGTAGTCGAGGAGGTCGCCCTTCGTGATCCCGCCGCTCGGGTCGTCCTCCGGCCAGAACGGCTTGTCGAGATTGGACAGCTTGACCTTGCCCTCCTCGGCCGCGGCGGGTCGCTCGCGCCGCACGTCCTCAGCCGGCTTGTCGTCGCGCAAGCCCTGGAACGACGGCGCGCGCAGGTGCCCGTCGTGCGTCCATTCCGCGAACTCGACCTCCGCGACCAGCCTGGGCTCGACCCAGACGACATCGCCCTTGCGCACCTTCGGCATCTTCGGAACGACGGGGAACGGCGAGTCGTCGCGGCGCAGCGGCTCGAGCTTCGCGAGCAGCTCGTCGATGGCGGCCTCGCTGAACCCGGTGCCGACATTGCCGACCCACTCCCACTGCTCGCCGCGATGGACGCCGAGGACGAGAGAGCCGAAGCTGCCGCTGCGCCTCCCCTGGCCTTTCGTGTAGCCGCAGATCACGAACTCCTGACGGCCGTGCGTCTTGATCTTGAGCCAGTCCCGCGTGCGCCTGCCCTCCAGGTAGCGGGACGCGGAACGCTTGGCCATCACGCCCTCGAGGCCCTGCTCGCGCGCGGCCTCGAGCAGCGCCTCGCCGTCCTGGAAGGAGCCGGAGAGCTGGACGACCGGGTTCCGTGCCAGCAGCTTCTCCAGCCGGGCGCGGCGCTCGGTCAGCGTCAGCCCGACGAGCGCCTCACCATCGGCCTCGAGCACGTCGAAGACCTCGTACGCGAGCCGCGTGCTGCCCTGCTGCATCGCCGAGAAGCTCGGCTTGCCGTCCTCGTCGAGCGCGACGACCTCTCCGTCGACGACGACGTCCGGCGTGCGCAGCGCCTTCACGAGCTCCTTGGCCACCGGCGCGAACCGCTGCGTCAGGTCGTTGCCGCGCCGCGAGAAGAGCTTCGCCTCGCCGCCGCGCACGTACGCCAGCGCGCGGTAGCCGTCCCACTTCGGCTCGAACTCCCAACCCTCGCCGAGCGGGAGCTCCCCGGTCAGTGTCGCGAGCATCGGCTCGTAGACGCGCGCCGGCCCGGTCGCGACGCCCTCCTCGCGCTTGCGCAGGATGAGCCAGTTCTTCTCGTCCCCGGACAGGTGCGCCGGAACGAGCGCCCACGTCCCCTCCAGCCGCTCGCCGTGCAGCCGGACCGTCAGGCCGCCGTCCTTCTTCTCCTCGACCAGCTCGTACGTGCCGTGATCCCAGATCTCGACCGTGCCGGCGCCGTAGTTGCCCTTGGGGATCTCGCCCTCGAAGGTCGCGTAGTCGAGCGGATGGTCCTCGACGTGGACGGCGAGGTGTTGCTCGCCGGGCTCGAGCGGCACGCCCTTGGGGACGGCCCACGAAGCGAGCGCGCCGTCGCGCTCCAGCCGGAAGTCGTAGTGGAGCCGCCGGGCGTCGTGGCGCTGCACGACGAAGATCGGGGGCTTCTCCTTCCCGCGCTCGCCGCCGAAGGGCTCGGGCGTCTGCTTCCGGCTTCGCTTACGCTCGTACTCCGAGAGCTTCTGGCTCACGAGGCTTTCTTACTACGCGCGCGCTGCGTGCGCTCGACCGACTCGCGCAGGGCCTGCATCAGGTCGACGACCTCGCCCCCCTCCTCCTGCGGCTCCGGCAGCGGCTGCCCCTCGGCCTTCGAGCGGATCAGGTCGAGCAGCTCGGAGCGATACGTGTCGTCGTAGCGGTCGGGATCGAACTCCGCGCTGAGGTTCTCGACGAGCGACTTCGCCATCTCGACCTCGGCCCGGCGCACGTCGGCCTTCGCAGCGTCCCCGTCCAGGACCTCGGCGGGCCGACGCACCTCTTCGGCGTAGTACATCGTCTCGAGCACGAGCACGTCGTCCCACGCCCGCAGGCAGGCGAGGTGCTGCTTGTGCCGGATCACGACCTTCGCGATCCCGACGCGGCCGGTCTCCTCGAGCGCCCTGACCAGGAGGCGGTACGGCTTCTCGCCTCCCTCCTGCGGCGCGAGGTAGTACGCCTGGCGGAAGTAGATGGGGTCGATCTCGTCGAGCGAGACGAAGTCGCAGATGTCGACGGAGTGCGTCAGCTCGACGTCGAGGCGGTCGAGATCCTCCGGCTCGATCGGCACGAACCGCCCCTTCTCGATCTCGAACGCCCGCACGACGTCGTCGGCGTCGACGTGCTCGCCCGTGTCCTTCCGCACCTTGTCGTAGCCGATCGGCTCGAGGTCATGGCGGTCGACGAAGTGGAACCGAAGCTCGCGCGAGCTCGTCGCGGTCAGCATCCGGACCGGGATGCTGACGAGCCCGAACGAGATCGTGCCGCTCCAGATCGGGCGGGGTGGCATACCCGCGTCGTCCCCGCCGGGGAGGCCTCGAAAACGACTCTGGACCGGCACGTTTGTCCGTCGCGAGTCGTATCCCTAGCGTTTACACAACGAATACATAGCGGGGATAAGCCTGTGGACGGTGTGGACAGCGGTCGACTCGACGGCACTCGAAGTTGCCGAAAATTGCTCTAAACTGCCTACGCGTAGACCCCGAGCGAGCGGAAGCGGGCGCGTCGACGCCGACGCAGATCGTCACCCGGAACCCCCTCCAGCTCGGCGAGCGATTCGCGCAGCGCCTGGCCGACCAGGCGCGCCGCCAGGTCCGGATCGATGTGCGCGCCGCCGACCGGCTCCGGGACGATCTCGTCGATCACGCCGAGCTCGAGACAGTGCAAGGCGTCGGGCCGGAACGCCGCGGCCGCCTTCTTCGCCTGGCCGGCGTCGCGCCAGAGGATCGCGGCGCAGCCCTCGGGCGAGATCACGGAGTAGATCGCGTTCTCCTGCATGAGGACGCGATCGGCGAGCGCGATGGCGATCGCTCCACCCGAGCCACCCTCACCGATCACACACGCCACCGTCGGCACCGTCAGCCGGGCCATGGTCGCCTGCGAGGCCGCGATCGCCGCGCCCTGCCCGTGCTGCTCCGCCACGACTCCCGGATAGGCGCCCGGCGTGTCGACGAGCGTGACGACGGGGAAGCCGTGCCGCTCGGCCAGCTCCATCGCGTGCATCGCCTTGCGGTAGCCCTCGGGGTTGGGCATGCCGAAGCGCCGGCTCGCGCGCTCGTGGATGTCGCGCCCCTTCTGCTGGCCGACGAGGACGACCGTTCTGCCGTCGAGCTTGCCGAGGCCGGCGATCATCGCGCCGTCGTCGCCGAGCGCGTGGTCGCCGTGCAGCTCGAACCAGTCCTCCAGCAGCCGCTCGACGTAGTCGAGCGTGTACGGCCGCTCGTCGTGCCGGGCCAGCTCGACCTTGCGCCAGATCTCCTCGTCGGTCGCCTCCTCGCCGATCCGGGCGATCTGCCGCTGCAGCCGGTCGAGCTCGCCGGAGAGCTTCGCGCCGCCGAGCAGGCGCAGGTTCCTCAGGCGCCCGAGCCGCTGGCGCAGGTGCAGCTCGTGCTCAGTCGGGGGCATCGAACAACCTCAGGAGTCGGGCGAGCATCGGGCGCAGCTCGGGCCGCGGCACGATCGCGTCGATCTGGCCGTAGCGGAGGTTCTGCTCGGCGCGGCCGAAGTCGTCGGGCAGCTTCTCGCGTGTGATCTCCTGCACGACCCGCGGGCCGGCGAACGACATGAGCGCGTTCGGCTCGGCGAGCAGGATGTCGCCGAGCGTCGCGAAGCTCGCGAGCACGCCGCCGGTCGTCGGGTGCGCCATCACGCAGAGCATCGCCTGGCCGGAGTCGCGCAGGTCTTCGACGGCCGCGACGGTCTTCGGCAGCTGCATGAGCGCGAGGATTCCCTCCTGCATGCGCGCGCCGCCCGAGCTCGTGACGACGACGAGCGGCATTCCGACCTCGGCGGAGGAGTCGCACGCTCGCGACAGCTTCTCGCCGACGACGCTCCCCATCGAGCCGCCCATGAAGGAGAAATCCATTACCGCGAGCTCGCACTGCCGGCCCTCGATCGCGGCCCGGCCGATCACCATCGCGTCGGCGAGGCCGGTAGACATCTCGGCCTCGGCGAGCCGCTCGGTGTAGGGGCGGAGGTCGAAGAAGCCGAGCGGATCCTCGGAATGGAGCTCGGTCGCCTCCTCGGCGAACGAGCCGGGATCGGCGAGCGACGCGATGCGCGCCCGCGCCCGCATGGGGAAGTGGTGCCCGCACTGGCCGCAGACCCAGAGGCTCTGCTCGAGCTCGTCGTCGCGATAGTGCGAGTGGCAGCTCGGGCAGGTGTTCGGGTGGCTCGGCGGCGGGGTCGGCTGGTCGTCGGTCTCGACGGAAACGTCGATCTTGGCCACGGTGGCAGCTTAGACCTGGGACCGCGGAGGGAGGTTGCGAAGCCGCTCAGTACCCGAGCGTCGCGGCGAGGCGCTCGAGCTTCTCGACGTTTGCCGGATCGGGGGCGAGACCGGTGAAGCCGGCGCCGACGAGCTTGCCGCTCTCCCGCACCTGCACCAGGAGCTGCTCGACCTCGTCGAGCGTCGGACCGCCGGGCTCGGGCATGAAGACCGCGAGCTCCTCGGGAGCGAGGACGTCGCAGTCGAGGGCGGCGTAGACGGCGTCGGTGCGTTCGAGCAGCGGGCCGGGCTCGTCCCGAATCCCGGCGGCCGCGATGAACTCCTCCTCGGGCGGGTCGAGGTTGCGGGCGCCCCAGAGGACGACGTCACCCGCGTCGATCGTGCCGCGGTCGATCAGCGTCCGCAGCGGCATACCCCACTCGTTGCCGGACGGCGACGTCTCCGGCGTGTTCAGGTCGCCGTGCGCGTCGAGCCAGAGCACCGCGACCCGGCCGTGCCGGGCGGCCAGCCCCTCGACTGCGCCGACGTGCGCGCAGCAACAGCCGCCGAGCACGAGCGGACGGACGGGGAGGTCGGACGCGACGGCGAGCGTCTGCATGGCGAGCGTCTCCTCCTCGACGACCGCGACCTCCGGATAGTCGAGCGGCAACGCGGCCGCCTCCACCATCGCCTCGCCGCCGGCGCCCCACGCGCGCGGCACGCGGACGAGCCCGGCTGCATAGACGCGGCCGCAGGCGTGGCACTCGTACCCCTCGTCCACCGCGACGGCCGTGAGCGTTCGGCAGCGCGGGCAGCGCGCGCGAAAGAGGCTCACGCGAGCGACTTCTCCCACACGACGTTCTCCTGCTCGGCGTGCATGCCGACGCTCTCGTAGAGCTGCGTCGCGCCGGTGGCGTTGGCCGCGTCCACGCCCAGCGTCACGTGCCGCAGGCCACGCCGGTGGAACTCGCCGAAGCTGTGCAGAAGGAGCGCGCGCCCGTAGCCGCGGCCTCGCCAGCCCCGGCGGACGCCGAGGGCTCCGACGTAGCCGGCGGGCGGGCGCGCCTCGTTGCGGACGACTCCCACCAGCTCGTCGCCGTCCCGGATCACGAACCAGAGCGAGGGGTCGAAGTTCGTCCGCCGCCGCTGGCGCTCCCACCACTCGTCGAAGGACTCCGGCGAGTGCTCCCAGTGCTCGGCGAACGACTCCTCGAGGGCGGCGTGGAACGCCTCTGCGTCGCCTTCCGTGAAGAGCTCGATATCGGCGGGCGCCTCCGGCGGATCGTCGTCGAGCTCGATCGCCATCTCCCAGAAGCGGCGCACCTCGCGGTAGTCGCGGCTTCGGAAGAGCTCGTCGGCCGCCGCGTCGCCGGCGACTGTCCAGGAGTGGAGCCGCTCCACTCCCTCGTCGCCGAGCCGCGCCTCGACCAGGTCGATGAGCTGCCCGCCGAGCCCGCGTCCCCAGGCAGAGGGCCGGACGGCGCCGGCGGAGTTTCCCCGCCGGCCGAACCGCATCGCGAACGCTCCCGCGACGAGTTGCCCGTCTTCGTCGAGCAGCCACGTGTTCGTCTCGTACGAGATCGTCTGCAGCCACCCCTCGACGACCATCGCGTCGAGCCGGGAGGGACGGCCGGTCACGGCCTCCTCGACCGAGCCGAAGAGCTCGGCGACGGCGGCGAGGTCCTCTCTCGTCGCGGGGCGGATGTTCACGGGACGAGCGCGTCGAGGTGATCCGCGAGCCCGGCGAGGCTGCGCAGCTCGACGTCCGGCTGCGGCTCCGCCGCCTCGCCGAGGCGGTTGACCCAGATCGTGCGCAGGCCGAGCGCGGCGGCGGGTGCGATGTCGTGGAACAAGCTCGCGCCGACGTGGACGTGTTCGTCCCGGTCGGCCCCGCTGCGGGCGAAGAACTCGTCCCAGTGCCCGGGCGCCGGCTTGTAGGAGCCGATCTCGGAAGCCACGACCGAGAGGTCGAACTCGACGCCGATCCTTGCCAGCGACGCGTCGAGGAGATCGCGGTCGGTGTTCGAGAGGACAGCGAGCCGCCAGCCGCCGGCGCGCGCCTCCTCGAGTGCCTGCGGCACCTCCGGGAACGCGGCCCATCCCGGCAGCGAGCGGCCGAGCGCGTCCTGCTCGCCGGCAGGAGCGCCGAGGCGCGCCAGGGCGATCGCCATGACCTCGCGATAGCTCCTCGCCGGATCCTCGCGCTGGATCTCCGGCTCGAGCTCGTGATACGCGCGCAGGAGCTCGCCGGCACGGGCGGCGCCGAACAAGCGCTCGAGCTCGCGCCCGATGCCGCCGTTCCAGTCGATCAGCGTGCCGTAGCAGTCGAAGGTGGCCCAGCGCCCCACGGCGCCGAGCCTATCTGCGACGCGCAGCTAGTCCTCGAAGCGGCGGAAGACGACGCAGGCGTTGTGGCCACCGAAGCCGAAGCTGTTCGAGACCGCGACCTTCACGTCGGCGTCGCGCGACGAGTTCGGGACGTAGTCGAGATCGCAGGCCGGGTCCTCGACCTCGTAGTTGATCGTCGGCGGCAGCTTGCCGTCGCGGATCGCGAGGATCGTGAACTGCGCCTCGATCGCACCGGCGGCGCCGAGGCAGTGGCCCGTGGCGCCCTTCGTGCCCGAGACGGGCGTCCTGTAGGCGTTCTCCTCGCCGAGCGCGTACTTGAGCATCTGCGTCTCGGAGGCGTCCCCGATCGGGGTGGAGGTCGCGTGCGCGTTGACGTAGTCGATCTCTTCGACGCCGACGCCGGCCTCGCCGAGCGCCATCTTGAAGGCGTTGACCGGCCCCGTGGGGTCGGGGTCGGTGATGTGCTTCGCGTCGGAGGAGAGGCCGTAGCCGGCGACCTCGGCGTAGATCTTGGCGCCGCGCGCCCTGGCGTGCTCGAGCTCCTCGAGCACGAGCATCGCTCCCGCCTCGCCCATCACGAAGCCGTCGCGCTCGGCGTCGAACGGCCGCGAGGCGCGCTCGGGGTCGTCGTTGCGGCGCGACAGCGCGCGCATCGCGCCGAAGCCGGCGATCCCGACCTGGGTCACGGCCGCCTCGGTGCCGCCGCAGAGCATCACGTCGGCGCGCCCGAGCCGAATCTCGTCCGTCCCGTCGCCGATGGCCATGTTCGAGGCGGCGCACGCCGTGCACTCGGAGAGGAGCGGCCCGCGTGTGCCGAGCTCGATCGAAACCCAGCCGGCGCCGAGGTTCGGGATGATCGCGGGAATCGAGAACGGGTTGACCCGGTCGGGGCCGCGCTCCTTGAGAACGTCGTAGCAGTCCTGGAACGACTGCAGGCCGCCGATGCCGGTCGCGACCGACGCGCCGATCCGGTCGGCCTCCTTCTCGACCTCGAGACCCGCGTCGGCGACGGCCTGCCGGGCGGCCGCGAGGATCAGGTGCGTGAAGCGGTCCATGCGCCGCGCCTGCTTGCGGTCGATCCAGTCGGTGGGATCGAAGTCCTTGACCTCGCAGGCGAAGTGGACGGGATAGTCGCCGTGGTCGAACTGCGTGATCTCGCCCGCGCCGGACTCGCCCGCGAGCAGGCTCGACCACGTGGACTCGACGTCGAGCCCGAGCGGCGTCACCGCGCCGAGCCCGGTGATGACGACGCGCCTGCGTCCGTTGTGAGAGAAGCCGTTCTCCGAAGTCACTACATCCCCAGCCCACCGTCGACGAGCAGCACGTCCCCCGTGATGAACGATGCCTCGTCGGAGCAGAGGAAGCGTACCGCGCCCGCGACGTCCGACGGCTCTCCGAGCCGGCCGAGCGGCGTGTTGCCGAGCATCGCGGACGTCGCCTCCTCGGGCAGGACGTCGGTGAGCTGGGTGCGGACGTAGCCCGGGGCGACGACGTTCGCGCGCACGCCGCGGCTGCCGAGCTCGCGGGCGAGGGACTTCGTGAAGCCGATGATCCCGGCCTTCGACGCACCGTAGTTCGTCTGGCCCCAGTTGCCGTGGATGCCGACGATCGACGACAGGTTGACGATCGAGCCGCCGCGCTTCTTCATCATCGGCCGGCAGACGGCGCGGCAGGTGTAGAAGACGGACGAGAGGTTCGTCTCGATCACCGTGCGCCAGTCGTCGTCCGGCATCCGCGCGAGCAGGCCGTCGCGCGTGAGGCCGGCGTTGTTGACGAGGATGTCGAGGTCGCCCGCCTCCTCGACCAGGCGCGCCGCCTCCTCCGGGCTCGAAACGTCGGCCTGGACCGCGCGGCCCGAGATCTCGCGCGCGAGCGCCTCCGCCTCCTCGGCTCCGGTGCGGTAGCCGACCACGACCTCCGCGCCGCCGCGCGCGAGCTCCTCGGCGATCGCGCGGCCGATTCCCTTCGAGGCGCCGGTGACGAGAGCGCGCTTGCCCTCGAGCGACGCGAAGCTCACTTCGGGGCCCCCGGAGATTGCGCAGCAATCTCTGGGGTGATCATGTTTCGGCGAGCAGCTCGGGAAGCCGCTCGAGCGCCTCGAGACTGTTGACCGAGACGGCCTTGACGCTGCGGTCGATCCGCTTGACCAGGCCCGTGAGGACGTTGCCCGGCCCGACCTCGACGAAGGTGTGGACGCCGCCGCGCATGAGCTCCTTGGCCGACTGCGTGAACCGGACCGGCGCCGTGAGCTGGTCGACGAGCAGCGGGCCCATCCGGTGGGCCGACTCGACGCGGGCGGTGACCGTCGACATGAACGGCGCGACCGGCTCCTTGAAGTTCACCTTCTCGATCGCGGGCCGCAGCCGGTCGGCGGCGCGGGCGACGAGGGGGGAGTGGAACGCGCCCGAGACCTTGAGCTTGACCGCGCGGCGCGCGCCCTCGCTCTGCGCCTGCTGGATGCACTCGTCCACGGCGAGGTGCTCGCCCGAGACGACGATCTGGCCGGGACAGTTGTAGTTCGCGGGCCAGACCCCGAGGATCTTGCGGCAGAGGCTCTCCACGACCTCGTCGGCGAGGCCGAGGATGGCCGCCATCGAGCCCGGGTTGCGGGCCGCGGCCTCGGCCATCGCCAGGCCGCGCTCGCGCACCAGCACCATCGCCTCCTCGAGCGTCATCGCCTCGGCTGCCGCGAGCGCAGCGAACTCCCCGACCGAATGGCCGATCACGAAGTCGGCCTTCACGCCGCGCTCCTGCAACGCAGCCAGCATCGCGAGCGAGGTGGCGACGAGCGCCGGCTGCTGCACGGCGGTGTCGACGAGCTCCTCGGCGTCGGCGTGGAAGCAGAGGTGCTCGAGATCGAGCCCGGACGCAGCGCTGCCGCGTTCGAACACCGACCTCGCCGCCGGAAACGCCTCGGCGAAGTCGCGACCCATGCCGGCCTCGAACGAGCCCTGACCCGGGAAGCAAAACGCGATCTTGCTCACGTCTGGGTCCATCGCATCAGCGCGCTCCCCCAGGTCAATCCCGCTCCCATTCCCGTCATCAGTACCAGCTTTCCGGCCCGAAGCCTTCCGTCAACCTGCGCATCGGCAAGAGCCAGCGGAATCGATCCGGACGAGGTGTTGCCGAAACGGTCGACGTTAATCACCACCCGCTCGGACGGGACACCGAGCTTCTTGGTTGCGTGATCGATGATGCGGATGTTCGCCTGATGGGGGACGTAGACGTCGACGTCGTCCACGCTCAGCCCGCCGCGGGCGAGCACGGCCTCGCCCGACGACACCAGGACGCGCGTCGCGAACTTGAACACCTCGCGGCCGTTCATCTTCACGTGCTGATCGGGATCCGCGAACCGGCGCGAGCCGCTGCCGGGGAGCCAGAGGTGCTCCCCGCCGGCTCCGTCGGCGCCGAGCTCGAAGGCGAGGAAGCCGGGCTCCTCCGACGGCTCGAGCACCACCGCGCCCGCGCCGTCGCCGAAGAGCACGAGCGTCGACCGGTCGGTCCAGTCGAGGATCCGCGAAAGGACGTCGCCGCCGACCACGAGCGCGCGCCGCGCCAGTCCACCGGCGAGCATCCCGTACGCCTGTGCGAGCGCGTACATGAAGCCGGTACAGCCCGCGGAGAGGTCGTACGCAGCCGCATCCGCGGCACCGATCCGGTCGGCGAGCAGGGCGGCGGTCGAGGGGAACATCATGTCCGGCGTCACCGTGGCCACGATCAGGAGATCGATGTCCTTGCCGTCGGCGCCGGCCTGGTCGAGCGCCTGCTCGGCGGCGGGCAGAGCGAGATCCGAGAGCGCCTCCGTCTCCGCCGCGATCCGCCGCTCGCGGATGCCGGTGCGCGTGACGATCCACTCGTCAGACGTGTCCACGAGCTCGGCGAGCTCGTCGTTCGTGAGCACGCGCTCCGGGACGTGCGCCCCGAGGCCGGTGATCGTGACGTGGACATCGGTGCGGCCGGACCCGATCACGGCTGGTCCTCGCCTCCGACGAACACCGTCAGCATCGCCTCGGCCGCGACCTCGCCGTCGACGCTCGCCCGGCCCTGGCCCTTCGCGATCGGGCCGCGTACGCGGACGAACTCGCATTCGAGATCGAGCACGTCGCCGGGCTGGACGACGCGCTTGAAGCGGCAGTCGTCGATGCCGGCGAAGAAGGGGACCTTGCCGCGGTTCGCCTCGTCCGCGAGCACCGCGACCGCGCCGCACTGCGCGATCGCCTCGATGGTGAGCACGCCGGGCATCACGGGCCGGTCGGGGAAGTGGCCGGGGAACCACCAGCCGTCCTCGGGCACGCGCAAGCGGCCGAGCACGCGCTTGCCGGCCTCGAGCTCGAGCACCTCGTCGACGAGCAGGAACGGAGGCCGGTGCGGGATGATCGACTCGATCGTCTCCCGGCCGAACGGCGGTGCCGGGAGCGTCATGCTACGTCGCGGTCTTCGAGCTGTTCCCGCAGGCGGCTCCGGCCGCGGTGCGCGTGGCACTTCGCCGTGCCCACGGGCATGCCGACGGCGGCCGCGATCTCCTCGAACGTGTAGCCGAGCGCGTCCTTGAGGACGATGACCTGGGCCTGCTCGGGCGAGATGCCCTCGAGCGAGTGACAGAGCTCCCGCCGCAGCTCGGAGATGCGCACCCCCCGCGCTGGGTCGTGCTCGACGTCGGCGCCGAGCTCCTCCGGCAGCGGCTCGTGGGTGCGCGTCCGCTGCCGCTCGCCCACGTCCCGACACGTGTTGACGACGAGCCGGTGCAGCCAGGTCGAGAACTGCGACTCGCCGCGGAACTGGCTCAGGCGGACGCAGAGCTTCGCGAGCGCCTCCTGCGCCGCGTCGCGCGCGTCCTCGGGGTCGCGCAGGAGACGGCGCGCGAGCCGTTCGACCCGCGGCGCGTGCCGGGCGCACAGGGCCTCGAGCGCACGGTCGTCGCCGCCCTTCGCGCGCGTCACGAGGATCGGGTCGCTGAGGCTCGCGTAGTCGAGGTTGTGGGGCCGCCGCAGCGGCTGCCGGACGGCTTTCACAGCGGGAGTAGTCTAAGCGGGCGTGTCGGACCTGGCGCCCGAGGCCGTCGAGCCGCTGCTGCACGGGCGTCTCGGAAGGCCGTACCGCTTCGTCGAGGAGTGCGCGTCGACGCAGCGACTGCTCGATCCCGAGGCGCCGGAGGGAACCACGGTCGCGGCCGACGTCCAGACACACGGCCGCGGCAGGCTCGGCCGCACATGGGAGGCTCCGGCCGGCCGGGCGCTGCTCTTCTCCGTGCTGCTGCGGCCGGCGCCGCCGATGGCGCTGTGGCCGGAACTGTCGCTCGTCGCCGGCGACGCGGTCGCCGCCGCGCTGCGCGTCGAGACCGGGGTCGAAGCGGAGTTGAGCCACCCGAACGACGTCATGGTCGAAGGCCGCAAGCTCGCCGGGATCCTGCCGGAGGCGAGCTCCGGCAAGGTCGTGCTCGGCCTGGGCGTCAACGTCAACCAGTCCGGAGAGGAGCTGCCGAAGGAGACGCCGAAGCCTCCGACCTCGCTGCGGCTCGAGTCCGGCCGCGAATGGCCGCGGGGAGCGCTGCTGGCAGCGATCCTGCTCGAGCTCGAGCGCCGGTACGACGAGTGGCAGCAGCTCCACTCGCTGCGCTAGGCGAGGCTAGAGCTCGATGCCGTCGGCGTGCTGCTCGCGGAAGTTCCGGGCGGCCTCGATCGCCGCGCCGAGGTTCAGGCCCTTGTCCTTCGCCTGCTTGATCAGCATCACGGTCTCGAGCGCGTCGACGTCGTAGATCCGCTGCTTCTTACCCTTCGTCGGGATCTGCGCCTTGTTCGTCCAGTAGTCGAGCTGCATCTTCGAGATGCCGGCGATCCGGCAGACCTGGCCGAGGTAGAGCTCGACCTTGTCGAGATGCTCCGCCAGATTGATGGGTTCGAGTAGATCGACCTGCCGGCTTGCCGCCATCTGCTGCCTCTCGCCGCCTTGCGTGGTGACCCCGACTGAGAGTTATAGAGTGCGCGCGCGGCTTTTGGAAGAGCGGCGCCGGAGTCAGCCGGCGTCGGGTTGCGCGCCGTCGACCTCGGGCTCGCCGTTCGTCTCGTCCGACTCGACGACCGGAGCGAGCGCCGAGACGGTCTCGTCGTCGCCGCGGAGCCGCATGACGATCACGCCCTGCGTCGAGCGGCCGAGCCGCTTGACCTCCTCGACCGGGATCCGGATCACGGTGCCGGCGGTGGAGATGAGCATCACCTGGTAGCCGTCACGGACGACGCGCGAGCCGACGAGGTGCCCACGCGCCTCGTTCAACTGGACGGTCTTGACGCCCATGCCGCCCCGGCCCTTGACCGGGTACTCGGAGACGCGCGTCCGCTTGCCGTAGCCGTTCTCGGTCACGACGAGCAGGTCGGCATCGTCCTCGGCGATGTTGATCGAGATCACCTCGTCGCCCTTGCGCAGCTTCATGCCGGCGACCCCGGAGGTGTCGCGCCCCATCGCACGGACATCGGTCTCGTGGAAGCGAATCGCCTGCCCCTTCGCCGAGACCATGAGGATGTCGTCCCGGCCCGAGGAGTGGCGGACGCCGACGAGTTCGTCCCCGTCGCGCATCTTGATCGCGATGATCCCGTCGGCCTTGAGCGGCGTGTTGTACGCGGCGAGCTCGGTCTTCTTGACCACGCCGTTCTTCGTCGCGAAGACGAGGTACTTCGCCTCCTCGAAGTCGCGCGTCTGGATCACGGCGCGGACGAACTCGTCCTGCCGGAACGGAAGCAGGTTGACGATCGCGCGACCCTTCGACTGGCGGGAGCCGAGCGGTAGCTCGTGCACCTTGAGCCGGTAGACCTTGCCGACGTTCGTGAAGAAGAGGATGTAGTCGTGCGTGGAGGCGACGAAGAGGTGCTCGATGTAGTCGTCCTCCTTGAGCTCCATCCCCATCACGCCGATGCCGCCGCGCCGCTGCTCGCGGTACGTCGTCACGGGTAGCCGCTTGATGTAGCCCGAGCGCGTGATCGCGATGACCATGTCCTCCTCCGCGATCAGGTCCTCGAGCTCGAGCTCCTCCTCGGCGGCCACGATCTCGGTGCGCCGCTCGTCGTTGCGCCCGTAGATCGACTTGATCTCCAGCAGCTCGTCGCGGATGAGGCCGTCCACCTTCGCCGGGTCGCCGAGGATGTCGCGCAGCTCGGCGATCCGCTCCTGCAGGTCCCTGTGCTCGGCCTCGACCTCCTTGCGGGCGAGACCCGTGAGGCGGGCGAGCCGCATGTCGAGGATCGCGTCGGCCTGGATCTCGGAGAGCTCGAACTGCGCCATCAGCTGCTCGCGCGCCTCGTCCCGGTCGGCGGCGGCGCGGATGAGCGCGACGATCGCGTCGATGTTGTCGAGCGCGACGAGGTAGCCCTGCAGGACGTGCGCGCGGGCCTCGGCCTTGCGCAGCTCGTCCTTCGAGCGGCGGGTGACGACTTCGCGTTGGAAGTCGAGGTAGTGCGTGACGAGCTCGAGCAGCGACAGCGTGCGCGGGACGCCGTCGACGAGCGCGACCGCGTTGTAGCCGAAGGTCGACTGCAAAGGCGTGTGCTTGAAGAGCTTGTTGAGCGCGACCTGCGGCACGGCGTCGCGCTTCAGCTCGATCTGGATGCGCATGCCCGTGCGGTCCGAATGGTCCGCGAGATCCGATACCTCGGTGAGCACCTTGTCGCGGACGAGGTCGGCGATCTTCACGATTACGCCGGTATCGCCGCCCTTCTTCACGCCGTACGGCAGTTCCGTGACGATGATGGCCGACCTTCCGCCGCGCAGCTCCTCTATGTGCGCACGGGCCCGCATCACGATCCGGCCGCGGCCGGTGCGGTACGCGTCGCGGATGCCGCTGCGACCCACGACGATCGCGCCGGTCGGGAAGTCCGGTCCCTTCAGGTGTTTCATCAGGCCTTCGACGTTGATGTCGGCGTCATCGATCATCGCGACGACCGCGTCGATGGTCTCGCCGAGGTGGTGCGGGGGCATGTTGGTCGCCATCCCGACCGCGATCCCGGTGGAGCCGTTGACGAGCAGGTTCGGGAATCGCGACGGCAGGACGGACGGCTGGCGCCGCGACTCGTCGTAGTTCGGCTCGAAGTCGACGGTGTTCGCGTCGATGTCCTGCAGCAGCTCGGTCGCGATCCGCGACAGGCGCGCCTCGGTGTAGCGCATCGCCGCCGGCGGATCGTCGTCGATCGAGCCGAAGTTGCCCTGGCCGTCCACGAGCGGGTAGCGCAGCGAGAACGGCTGCGCCATCCGCACGAGCGTGTCGTAGATCGCCGAGTCGCCGTGCGGGTGGTAGTTCGCCATCACGACGCCGACCGTCGAGGCCGACTTCTTGTACGGCCGGTTCGGCTGCAGGCCGAGCTCGTGCATGCCGTACAGGACGCGCCGGTGCACCGGCTTCAGCCCGTCGCGCACATCCGGAAGCGCGCGAGAGACGATGACCGACATCGCGTAGTCGAGGAAGCTCGAGCGCATCTCCTGCTCGAGCTCGCGCGGCTCGATGCGGCCTGGCCCGAGTGCTCCGGTCTCGACCTCAGACACCTGGACCCCTAGACGTCAAGGAACGCGTCCTTCGCGTTCTCCTCGATGAACACGCGCCGCGGCTCGACCTGGTCGCCCATCAGCATCGAGAAGAGCTGGTCGGCGGCGCTCGCGTCCTCGACGTCGACCCGGACGAGCAGCCGCTTGGCGGGATCCATCGTCGTCTCCCACAGCTGTTCGGGGTTCATCTCGCCGAGGCCCTTGTAGCGGGAGAGCTGGGTGCCGACCTCCTTGGCGAGCTCCAGCGAGACGTGACGGAGCTCGGCGTACGTCTCCGGCGCGGCCGTGTTCTTGCCGAGCGCGACCGCGAACGGCGGCGGCCCGACGACGTCGACGAGCTTCTCGTATGCGCGGCGCAGGTTCGCGTAGATCGGCGAGGCGAGGAGCTCGGCCGAGAGGCCGACGGTCTGAGCGGCGGAGGTCTCCTCCTCGACCACCTTCACCTGCAGGCCGCTCTCGTCGCGCTCGAGGACCGAGAGCTTGTAGCCGTTCGGCGGCAGCGCACCGATTGCCTTCTCGGCCGACGCCGGTGTCGTGATGTCGAGCTCGACGAGCCGGTGCGAGATGACGAGGTCGGCGGGGTGGTGCCCGAAGTCGGCACGCAGCCGGGCCGACCAGCCCTCGAACTCGGCGAGCGCGCCTGTGAACCGCTTCCAGCGCGCCTCCGTCAGCTTCACCTCGCTCCCGCCGCGGTCGCGCACCTCGAGCTCGCCGAAGCGCTCGCGCACGAGCAGCTCTTCGAGCTGAGAGTCCTTCTCGAAGTAGAACTCCTGGTTGCCGAGCTTCACCTTGTAGAGCGGCGGCACGGCGATGTAGACGTGGCCGTACTCGAACAGCTCACGCATGTGGCGGTAGAGGAAGGTGAGAACGAGCGTCCGGATGTGCGACCCGTCGACATCGGCGTCGGTCATGACGATGATCCGGTGGTAGCGGAGGCCCTCGATGTCGAACTCGTCACCGATCCCGGTGCCGATCGCCGTGATCATCGCCTGGATCTCGTTGTTCGAGAGGACCTTGTTGATCCGGTTCTTCTCGCTGTTGATGATCTTCCCGCGCAGCGGCAGGATCGCCTGGTAGGTGCGGTCGCGGCCGGTCTTGGCCGAGCCGCCGGCCGAGTCGCCCTCGACGATGAAGAGCTCCGCCGCAGCCGGATCGCGGATCGAACAGTCGGCGAGCTTGCCGGGGAGCGACGAGCCGTCGAGCGCAGACTTGCGCCGCGTCAGCTCGCGTGCCTGTCGCGCCGCGAGCCGGGCGCGCATGGCCGCTATCGCCTTGGTGCAGATCGCCCGCGCGTCCTGCGGGTTCTCCTCGAGGAACCGCGACAGCGACGAGTTGACGGTCGTCTGGACGAGACCCTCGATGCCCGGATTGCCGAGCTTCGTCTTCGTCTGCCCCTCGAACTGCGGGTTCTGCAGCTTGACCGAGACGACGGCGGCGAGCCCCTCGCGTACGTCCTCGCCGTCGAGGTTCTCCTTCTCCTTGAGGAGCTTGAGCTCGCCGGCCTTCGCGTTAAGCGTGCGGGTGAGCGCGCTGCGGAAGCCGGACAGGTGCGCGCCGCCCTCGACCGTGTTGATGTTGTTGGCGAAGGTGAAGACCGACTCCTGGTAGGACGAGTTCCACTGCATCGCCACCTCGACCGCGCCCTGCTCGGTCTCACCCTCGAAATAGACGATGTGCTTGTGGATCGCGTCCTTGGCCTCGTTGATGTACGAGACGAAGTCGCGGATCCCGCCCTCGTAGTGGAACTCGACGGTCTTTCCGTCCGCGCGCTCGTCGACGAGCTTGATGTGCAGGCCCTTCGTCAGGAACGCGGTCTCGCGCAACCGTTGTGTGATCGTCGCCGCCTCGACGTCGAGCTCCTCGAAGATCTCGGAGTCGGGCAGGAACGTGATCGTCGTCCCGGTCGGATCGCCCTTGGCCATCTTCCCGACGACCTCCATGTCGCCGGTGGGCTCTCCGCGCTCGAACTCCTGGCGATGGACCTTGCCGTCGCGGCGCACCTCGGCGACGAGCCGCTCCGAGAGCGCGTTGACGACCGACACGCCCACTCCGTGCAGGCCGCCCGACACCTTGTAGCCATGGCCGCCGAACTTGCCGCCCGCGTGGAGCTTCGTGAGGACGACCGTCAGCGCCGGCAGTCCCTGGTCCTTCATGACGTCGACGGGAATGCCCGAGCCCCAGTCCTGCACCGTGACCGAGTTGTCGGGATGGAGCGTGACCTCGATGCGATCGTTGCGGCCCGCGAGCGACTCGTCGACCGAGTTGTCGACGACCTCGTAGATGAGGTGATGGAGCCCCCGGAGGCCCGTCGAGCCGATGTACATACCCGGCCGAAGCCGGACCGGCTCGAGCCCTTCGAGGACCGTGATGTCCTGAGCGGTGTAGTCTGTTTCGGTCATGAAAAAAGCCCTGCAAATTCCGCATTTGCGGGCTGAGGGAAGTGTATCAGACGGAGCGGTCGTAAGGGACGCGTGCCAGCGCCGCTTTTATCGCTTTCGCAACATATTCGCGCAGGACCGGGTCCTCGATGCCGGCAGCGAGCTCCGCGGCCTCCCGCGCCTGCTCCGGTGTCGCCTCGATCCTGGGCTCGGCCGGCGCCTCCGGCGCCGCGTCGGGGAGCGGCCCCGGCACGAAGCGGAGCTTCGGGCGCCCGGGTAGCCGGTCGGCGATCTCGGCCGCGCGCTGGGTCAGCTCGAAGCCCCAGATCGAGTCGCGAACGTGCACGACGAGGGTCCCGTCGGGCTGGGTCCGCGCCGGCCAGGCGTTGCGGGCGATCTCTTCCCCGACGGCGGACGGCCAGGCCGAGACGACGTCTCCCGCCCCGCTGTCGGCTCCGATTCGGCGCAACTCGGAGCGGATCTCGTCCCCGACCGGATCCATCAGGCCGCCGCCTCCAGGACCTCGCCCGGGGTGACCTCGAGCAGTTGGTCGGGATCCGCCGGCAGCATCGCGGCGTCGGTCGCGGTGACGAGCGCCTGGCCCGCATGGCTCACGCGCGCTGCAAGGATCCGCCGTCGCTCGGGGTCGAGCTCCGAGAGGACGTCGTCGAGCAGGAGCAGCGGCGGGACGCCGGTGCGGTCGGCGATGGTCTCGGCCTCGGCGAGCAGCAGCGCGAGCAGAGCGAGGCGCTGCTGGCCCTGGGAGCCGAAGCTCCGCAGGTCTTGTCCGTCCGCCGCAAGCACGACGTCGTCCAGGTGCGGCCCGAGGGACGTCGTGCCGCGCTCGAGATCTCGCTCGAGCGACGCGACGAGGCCTTCGAGCGTCGGCGGCTCGCCGTCGTAGCGAAGCGAGACGCGCTCCAGCCCGAGCTCACCGGCCCGCTCGGCGAAGGACGGCTCGAGCTGCGCGAGCACACCGAGGCGCGCGGAGACGAGCTCGGCACCGAGCGTCGCAACCTGCTCGCTCCACGGCTCGACCGCATCGCGGCCCGCGAAGCCTCCGGCCGCCCGGCGCAGCGCGGCGTTCCGCTGCGCGACGGCTGCGCCGTACTCGGACGGGAGCGCCGCCCGAGCGGGCGCGAGACGCCCGAGCGCGCGATCGAAGTACGCACGCCGGGTCGCCGGTGGGCCCTTGACCACGCCGAGCCGGTCGGGGGTGAAGACGAGCGTCGAGACGAGCGTCCGGAGCTGCTCGGCGGCCCGCAGCGGAGCGCCGTTCAGCCGCGCGCGTTTGCCCTCGCCGCGCTTCACCGTGACCTCGAGCTCGAACGACACCTCTCCTCGCTTTCCGGTGACGGCGGCGCGCGCACCTTCCTCCCCGAAGCGCACGACCTGCGAGTCGGTGCGCGTGCGCGGCGAGAACCCCTGCGTCGCGACGTGGACTCCCTCGAGCAGGTTGGTCTTCCCTACCCCGTTCGGCCCCACGAGCAGCACGAGCCCGGGCCGCAGCGCGAGCTCGAGGCGCTCGTACGAGCGAAAGCTTCTGAGCGAGACCGTCTCGGCGATCAGCCGGGTAGGCGGATCGGCATGACGAGGTACGTGAAGTCGTCACCCTCGTCCGTGAGCACGCAGGGGCGGAGCGGGCTGATCAGCTTCAGCTTCACGTCGTCCCCCTCGACCGACTCGAGGCCCTCGCGCAGGAACTCCGCGTTGAAGCCGATCTCGAGCGGCTCGCCCGAGTACGCGACCGGCATCGACTCGGTCGATTCGCCGACCTCGTGCGTCCGTGCCACGACCGTGACCTCACCCTCCGCGAAGCGAAGCTGCAGCGGCGTTGCGCGTTGGATCATCACCGAGGCTCGCCGCACGACGTCGAGCAGCTCCGCCCGCTGCACCGTGAGCTCGTGCTCGAATGTCTCGGGCAGGAGCTGGCGGTAGTTCGGGAACTGGCCGTCGATGCGGCGCGTCGTGAGCCAGACGGCCCCGACGGAGAAGAGCACCTGGTTCTCCTGCACACCGACGGCGATCTCGTCGCCGTCACCCGCGATCCGCGAGAGCTCCTGGAGCGCGCGGCTCGGGACGATCGCCTCGAGCTCCGGCGCCGGCGAGTCGAGCGTGGTCTCCTTGACCGCAAGCCGGTACGAGTCGGTCGCGGCCATGACGAGCTTGTCGCCGGTGAACTGGACGAGGACGCCGGTGAGGACGGGGCGCGCCTCGTCGCGAGACGCAGCACGCGCGACGCGGCCGATCGTCTCCAGCAGCGCCTCGCCGTCGACCGCGAACGTCTGCGCCTCGATGAGCTCCGGCAGCCGCGGGAAGTCCTCCGCGTTGAACGTGTGCAGCGTGTAGCTCGCGCTGCCCGACGTCACGTGCACGACGGACTCCGACGCGCGATGCTCGATCGTGACCTCGTCGGACGGCAGCAGCCGTGCGATGTCGACGAGCGTCCTCCCCGGGAGCACAACCGCGCCGTCTCCCTCCACCCGCGCCGTCACCGCCGCGCGCAGCGACAGCTCCATGTCCGTCGCGGCGAGGCGCAGCTCACCCTCGCGCGCCTCGAGCAGGATCCCGGACAGGATCTGGATCGCCGTCCGGCTGGAGACGGCACGTCCGACGAGCGACAGGCCGTGCACGAGCTCCTCCTTCGTGCAGGTAATCCTCAACCCGGCTCCGACTGCGATGTCGCTCTCGATCATCTAGAGGTCCTCATAGGAGTAATAGGGAGTGTGGACGACGGGGAAGACGTGCTTGCGTCCGCTTGCTGACTCGGTGCGGCGTGTGGGTGTCCATTGTGGACGATCCGGACGGTCCCACAGGCGAACAAGCGTCAGCGCACCTGCTTCACACGTGCGGTGAGCTCTTGCACGAGGTTGTACACAGACCTGTCCTCGCGGATGAGCCGGGAGATCTTGGAGGTCGCGTGGATCACCGTCGTGTGGTCGCGGCCGCCGAACTCCTTGCCGATCTTCGGCAGGGACGAGTCGGTGAGCTCGCGCGAGAGATACATCGCCACCTGTCTCGGGTAGACGATGTTCTGCGACCGCTTCTCGCCGCAGAGCTCGTCGTGCGTGAGGTCGAACCGCTCGGCGACGAGGTCCTGGATCCGCTTGATCGAGACTTCCGCCGCCTCGCCCTGCGGGAAGACGTCGCGCAGGACGTCCTGCGCGAGCTCGACCGTCATCGGCCGGCCGGTGAGCGACGAGAACGCGACGACGCGGGTCAAAGCACCTTCGAGCTCACGGATGTTCGTCGAGACGCGGCCGGCGATGAACGTCAGCACCTGCTCGTCCTCCACGTGGATTCCGTCGACCTTGACCTTCTTGCGCAGGATCGCGATCCGCGTCTCGAGGTCGGGCGGCTGAATGTCCGTGATCAGGCCCCACTCGAAGCGGCTGCGCAGCCGTTCCTCGAGCGTCGCGATGTCGCGGGGTGGGCGGTCGGACGAGAGCACGATCTGCGAGCCTGCCTCGTAGAGGGAGTTGAACGTGTGGAAGAACTCCTCCTGGAAGCGCTCCTTGCCCTCGAAGAACTGGACGTCGTCGATGAGCAGGACGTCGTACGCGCGGTAGCGCTGCTTGAAGCCCTCGATCCGCTTGTCGCGCAGGGAGTTGATGAAGTCGTTGACGAACGCCTCGCTCGTCACGTAGCGCACCGAGAGCGCGGACGAGTGCTCGGCGACGTACTGCGCGACCGCCTGCAGGAGGTGCGTCTTGCCGAGCCCGGTGCTGCCGTAGATGAAGAGCGGGTTGTACGCCTGCGCCGGCGCTTCGGCGACCGCCAGCGCCGCGGCGTGCGCAAAGCGGTTCGACGAGCCGATCACGAACGAGTCGAACGTGTACTTCACGTTGAAACCTCCGCTCTCGGGCCGCCCCGACAGGCGTTGGACCATGGGAAGGACGGCCTCCGACCCCGCACGATCCTCCGCGGGCGCCTCGCCGTCGTGCGCCACCCGGAGCTCGATCGGGCGCTCGTAGCCGGCGATGTCGCGGACGGCGGCGCCGATCAGGCCGAGGAAGTGTCCCTCGATCCAGTCGCGGGTGAACTCGCTCGGGACGATGAGGACGAGCGTGTCGCCCTCGAGCTCGAGGCCGCGGACGTCGCCGAACCACTTGCTGTACGTCCCGTCGCTGAGAGCCTCCTTGAGCCGCCCCGAGATCTCCTCCCAGAGGACTTCCGTAGACAGCTCGAGTTGATGCTCCACCGACGCCCTGCTCCTTCTCGCTCCGGCCCGGCGGCCAGCATAACAGCGCCCCGGGGAGGGGCAAAATGGCGCTCTGTGCAGGGATTTTTCGACGCCCATAATCCTTCCACAGGTGTGGACGAGCATGGGGGAAACTTGCCTTGGCCGCATGCCTGCAGCGTCTGCGCCTGTGGACAAGCCGGTGGACGAAGCTCGTCTATACTGGCCGCCGCACCCCGCCGGCCGCGGGGATTTTTCTGCCAACGACGAGTCTTCTTACAGCCCATGAAGCGCACCTATCAGCCCAACGTTCGCCGCCGCAAGCGCAAGCACGGCTTCCGGGCTCGCATGTCGACGAAGGCCGGCCGCGCGATTCTGAAGCGCCGTCGCGGCAAGGGCCGCGCCCGCCTCTCGGCGTAGCGGCAGCCGCACTAAGCTGGCACCTGTGAAGCGCGCCAACCGCCTGTCCCGTTCCCGGGACTTCGACGCGGTGCACCGCCGCGGCCGCTCGGTGTCGTCACGCTTTCTCGTCCTCTACTGGCTACCGCAGGACGAGCCCGCCGAGCCGCGTGTCGGCTTCGCCGTGCCGCGAGCTGCGGGTGGGGCGGTCGAGCGGAACCGGATCAAGCGGCGCCTGCGCGAGGCGTGGCGCGAGCGGATCGAGCACGTCCCCGAAGGCCATGACTACGTGCTGATCGTGCGCCCCGGTCTCGTCGAGGCGGCCGAAGCGAACGGCTTCGACTGGCTCGGCGCCCGGGTCGACGAGCTGCTCGAGCAGAGCGGGGTGCTCGCCGCATGAACATTTCCCACTACGGCGCCGGCGAAGCCGGAACCTTCGTGCCCGGCCGGCTCCGCCGAGGCTACGCCGGTGTCATGCGGCTGCCGAGCAAGCTCGGGATCGGCCTCGTCTGGGCGTACCGGCTCACGCTCGGCGCGCTCTTCCCGACCACCTGCAAGTACCACCCGTCGTGCTCCGAGTACGCGGTGCAGGCCCTGCGCAGGCACGGCCTCGTGAAGGGCAGCGTCCTCGCCGGCTGGCGGCTGCTCCGGTGCAACCCGTGGAGCCGTGGAGGCTTCGACCCGGTCCGATGATCCTCTACTCGATCCCGGTCATCAGCCAGCTCGAGACCGTGATGCGTCACGTTCTCGACTGGTTCCACTACAACGTCGGGCTGACCTGGGCCTGGTCGATCGTGGCGATCACCGTCGTGGTCCGGATGCTGCTCGTCCCGCTGACGATCAAGCAGATCCACTCGATGCAGAACTTGCAGAAGTTCGCGCCGCAGATGAAGGAGATCCAGAAGAAGTACAAGCAGGACAAGCAGAAGCAGAACGAGGAGCTGATGAAGTTCTACCGGGAGAACAACATCAACCCGGCCGCCTCGTGCCTGCCGATGCTGTTGCAGCTCCCGGTCTTCATCGCCCTCTACTACACGCTGAAGCACGAGCACTTTCCGGCGGGTTCGGACCTCTCGTGGCTCACCTTCATCCACGACATCTCCGCCGGGACGACGGCCCAGTGGGGCGGGTACATCCTGCTCGTCGTCTACGTCGTGAGCCAGATGGCGTCGTCGCTGTTCATGATGACGACGACCGACAAGACGCAGCGCTACCTGTTCATGCTCATGCCGGTCGTCTTCGTCTTCATCATCGCGCGCTTCCCCGCCGGCCTCGTCCTCTACTGGGTGACGACGAACCTCTGGACGGTCGGGCAGGGGCTGATCACGCGGCGACTGGTGGCTCGAACGCCGGCGCCTGCGCTCGAGCGTCGCAGCTCGCGGACGCCGCCGAAGCAGGAGACCGCTCCGGCCGTCCAGGACGACGATGACGGCGCGCAGCCGCGCCAGGAGAAGCCCGCCTCGCAGCAGCAGCCGCGCCAGGTGCGGCGGAAGAAGAAGCGCACCAGCCGGCGATGACCGACGAGACGCTGACCGCGGAGGCCACCGGCGAGACGGTCGGCGAGGCGAAGTGGGCCGCGCTGCGGGAGCTCGAGCGGCGCCACCCGGGGCTCGACAAGGCGGCGGTGCAGTTCGAGGTCGTGTCCGAGGGCGAGCGAGGGATCCTCGGCGTCGGCTACGAGCCGGCCCGCGTCGTCGCGCATCTCCCGGCGGAGGCCGCCGAGGCCGCAGCTGTGGGGGTCGTCGAGGAGGGGGACCAGGCGGCGGATGCGCGGGCGCTGGTCTCACGGATCGTCTCGACGCTCGGCGTCGACGCGCACGTCGAGGCGCAGGAAGAAGCCGAGGCGATCGTCGTCACGTGCTCCGGCCCCGACGTGGGCCTCCTGATCGGCCGACACGGCCAGACGATCGACTCCATCCAGTACCTCCTCAACGCCGTCGGCTGGCGCACGTACGGGGAGGATCGGCGGGAGGTCGTCGTCGACGCCGCCGACTACCGGGCCCGCCGGCAGGCCACGCTGGAGGCGCTCGCGCTGCGGGTCGCCGACCGGGTGCGCGAGTCGGGCGAGCGTGAGGAGCTCGACCCGATGACCGCGGTCGAGCGCAAGGTCGTCCACCTGCGGCTCAAGGACGTGTCTGGAGTCGGCACGACCTCCGAGGGCACGGAGCCGAACCGCTACGTCGTCGTCGTACCTGAGTGACTGGCTCTCGGCCGTCCTCGCGACGCCCGGACTGACGGCGCTCCGCGACCCCGATCGCGCACGCGAGATGCTGCTCGACGACGCGCTGCGGGCACTCCCGCTCGTCGAGCGGTTCGACGGCCCGCTGATCGATGTCGGCTCGGGCGGCGGCTCGCCCGGCATCCCCCTGGCCGCGGAGCTGCCGGAGCGGGAGGTGACGCTGCTCGACGCCGAGCGGCGCAAGTGCGACTTCCTCCGGCGCTGGGCGCCGCCGAACGTCCGCGTCGTCCACGGTCGCGCGGAGGAGCAGCCGCGCGAGGCATGGGGTGTCGCCACGGCGAAGGCGCTCGCCCGGCCGCCCGTCGCCGCGGAGTGGTGCCTGCCGCTCGTCCGCGCCGGCGGAGCGGCGATCCTCTGGCTCGGCGAGAGCGCCGACCTCGGGGTGCTCGCGCGCGTCTCGGAACAGCTCGGCGGCGGCGTCCCGGAGCTGCACGGCGGCCTCGCGGTGCTCCCGAAAGTCGGGCCGACTCCGCCCGGCTTCCCCCGCCGCGTCGGCGTCGCGAAGAAGCGTCCGCTGGCCTAGCGACAATGACCACGGCCATGAGCCGCATCTACGCCCTCGCGAACCAGAAGGGCGGCGTCGGCAAGACGACGACCGCCGTCAATCTCGCCGCCTGCCTCGCGGAGGCCGGCGAGCGAGCGCTCGTCATCGACCTCGACCCGCAGGCGAACGCGACCTCGGGGCTCGGGATGCGCGCGAACGGGACCTCGAGCTACGACCTTCTCGACGGCGCGCCGCTCGCCGAGCTCGTCCATGCAACCGCGTTCCCGAACCTCGACCTCGTGCCGGCGAAGCCGGATCTCGCCGGCGCGGTCGTCGAGCTCTCAGGCCGCTCCGACGGAGAGCGCTACCTCGCGCAGGCGCTCGCGTCGGGCAGCGACCGCTACGACTTCGTCTTCCTCGACTGTCCGCCGTCGCTGGGGCCGCTGACCGTCAACGCCCTCGCCGCCGCCGACCGCGTGCTCGTGCCCGTGCAGGCGGAGTACTACGCGCTCGAGGGTCTGACCCAGCTCCTCCATTCGGTCGAGCTGATCCGCCGGCGTCTCAATCCGAGCCTCGGCATCGGCGGGATCCTGCTCACGATGGTGGACGGAAGGACGCGCCTCGCCCAGCAGGTCGTGGAGGAGGTGCGACGGCACTTCGGCTCCGTCGTTTTCCGCACCGCGGTTCCGCGCTCGGTGCGGCTCGCCGAGGCTCCGAGCCACGGCCTGCCCGCGATTGCCTACGACCGTCGCTCCGCCGGAGCCGACGCCTACTGGAAGGTGGCGATGGAGCTTGTCGAGCGCGCCTGAGTCCTCCCCGCAGCGCCGCGGTCTCGGTCGCGGCCTGGAAGTTCTGATCGGCGGTCACCCGGTTCCGTCCGAGCTGCTCGAGATCCCGGTGGACGCGATCCACCCGAATCCGCGTCAGCCGCGCCGCCGCTTCGAGCCCGAGGCGGCCTCGGGCCTCGCGGAGTCGGTGCGGCGCCAGGGCGTGATCCAGCCGCTCCTCGTGCGGCCACGCGGGGTCGGCGGCTACGAGATCGTCGCCGGCGAACGCCGCTGGCGGGCGGCGCGCGAGGCGGGCCGCGAGACGGTTCCGGCCGTCGTCCGCGCGGCGGACGACCGCGAGACGCTGCTCCTCGGCCTGGTCGAGAACGTCGCGCGGGAGCAGTTGACGCCGATCGAGGAGGCGCGCGCCTACGCCGTGCTGATCGACGAGTTCGGCCTCGCGCTCGGCGAGGTGGCGGAGCGCGTCGGCCGCTCGAAGCCGTCCGTCTCGAACCGCATCCGCCTGCTCGAGCTTCCCGACGACGTGCTCGGCATGGTCGAGCGCGGCCAGCTGAGCGAGGGACACGCCCGCGCGGTGCTCGCCGTCCCCGACCACGAAGGGCGCCGCCGCCTGGCGCGGGAGATCGTGCGCCGGGGGCTCTCGGTGCGCGCGGCCGAGCAGCGGGCGAAGTGGGCGGGAGCGCGGCAGCGGCCGCGGATGCGGACGGCTCTGGTCGATCCCGCGCTCGCCGAGCGGGTACGCCTCGCGCTCGAGCAACTGACCGCCCGGTCTGCGCGTGTCGTCCCCGGGAGGGTCGAGCTGCCCTTCGCCGACGAGCACGATCTCGCCGAGCTGGCCGAGGCGCTCGAGAATGCGGTGGCTACAATGCCCAGCCGCGCGGGCGATTAGCTCAGCTGGTTAGAGCGCCGCTCTGATAAGGCGGAGGTCCCTGGTTCGAATCCAGGATCGCCCACTTCCGCGTGCTCAGTGCAGGCGGTTCGTGCGGACGAGATACTCCTCGACCGCGAGCAGGAACGACTCGTCCTGCGCGAGCTCGACGAGCCGGCCCTTCGTCGCCGCGTCCAGATCCTTGTCCAGCGCGACCTCGACGACGAAGTTGTGCGTGCCGCCGGACTGCGAGAGCGATGCCATCCGGAGGAAGATCTTCCGGGCTTCCTCGTTCTGCGAGATCGCCTCCAGCGATTCGAGGTCGTCGAGCCAAAGCGGGCGCACGAGTGTCCAACGCAACCCCCCGCGCCCCGGATACGGAGTGCCGGAGCGCCACCCGCAGAGCCGGTGACACCCGGCGCAGACCGCGTCGTCCTCGGCTCCACGGGGGGTTTTCAGCCGCGACTCCTGAGCTATATTCGAGGCGAGGTCTCGGGCCGATGCAGGAGATGCTCATCTACGGAGTCAGCTTCGATCTGGTCGGCAAGCAGCCGATCGTCCTGCTGAAGACGGCCGACGGGAACAAGTTCCTCCCCATCTGGATCGGGCACCCGGAGGCCGCCGCGATCCTGATGAAGCTCCAGAGCCAGGCGTCGCCGAGGCCGATGACCCACGACCTCGTGAGCGACATGCTCGAGCAGCTCGGCGCCTCGATCAGCCGCATCACCGTGACCGAGCTGCGCGAGAACACCTTCTATGCTCAGATCACCGTCCTCCAGGACGGCCAGGAGATCGAGGTCGACTCCCGCCCGTCAGACGCGATCGCGCTCGCGATCCGCGCCGAGGCGCCGATCTACGCGGCCGACGACGTGATCGCGGAATCCGCGATCGAGTTCGAGGGCGAGGAGGTCGACGAGGAGCAGCTCGAGGCCGAGGTGCTCAAGTTCCGCAGCTTCCTCGAGGACGTCACCCCCGACCAGTTCGTCGTCGAGAACGGCGACGAGGACGACTAGGCGCAGCGTCAGCTGAGCACGGCCAGCACCAGGGCTGTGCCGTTGAAGAGCCCGTGCACGAGCATGCCCGGGTAGGTGCTGTCCGTGCGGTCGCGGAGGACGGCGAGCGCGATCCCGAACGGCACGAGCACGAGTAGCGCCTCCACGAGCCCGTGCGCCAGCCCGAACGCGAGGCCGACGAGCAGGATCGTGGGCACCCGCGACAGGAACTGGCCGATCAGCGATTGCCCTGCCCCGCGGAAGGTCAGCTCCTCGACGAAGGGGGCGATCACCGCGAAGAGGACGAGGTTGGCGGCGAACGCGCCCGCATGGGCCGGCTCCCAGTGCGTCGGCGTGAGCCCCTGTTCCTTCCCGGGGCTCTGCGGCAGCGGCAGGAGCGAGACGAGGCCCTCGACGACGAAGACCGCGACGACGGCTGCCACGGCGAGGCCGAGCGCCCTCGGCCAGCCCGTCTGCGGGCGCCTCAGCGCGAGCAGGTCGAAGCGGTCGATGGCGATGAGGAGGACGATCCCCAGCCACACGGAGTAGAGGATCGATCCGCCGACGAACGTCGAGTACGAGTAGACGGCGTCGTGCGTGCTCTTGTTGCCGACGCCGCTGCCGCCGCTCGTGATCCGCGAGGCGTAGTTGATCGTCGCGATGAGGCCGACGAAGAAGATCCAGAAGAGGAGGCGGGTGCGGCTCGCGGGCCGGGTCGGCTGGGCGGCTTCGACCTCCACGAGCGTCCAGCATAGGCTTGCGGCCGTGCGTCACTTCACGCCGGAGGAGGCGAACGCCGCGCTCGAACAGGTGCGGCCCCTCGTCGAGCAGCTCGTCGCCGGCCGCCGGGAGCACTCGCTCGCGGTCGAGCGGCAGGAGGAGCTGGAGCGGAAGATCCGCGGCAACGGCGGCGGGATCCCCCCGGCGGAGCTCGCCTCGGCGACGGCGGAGGTCGACGCCCTCGCCCGCCGTCTCTCGCGGCTCGTCGACGAGATCGCGGCCCACGGCGCCCAGGTGAAGGACCTCGACAGCGGTTTGATCGACTTTCCCGCGCTGCGCCGCGGCGAGACGGTGCTCCTCTGCTGGCAGCTCGGCGAGGACGAGATCGCCTGGTGGCACCGCGTCGAGGACGGCTTCGCCGGACGCCGGCCGCTCCCGCTGGACGACTGAGGAAAGCGCTCCTCGGCGGCGAATCCGGCGGCGATGCCTTTCTGGCACCGCCTGGTCATCGCTGCCGCCGTGCTGCTCGTCGTCACGCTCGTGGCGCGCGTGGTCGACTGGTGGCTCTCGCGCAAGACGGTGGCGCCCGAGGTCGAGACGCGCTACCGCGTCCTCCGCCGCGCGGTCACGACGACGATCGTCGCAGTCGGGCTCTTCTCCGCCCTGCTCGTGATCCCCCAGGTGCGCGCGGTGGCGGGCGGCCTGCTGGCGTCGACCGCGATCCTCGGCGTGATCATCGGGCTCGCGTCCCAGCAGACACTCGGGAACTTCATCGCCGGTCTCCTGATCGCGACGACGCAGCCCGTCCGGATCGGCGACCGCGTCAGCTACGCCGGCGAGGACGGGATCGTCGAGGAGATCGGCCTGACGTACACGTTCATCCGCACCGTCGACCGCCGCCGGCTCGTCGTCCCGAACAGCAAGCTCGCCTCCGACACGATCGTCAACTCCTCGATCCGCAGCCGCGAGACCTTCGCCGAGGTCTCGGTGCCCGTGCCGCTGGCAGCCGACCTCGAGGGCGCGCTCGACTCCCTGCGCGAGGACATCGCCGACGAGCGCGATGCAGACGTGTACGTGAGCGCGCTCGACGGGACGGCGACGGTGACCGTGCGCGCCGCCGCCTCCGATGTGATGGCCGCCGAGCGTCTCGAGCACGAGCTGCGGCTCCGGGCGCACCGGAAGCTGCGCGCGCTCGGCGTCTGGTCGTGAGCCGCAGCCGAAAGCCGAAGCAGAAGCCGAGGCGGCGGAGGCGCACTCTCGTCGTCCTCGCGATCGCGACTCCGCTCGCGCTCCTGGCCCTCACCGCCGCGGGTGGGGCGGTGTACTTCGGCTCGAGCTGCGACCTGAGCACCCTGAGGCCGGTTCGCCAGGCGAACAGCTCGCTCGTCTACGGCGCGAACGGCGACCTGATCGGCGTTCTGCCGGCCGTCGAGAATCGAACGGCCGTGGCGGGCAGCGCCATCAGCCCCTGGATGCCGAAGGCAACCGTCGCGATCGAGGATCGCCGCTTCTACGAGCACGGCGGCGTCGACCCCGAGGGGATCCTCCGCGCGCTGGTCGCGGACGTCAGCGCGGGCCGGCTCGTCCAGGGCGGCTCGACGATCACCCAGGAGCTCGTCCGCAACCTCTACCTCACGCGCGATAAGACGCTGCAGCGGAAGGTCGTCGAGGCCTGCCTCGCGATCAAGCTCGCGCGCGCGTGGCCGAAGCGCACGATCCTGACCGCCTACCTCAACGACGTCTACTACGGCAATCGCGCCTACGGGATCCAGGCCGCGGCCGAGACGTACTTCTCCGTGCCCGCGAGCCGGTTGACACTCGAGCAGTCGGCGGTGATCGCGGGCCTCCCGCAGGCGCCGTCCTACTACGACCCACTCCACAATCCGGCCGCCGCCCTGGCGCGCCGCGACGCCGTCCTGCGCGCGCTGGAGCGGAGCGGCGACATCAGTGCCGCGCAGTACACCGCTGCGACTCGTGACCGCGGTCTTCATCTCCGGCCGAGCCCCGCGTACGGGAGCCGGGAGCCGTACCTCGTCGGCTACGTCGAGAATCTCGTCGAGCAGGCCTACGGCGCGGCGACCGTCCGGGCCGGCGGCCTGCGGATCTACACGACGATCCAGCCGAGGCTCCAGCGCGCCGCGGTCCACGCGCTGTCGAGCGTGCTCTACGCACGTCACGACCCGGCGGGAGCCATCGTCTCGATCGACCCCGCGACCGGTTGGATCCGCGCTCTCGCGGCCGTCTCGCCGGGGGCGCCCGGCAACCAGTTCAACCTCGTCACGACCGCCGAGCGGCAGGCGGGCTCGACCTTCAAGCCGATCGCCCTTGCCGCGGCGGTCGCTGAAGGCATGAACCCCTGGGCGACGCGCTATCTCTCGGCACCGTTCTACTACCCGCCGCTGGGGTGGCACGTGCGCACGTACGACGGGACGTATGCGGGGCCCGAGTCGGTCGCTGCGGCGACGATCCACTCCGACAACACCGTCTACGCGCGGCTCGCGCTCGACGTCGGCGGCGACGCGATCGCGGCCATGGCGCAGAAGCTCGGCGTCCGGACGGCGCTGCAGGCCACACCGTCGCTGGCGCTCGGTACCGGCGCGGTGACGCCGCTCGACATGGCGTCGGTGTACGCGACACTCGCCGCGGGCGGCATCTACTCACGGCCGCTCGCGATCCGCGAGGTCGTCTTCTCGGGCGGCAAGGTCGACTCAGGGTGGGACCGGCCTCAGCGCGAGCGCGTCGTCCCCGACTGGGTGGCCTCGACCGTGACCCGGGTGCTCGAGCAGAACATGCTCCACGGCACCGGGGTCGGCGCTCACGTCGCGGGCCGTATCGACGCCGGGAAGACCGGGACCACGGATAACGACGCGGACGCGTGGTTCTGCGGCTACACGCCGTCCCTCGAGACCACCGTCTGGATGGGCTATCCGCGGGCCGAGATCCCGATGCTCGACGTGCACGGCGCCGCCGTCTCGGGCCCGACGCTGCCGGCCACTGCCTGGCGGTTGTTCATGGAGCGCGCGCTCGCCGGCGCTCCGATCCTCGACTTCGCCGCTCCCCTCTCACCGGCGCAGTTCGCACCTTGGCGGGGCGACCGGGCCGTCACGGAGTCGTCGTCGACTGCCCCACCGTCCCCGTGACTCCGGTTGTGATCGCCGTGGTCGCCGGCAGCGTCGTGGTGGGGGCCGTCGTCGGCGGCAGGGTCTCCGTCGGGATCGTGGTCGGGATCGAGGTGCTCGGGACAGTCGCCGTCGTCGGTCCGGCGGTCGTCGTGTGTGCTGTGGTCTGACGGGTCGTCGCGGGACTCGAGGTCTGCGCCTGCGTGCTCGTCGGCGGCGCCTGGGTCGTCACCCCGGTCTGGGCATGCGTTGTCGCAGTTCCCGGCACGGATCCGGTCGTGACTCCGTCGGGCGCGGAGGAGGACGGTTTGGCCACGGCCCAGGCGAGAAGCCCGCCCGACGCAGCGAGCACGAGCAGAGCGAGAGCGATGAGCGCTCTCCGACCGGTGAGCCTGCCGGTGCGCGTAGAGGCCGCCGGCGCCGGCGGCGGCGGGAGCACCTGCGTCGCCTGCATGTCCGCCGCCGGCGAGACCGGAGCGGCCGCCGTCCCGAGTGTCGCGAGCAGCGCCGCTCCGTCGGCCGGTCGCTCGGCCGGATCCTTCCGCAGCGCCGCCGCGGTCAGAGCTGCGAGCTCCGGCGGGGCGTCCGGTTGCAGCGCCTCCACGGCAGGCGCCGGTGTGCGCCGGTGCATGTCCACGAGCGCGAGCGCGTCGTCCGCCACGAACGGCAGCGCGCCCGTCAGCATCCGGAAGAGGATGACGCCGAACGAGTAGACATCGCTCGCCGGGCCCGCGGGCTCGCCTGCCGCTTGCTCGGGCGAGATGTAGGCGGCCGTCCCGAGCACGGTCCCTGCCTCGGTCAGCGTTCCCGGCCCGGCGGCATGGCGGGCGAGCCCGAAGTCCGCGACCTTCGGACGGCCCTCCTCGTCGAAGAGGACGTTCGCCGGCTTGAGATCCCGGTGGACGAGGCCGCGGGAGTGCAGGTGGGCGAGACCCGCTGCGATTCCGTGTGCGATGCGACGCGTCTCCGCCGGCGGGAGCGCACCCCGCGCCAGCCGGTCCTCGAGCGTCCCGTTCGGCAGCCACTCGAGTGCCATGAAGGGCCCGGTCTCGGCCTCGCCGTAGTCGAAGACGCGCATGACGTTCTCGTGCGCCAGGCCCGCGAGGGAGCGTGCCTCCCGCCGGAAGCGCTCGAGGTCGGCGGTCGGCGACAGCATCTTCAGGGCGACCGTGCGATCGAGCGTGTCGTCGTGCGCACGCCACACCTCCGACATCGGGCCGCGGCCCTGCAGTTCCTCGAGCCGGTAGCGGCCGGCGACCTCGTCCCCGGTCATCACGAATACGGTATGCACTCAGGGTGGCGTCACTACTCACTCTCGCGGAGGCGCAGGCACGGATCCTTGCCGTCGCGCGGCCGCTTCCGGCCGAGCTCGTGCCCATCTCGTCGTCGGCCGGGCGCGTCACGGAGGAGGATGTTCGCGCGCAGGTGGACCTACCACCCTTCGCGAGCTCCGCGATGGACGGCTTCGCCGTCCGCGCCGCCGAACTGCCTGCCACGCTGAAGATCACCGGCGAGTCCGCCGCGGGAAGTCCCTCCACGAGTGCGCTCGAGCCCGGCACCGCCGTGGCCATCTCCACCGGAGCCGTCGTGCCGGAGGGTGCGGATGCCGTCGTCCCCGTCGAGTATGTTGTCAAGCATGAAAACACCGTGGAGATTTCCGGCGTTGCCGAGGAGGGGGCAAACGTCCGCGCGCCCGGCAGCGACGTGGCCGCAGGGGACGTCGTGGTCCCCGCAGGAGCAAGGCTCACGGCGGCCCGGGTTGCCGCCGCAGCCGCCGCCGGGGTCGCCGAGATTCCCTGTCGCCGCCGGCCCCGCGTCGCCATGCTCGCCACCGGCAGCGAGCTTGTCGCCCCGGGACAAGCTCTCCGGCCGGGCGAGATCTACGAGTCGAACGGGCTCATGCTCGGCGCGGTGCTGGCCGCCGACGCGGAGATCGTCTCGGAGCCGACCGCCGCCGACGACGAGGTGGCGCTGCGGGCCGCGCTCGAGCGGGGACTGGCGGCGGACGTCCTCGTCACGTCCGGCGGGGTCTCGGTCGGCGAGCACGATCTCGTCAGGTCCGTCGAGCGCGAGCTCGGCGTCGAGGAGATCTTCTGGCGCGTCTCCGTCAAGCCGGGCAAGCCCGTCTCGTTCGGAGTGCGGGGCAACACGCTCGTCTTCGGCCTGCCCGGCAATCCGGTCTCGGCGCTCGTTTGCTGCGAGCTGTTCGTCAGGCCCGCGCTCCGCGCACTGCAAGGCCTAGCCGATCCACTTCCGCGCTACGAGCCCGGCCGCCTCGCTGCCGCGTTGCGCCGGAACGGCGAGCGGGACGAGTTCGTCCGTGCGCGCTCCCGCCTCGACGGCGACACGGTGATGCTCGAGCCGATCGTCGGCCAGGAGTCGCACATGATCGTCCGCTCGAGTGCGGCTGATGCGCTCGTGCACGTTCCACGTGGAAACGGTGAGCTCGGCGCCGGCTCGGTGGCGCGCTGGCTCCGGTTGTAGCCCGCTACTCGTTCACGGCGCGTCGCGCCCCGGCGACCGCCGACCGTCGTCGCTGCGCGAGATGGAGCGTCCGAATCAGCTCGCGAACGGGTCCTCGCCTCGGCCGATCCTGCGGCGCCGGATACGGCGCGTAGCGACCCGCCGCCAGCGCCGCGAGTTGGCCCGAGGCCGCGAGCCAGCCCAGGCCGATGACGAGCAGCGGCAGCGGTGCGTAGCCGACGGCGAACAGCTTCACGACGTACCAGGGTGCATCCCAGCCGAGCCCGTAGTGCGTGGCGAACGTCCAGACGAGATAGAACGGACCGGCGAGGCCGGCGAGGAAAACGCCTGCCCGCACAGCCGGCCCGCGGTTCTGCACCTGCGGCAGCCAAAGCCAGGCATGGACGGAGGGGAGGAGGAAGACGAGCGAGAACGGGTTCGTCGCCGCGACGAGGAGCCCGATCACGCCGAGCGCGAGCAGGACGGCGCTGTGACCGGCCAGCCGCTCCTCCGGCAGGATCTCGCGTCGCGGCAGGATGCGGCTGCGGGCCACGATCCAGCCGAGCCCGGCGAGCAGGGCGAACGCGAGCAACGCGACCACCGGCCAGTCGACGCTGTTCAGCGAGGGAGGACGACCGTCGCGGGCTCCCCAGAAGCCGAGCGCGCCGAAGATCAGGAACAGCGCGCCGACCCAGGCCCAGAAGCCGAGGCGGGTGCGATAGCTGCGCAGTGCCGGCGCGATGCGGATGCGCCGCCGCCGGCAGCGGGCGAAGAGGTCGACGGCCGCCGCGAGGAAGGGCAGCAGCATCGCGACGAGGACGATCTCGATCGCCCACCCTCGGATGAGGCGCTGGCCCAGGAAGACGTAGCTCGCCGGGCCCTGCGCGAGCGAGACACCCTGCTCCATGGCGTCGATCGCGTCCTGTGCCGCCAGGCCGATCGATCCGAGATGCCGGACGTCGAGCGCCTGGCCTTGCCCTTTCTTGGGAAGGGGCGACCGCGCTCCCGACGTGGTCATCGTGACGGCCGGGATCCCGCGGCTGACGAACGGCGCCTGTTCGTACGGGCTGAAGGGAAAGGCGAGGTCGAACAACTGCTGGAGCCCGCTCGGTCGTGACGGATCGCCGTTGCCCTCCGCCGCCAGCGCCGCCCGGGCCGTTTCGACGAGGCCCGGCGCCGGGGAGCGCGCGGTGTCGCCGCCGAACACGATCCGCGGCCGCCCCGTCCCTCCGATCGAGTCGAGATTGACGACGGCGATGACGTTGCCGCGTGTTCCAGGCTGGGCTGCGAAGTGCGCGGCGCCGCGCGCGCCGTCGGTCGCGCCGTCCGTCGAGAGGAAGACGAGCGAGTAGGGAAGCTTGATCCTCTGCGCGCCCGCGGTCGGTGCATAGGAGCGAGCGAGCTCGATCAGCGCCGCAGTCCCCGACGCGTTGTTGTTCACGCCTCTGCCGTCCCGGTGCGCCATGACGACGATCACGTGCTGGGGGTCCAGGCCCGGCTTGGCGGCGACGAGGTTGACGAGCGTCTCCTTGCGTCCGCGGATCGTCGCGGTGAAACGCTCGGCCTGGATGGGGAAGTTGTACGGCGCCAGCTGTTGCCGGAACCAGGCTGCCGCCCCCTTTGCGCCTGCCGTGCCCGGCGTGCGGTCGGGGTAGCGTGAAGCGAGGTCCGTAGCCAGGGCGGACGCCGTGCCGGCGTCGAACGCGGGCGGCAGGTTCGGCGCGCTGAGCGCAGGCGGCCGCGCCACGCTGAACGCGAGGATCAACAGCGGCAGCCCGACGAGCAGCCACGTGCCCCGGTAGAGCCGCGAGTTGATGGGGCGTTCGAGCGAGCCCGGCCGCGGCCGTCGGCGCTCGGGTGCGGGCGGAGCGACCGTCACGCGTCCCAGTCTAGGTCGGCATCCGGGCGGGCTGTTTTCCCGTGGAAACGACCTCGGGTTAGGTCTGACGTCCGCCGGGAAAGGGCCGAGCGAGGCGTAAACATCGTCGTGAGCGGCGGGAAGACGGTAACCCGGTAAACGTAGAAATCGGCGGGTTTAGGATCTGGAACCTATGGGAAACGGGCGGATAGATGGACGAGGCGACGCTGGTCGAGAAGGCTGACGAGGAGGTCGAGGGTATGCGGACGGTCCGTCTGCGGATCCCCGCGCGGGCCGAGTACGTCGCCCTGGCGCGGCTCGCCCTCAGCGGTCTCGCCGACCTGGCAGCGCTTCCTGAGGAGCTCGTTGCAGACCTGAAGCTCGCCCTCACCGAGGCCGTCTCCAATTCGGTGCGCCACGCGTACGGCGGTCGCGGCGGCTTCGTCTCGGTCGCGTACGAGTTGGGGCACGACTCGCTCGCCGTCGAGGTCGTCGACGACGGCGAGGGCTTCGACCCGGACCGGCCGCCGGCCCTCGAGGGGGAGGAGCTCACCGAGGGCGGTCTCGGGATTGCGATCATCCGCACCATCGCCGACGACTTCGAGCTCGACTCGCGGCCGGGCGTGCGCGGCTCGCGGCTTCGGTTCGCGAAGCGGCTCCACCGGGCTGCGTAGTCGTTGTCAGAGTCGACAACGAGTCGCCGCAAGCTCCTCGTCGTCTCCAACCGTGCGCCGGTCACCTACCTGCTCGAGGAGGACGGCACGCGCAAGGCCAGGCGGGGCGGCGGCGGAGTCGTGACGGCCCTCGGCGGGCTGCTCGCCCATCACGACGTGACGTGGGTGGCGAGCGCGATGAGCGACGAGGATCGCGCGGCCGCGGCCGAGCACCGAGGCTCGTTCGTCGAGCGGACGGCCGACGGGGCTTCGTACCGGCTGCGGCTCGTTCCCCACGAGCATGCGGTCTACGGCCGCTTCTACAACGTGCTCGCGAACCCGACGCTCTGGTTCCTGCAGCACTATCTGTGGGGGCTCGGCTCGGCGCCGGACTTCGGGCCGCGCCTGCACGAGGCGTGGAGCGAGGGGTACGTGCCGGTGAACGAGGCGTTCGCCGCGGCGACTCTCGAGGAGCTCGAGCGCGAGCCCGAGGCGGCCGTGCTCTTCCACGACTACCAGCTCTATCTCGCGCCCGGCCTCGTGCGCGCGGCGCGGCCCGAGGTGCTGACGTCGCACTTCGTCCACATTCCGTGGCCCGAGCCGGACTACTGGCACGCGCTGCCGAAGCAGATGCGCGACGCCGTGCACGCGGGGCTGCTCGCGAACGATGTCGTCGGTTTCCACACGGAGCGATGGCGGCGCGCGTTCCTCCTCTCGGCGGAACGGCTGCTCGGCGCCCGCGTCGACGCCGCCACGGGGACGGTCGAGCATCGCGGCCGCCGGACGCGAGTCGTGGCGCGCCCGATCGGCGTCGACCCGGCGGAGTTCGATCGGCTGGGGCAGGAGCCGGCGGTGTTCGAGCGCGAGCAGGCGATGCTCGCCGGCCGGCCGGAGCAGCTCGTGGTCCGCGTCGATCGGATCGACCCGTCGAAGAACGTCGTGCGCGGATTCGAGGCCTTCGCGCTGCTGCTCGAGCGGCATCCGGAGCTGCACGGGAAGGTCGGGATGGCTGCCCTCCTCGCGCCGTCTCGTCAGGACATCCCCGAGTACGCCGCCTATGCGGCGGCGGTCGACAGGGTCGCGCACGAGGTGAACGAGCGCTTCGGCCGCGACGGCTGGCGGCCGGTGGATCTCGACGTTGCGGACGACTTTCCGCGCTCGCTCGCCGGCTACAAGCAGTTCGACGTCCTGCTCGTGAATCCCGTGTTCGACGGCCTCAACCTCGTGGCCAAGGAGGCGTTCCTCCTCAACGAGCGGGACGGCGTGCTCGTCCTGTCCGAGAACGCCGGCGTCCACGAGGAGCTCGGCGAGTGGGCGCTGACGGTCAACCCGCTCGATCTCTCGGGGCAGGCCGATGCGCTCTACGACGCGCTCACGCTCGAACCTGCCGAGCGGCGACGGCGGGCGGAGGCGATCCGGGCACACGTACGGCGGCACGACATCCGCGAGTGGATCGAAGCCGAGCTCGCCGACCTCGACGCCGTACGATCCGGGTGATGGACAAGCTGTCGCATGTCGACGAGACGGGCGCCGTGCGGATGGTCGACGTCGGCGGCAAGGAGCTCTCGCGCCGACGGGCCGTCGCGCGGGCGGAGGTGCGCATGGCCCCCGAGACGGCACGGACCCTGCGCGAGCTGCCCAAGGGCGACGCGCTCGCCGCCGCGCAGCTCGCCGGGATCATGGCCGCGAAACGGACGAGCGACCTGATCCCGCTCTGTCATCCTTTGCCGCTCACGAACGTCGAGGTCGCGCTCGAGGTCGGCGAGGAGTCGGTCGAGATCGTCGCCGCGGCCGAGACTACGGCGCAGACAGGGGTCGAGATGGAAGCTCTGACGGCCGTCTCGGTCGCAGCGCTCACCGTCTACGACATGGCGAAGGCGGTCGACAAGCAGATGAGGATCGTCGACGTCGTGCTCGTGGAGAAGTCGAAGGAGTCCGTCAGCTGAAGGCCGCAGTGCTGACGGTTTCGGACGGGGTCGTGGCCGGGACGCGCGAGGACCGGAGCGGAGACGCGCTCGCCGAGCTCCTGGCAGGCGAGGGCTACGAGGTCGAGCGCCGGGTCGTTCCCGACGAGCGCGACCGGATCGCTGCTGGGCTGCGCGAGCTTGCCTCGGGATCGCGGCTCGTGCTCACCACGGGCGGGACCGGGCTCGCCCCCAGAGATGTGACCCCGGAGGCGACTCGCGACGTGCTCGAGCGGGAGGCGCCGGGGATCGCCCAGGCGTTGCGGGCCGACTCGATCGCGAAGACGCCGCACGGCCTGCTCTCGCGAGGGGTCGCCGGCGTCGTCGGAAGCACGCTCGTCGTCAATCTCCCCGGCTCCACCGGAGGCTGTCGCGACGGGTTCGCAGTCCTCCGGCCGGCACTGGCACACGCGCTCGAGCTCCTCGCCGACGATCCGACCGAGCACGAGCAGACGTGACCGCCTCCTCGACACTCGCGCCGCTGCCGACCCGCTTCGCCCGGCTCGTGAAGATCGAGCACACGATCTTCGCGCTCCCGTTCGCCTACGTCGGCGCCTTCCTCGCCGTCGACGGAGTGCCGAGCGGGCACGACCTGCTCTGGGTCACGCTCGCCATGATCGGCGCCCGCTCGCTCGCGATGGCGCTCAACCGCGTGGTCGACGCGGGCATCGACGCGCGCAACCCGCGGACGGCAGGGCGGGAGATCCCCAGCGGCCAGCTCTCGGTTGTCCAGGTCGTCGTCTTCTGCCTGGCCTCGCTCGCGCTCTTCCTCGCGGCCGTCTGGCAACTCGACCCGATCGTCCGCTGGCTGTGGCCGATCCCCGTCGCCGGGTTCGTCGTCTATCCGTACCTCAAGCGATATACGTGGCTCTGCCACCTCTGGCTCGGCGCGGTCGACGGGCTCGCCCCGGTCGGCGCCTGGGTGGCGATCACCGGGCGGCTGCCGTGGCAGTCGTGGGTGCTCGGCGCGGCGGTCGCTCTCTGGGTCGCGGGCTTCGATTTCTTCTACGCGCTGTTCGACGAGGAGATCGACCGGCGGGAAGGGCTCCACTCGATCGTGACGCGCTTCGGTGTCCGCGGGGCCTTCGTCGGCGCGCGTCTCGCCCATGCCGCGACGGTCGCCTGTCTCGTCGCCGTCGGGTTCGGCCTGCCCGTCGGCGTCCTCTACTGGCTCGGGGTCGCGTCCGTCGCGGGGCTGCTCGCGTACGAGCACTCGCTCGTCCGCCCGACCGACCTGCGTCGCCTGGACACGGCGTTCTTCACGATGAACGGCGTGATCAGCGTGGTCTTCGCGGCGTTCGTGATCCTCGACGCGGCGATGTGAGAGGGGCGCCGGTGGCGGCGCCCCTCGCGTTCATGCGGAATCAGCCCTGCGGCCAGTGTGGGGGATGGCACCAGCGGCCCGAGCGGAGGAACCCGGCTCCAGGCGTGCTCGCGCCGATCGAGCCCGACGAGAAGCCGGCGGTGGGATCGAAGCCGGCGCCCAGCGAGGCGATGAGGTGTCCCCACGGCCCGCGGACGTAGCCCCGCGCGAGGCCCGATGCCTTGCCGCCGGACAGCGCCGCGTTGAGCGTGCCGTGCGCGTTGGTGTGGGTGCCCCTGATGCGCCAGAGACCGAACACGTGCCCGACGCCGTTGGTGGTGTCTACGAGGCTCCAGGCTCGGATCGTGAGAGCGCCGGCGAGGCGCGGGTCGGAGCTCGCGGCCGTTCCCGTGTAGGTCGCTCTCGTGGCCTGGAAGGTGTCGCCGCCGTTGACCGAGCACGTCACCAGCGAATGCTGCGTGACCGTCGTCGCATCGAATGTCGCGCCGGCGGCCTGCACCGACGGGGCGCGGTGCCCGGCGGCCGCGACGCCGGCTCCGACGAGGGCCGTGACGGCGAGTAGGACGAAGAGCGAGAGTCGCTTCCTGGACATTGGGGTCTCCTGGTCGAGTGGACGATCGGAGCCTGAACCCGCGGCGCCAGGTTTCCGCCAAGCCGCCGTAAAACGCCTGTAAAGCGGGCGGAGCTGCCTATGCTGGGGTCGTGTTGACGGCCCGCCGGCTCGGCAAGCGCTACGGCGAGAAGCGCGTCCTGCGGGGCATCGACCTCGAGCTTCCGCGTGGCGGCTTTCTCGTCGTCACCGGCCCGAACGGCGCCGGGAAGACGACGCTGCTGAGGATCTGCGCCGGGCTCGCGCAGCCGACGCAGGGCACGATCGAGCGGGACGTCTCGCGAGGGCAGGTCGGTTTCCTCGGCCACGACCCGCTCGTCTACCGCGAGCTGACCGCGCTCGAGAACCTCGAGCTCTACGGCCGTCTCTACCGGGTCGCGGAGCGGCGTGAGCAGGTCGGGATGCTGCTCGAGCGCTTCGGGCTCTGGGAGGCGCGGCACGACCGCGTCGGGTCGTACTCCCGGGGGATGACCCAACGGCTTGCGCTGTGTCGGGTCCTGCTCCACGAGCCGGAGTTGCTCGTCTTCGACGAGCCGTACAGCGCGCTCGACGAGGCAGGAGCGGAACTGCTGGACACGCAGTTGGCAGAGCTCCGCGGCGAGAAGACGTTCCTGCTCGCCACCCACGACCCGGCGCGGGTCGACGCGCTCGCGAGCGGAAGGCTCGCGCTCGCCGCGTGACCTACTTCCGCGACGTCGGTGCGCTCGCGCGCAAGGACCTGCTGCTCGAGCTGCGGGCGCGGGACACGCTCCCGGCGATGCTCCTGTTCGTCGTCGCGACGTTCGTCGTCTTCCACTTCTCGTTGCCTGCGAACCCGTCGAGACTCGCGGCGAGCGGCCTGCTCTGGGTCGCGATCCTCTTCACGGCGCTGCTCGGCCTCGGGCGCGCCTTCGTGCCCGAGCGCGAGCAGCGCGTGCTCGACGGACTCGTGCTCGCTCCGTGCGACCGGAGCGCGATCTGGCTCGGGAAGTCGCTCGCGACGCTCGCCTTCCTGGTCGCGGCCGAGATCGTGGCGCTCCCGGTCTACGCGCTGTTCTTCCGGCCGTTGAGCGGTGCTGCGGTGCTCGGCGTCGGGCTCGCAGACCTCGGGATCTGCGCGGTCGGCACGTTTCTCGGCGCGATGGCGGTGACGACCCGCGCGCGCGAGTTGCTGTTGCCGCTGCTCTTCCTGCCGCTGGCAATCCCCATCGTGGTCGGAGGCGTCGGGTCGGGAGTCGCGGACTCGCCCGGCCGTTACCTCTGGTTTCTCGTGCTCTACGACCTCCTGTTCGCGGTGATCTGCTGGGCCTCGTTCGAGTATGTCGTCGCCGAGTAGCGCGGCGACTGCGACAATCCCCGGCGTGGGTCGCACCGCCCGCATCCCCCTGCCCGCGCTCGCCGTGGCGTCACTCGTGCTCGTGACGACGGCGCTCGCGTTCGTTTTCTTCGTGGCTCCGGACGATGCGAACCAGGGCTTCTCGCAGCGGATCTTCTACTTCCACGTCTCGATCGCCATCACGGCGTACGCCTGCTTCATCGGCGCGGCCTGGAAGGCGCTCCTCCACCTCTGGAAGCGCGACCAGGCCGCCGATCTCGAGAGCTACGTGCTCGTCCACCAGGGGCTGATCTTCGGGACGCTCGTGCTGCTCACCGGCTCGATCTGGGCCAAGATCTCGTGGGGCCACTGGTGGCTCTGGAGCGAGGATCAGCTCGTCCTCTTCCTCGTCCTCTTCCTCTTCTACTGCGCGTACTTCATGCTCCGCTACTCGGTCGATCCGGGCCCGCAGCGTGCGAACCTGAGCGCGGTGTACGCGCTCTTCGGTGTCGTCCTGATCCCGGTCAGCTTCGCGGCGATCCGCCTGGCGAAGGGGCTCATCCATCCCGTCGTGTTCACGCGGCACGGCCCGAACTTCGGCGGTTGGATCCTCGTCACGTACTGCGTCGCGCAGGCCGCCGTGCTCGTGCTCGCGTACACGCTCTACCGGCTCGAGCTGAGCGGCAAGCGGCTCGACGGCCGCCTGCGGGAGTTGAGGGAGGTGCTCGCCTGACCACGTCCGAGAAGTACGTCGCGGCCGCCTACTGCGTCGTCTTCGCGGTCGTGCTCGCCTACGTCCTGATCATGGCGCTGAAGTTGCAGCGGCTCGAGCGCGAGGTCGACGACCTCGCCGGGCGCGTGCCTGAGGACGACGCGGAAGAGGCCCCGCGGGAGCCGGCGCGCGTTGGCTGAGCTGCTCTTCTGGCCTGCCCTCCTCCTCTACGGCGAGGCTGCGGTCGGCTACTTCGGCGACGTGCGGCATCCTGGGCGCGCGGGCCGCGTCGCGACCTGGGCCGTCCGGCTCGGCTGGCTCGCACAGACGGCACTGCTTGCCGCGCAGGCGGCGCGCGACGAGGGGTTCCCGTGGGGGACGTGGGCTTCGTCGCTCCAGCTGTTCGTCTGGCTCGTCGTGACCGCGTACCTGATCTGGGGCTGCCGGCGCCCGTATCGCGTGCTCGGCCTCGTCGTGATGCCGCTCGCCGTGCTGCTGCTCGCCGTCGCCCGCGCGGGCGGCGGGATCGGGATGGGCGGTGCCAGCCACTACTCGAACATCTTCCTCGTCGTCCACGTCGGCCTCGTGCTCGCCGGCTTCGCCGGGTTCACGCTGGCCGCCGCGCTCTCGGCGCTGTACCTCTGGCAGGAGGGGAGGCTGAAGACGCGGCCCGCGACGATCCTGCGCCGCCAGGTGCCGCCGCTCGCGACGCTCGACTCGCTCGCGCTGCGGACGGTGGAGTGGTCCGTGCCGCTCCTGACTCTCGGCGTCGTCGTGGGGCTCGTACGACTCGTCGCTCGCGACGACCGCGTCGACGTGCTCATCGCCGCGACCGCCGTGACGTGGCTCGTGTGGTGCGCGTACCTCGGCCTGCGGCTGCTCGCCGGCTGGGCGGGACGCCGCGCCGCCTACGTCGCGCTTGCCGGCTTCGCCCTCGTCGTCGTCGTCCGGCTCGCTCTGCCGGCCACCCACTTCGCATGATCCGTCTCGTCCTCGTCGGAACCTCCCACCATCACGCGCCGATCGAGCTGCGCGAGCAGGTCGCGCTCGGCCGGGAGGACGCGGAGGAGCTCGCGGCGCGGCTCGCGGCCGGCGGTCGCGAGGCAGTCTGCCTCTCCACCTGCAACCGCACCGAGCTCTACATCGCCGCGGAGGACGCAGAGCAGGCCGAGCGGGATGCGGTCGCCGCACTCGCGACGCTCGGGCCGGAGGTGGAGCCCGCGCTCTATCGGCTCCACGACCGGGCCGCGGCGCACCATCTCTTCCGGGTCGCGGCGGGGCTCGACTCGCTCGTTCCGGGCGAGGGCGAGATCCTCGGCCAGGTGCGGCTCGCGCACGAGCTGGGGACGACCGGCCCCGTGCTCGACCGTGTCTTCCGGCAGGCACTGCACGCGGGCCGGAAGGTGCGGGCCGAGACCGCGATCGGCAAGAGCCCCGCTTCGGTGTCGGCTGCGGCCGCCGCGCTGGCCGAGCAGGTGTTCGGCAGCCTCGACGGTCGGTCGATCCTCCTGCTCGGCGCGGGCAAGGTGAGCGAGCAGGCGGCCCGCAACCTCCGGGGCCGCGGCGCCCGGATCGCGCTCGTCGCGAACAGCAAGACCGAGCGGGAGCAGATCCACGCGCAACTGGCGGAAGCGGACGTCGTCATCGCCTCGACCACCGCGCCGGGACTCGTGCTCGACGCGGCGACCGTCGCGGAGGCATTGCGGGGTCGCCGCGGTCGCCGGCTCCTGCTCGTCGACCTTGCCGTTCCACGCGACCTCGATCCCGCGATCGCCGAGCTGGACGGGTGCTACCTCTACGACATCGACGATCTCGAGGCGATCGTCGTCGAGACGCTGTCGCTGCGCCGGCGCGAGGCCGAACGGGCCGAGGTGATCGTCGCGGCCGAGGCGGAGAAGTTCCACGAATGGCACGCGTCACTCGACGTCCTGCCCGCGATCACGTCGTTGCGCGCGCGCGCCGAGGAGATCCGCGAGGCGGAGCTGCAGAAGGCCGAATCGCTGCTCGGCCGGCTCGACGACAGCCAGCGCCGCGCCGTCGAGGCGGTCACGGCCCAGATCGTGAACAAGCTCCTCCACCTGCCCACCGTGCGCATGAAGCAGGCGGCGGCGGCAGCCGATGGGGTCCTCTATGCTGAGACGGTGCGGCACCTCTTCGGTCTCGGCGAGGAAGAGCGCTGAAGGTCAGACAGCTCACCGGCCGTCCTCTGCCGCTCCAGGCGCCGACGGCTTTCATCCGGGTCCGGACGGGCGGCGTCGGGTGCGCGCCGCCGACACGGAGGCGAGTGGCCTGTGCTCGTCCGCGTCGGCAGTCGCGGCAGTAGGCTCGCGCTCACCCAGGCGGAGCGCGCCCTCGCGGCGCTGCGGGCGCCCGGGATCGAGCTCGCGATCGTCCCGATCACGACGGCGGGCGATCGCGATCGCTCGCGGCCGTTCGGCGAGATCGGCTCGCGCGGCGTCTTCGTCAAGGAGCTCGAAGAGGCGCTGCTCGAGCGGCGGATCGACGTCGCCGTCCACTCGGCGAAGGACCTGACTGCGACCGATCCGGAGGGGCTCGCGATCGGCGCCTTTCTCCCGCGCGACGACCCGCGCGACGCGCTGTGCGGCGCGGCGGAGCTGCGGGCCGGGATGCGGATCGGCACGGCGTCGGTGCGGCGGAAGGCGCAGCTGCTGGCCCTCGAGCCGACGCTCTCGATCGAGCCGCTGCGCGGGAACATCGACACACGGCTACGGAAGCGCCGCGAGCGAGGGCTCGACGCGATCGTGCTCGCCGCATGCGGGCTGGACCGGCTCGGGCTCGGGGCGGAGATCGGGCAGCGGTTCGAGCCGGAGGTGATGCTCCCGGAGGCGGGGCAGGGCGCGCTCGCGCTCCAGGTCAGGGCCGGCGAGGAGCACCTCGTAGCAGCGGTCGACGATTCCGAGACGCGCGAGCGGGTCGAGGCCGAGCGGACGGTCGTCGCCGCGGTCGGCGGCGGCTGCCTCGCGCCGGTGGCGGCGCATCACAGCGGGACGACTCTCACGGGCCTCGTCGCTGCGGAGGACGGATCGTGGATCGAGCGGCGCACCGGTGACGATCCGGCCGCGCTCGGCGCGGAGTTGGCGGATGCGAGTACTCGTCACGCGTGAGGAGCTCGTTGCCCGCGTCGAGGCGCTCGGGCACGACGCGGTGTTCTGCGAGCTGATCCGGGTCGAGCCGCTCGGCGACGAGCCGGTCGACGCCCGCGACCACGATTGGCTCGTCGTAACGAGCCGCAACGGCGCGCACGAGCTCGCGCGCCGCGGCGTCACGGCGAATCGCATCGCCGCGATCGGGCCTGCGACGGCCGAGGCGCTACGCGAGCACGGGCTCCGCGTCGACCTCGTCGCCGCGACCCACACGCAGGAAGGGCTGCGCGATGAGCTGCCCGAAGGAACTCTCCTGCTCGCGGCCGCGGAGGGCGCGCGCCGCGACGTCCTCGACGCCGACGTCCTGCCGCTCTACCGCACGATCGAACTGCAGCCGTCCGTGCCGGCCGCCGACGTCGCACTGCTCATGTCCGGCTCCGCGGCCCGGGCCCTCGCCGCGACCGGCGCCCGGATGCCCGTCGTGGCCATTGGCCCCCAGACCGCGGCCGAGGCTCGCGTCGCCGGCCTGGACGTCGCCGCAGTCGCCGAGGTTCACGACCTCGGCGGCCTCGTCGAGGCGTTACGTTCCGGCCCGTGGTCATCACCTTCCTAACGGACTTCGGCCTGCAGGACGACTTCGTCGGCACCTGTCACGGCGTGATGAAGCGGATCGCGCCCGGCGTCGAGATCATCGACCTCACGCACGGCATCGCGCCGCAGGCAGTGCTCCAGGGAGCGCTCGTCCTCCGCAACACGCTGCCGTACATGCCCGAAGGCGTGCACCTCGCCGTCGTCGACCCGGGCGTCGGCTCGAACCGGCGGCCGCTCGCGCTCGAGTCCGGCGACGGCAGGCTCTTCGTCGGGCCCGACAACGGGCTGCTCCTCCTGGCGGCCGAGCGGCAGGGCGG
>DASSZE010000046.1:0-19965 GCA_035713675.1 Gaiellaceae bacterium | reverse complement strand
GTCCTGCGGGACATGGACGAGCTGATCGTGCCCGCGCTCACGAACTGGCAGAGCCCGCGCTTCTTCGCCTACTTCGCGGTCACCTCGTCGGAGCCGGCGATCCTCGCTGAACTGCTCGCGGCGGCGCTGAACCAGGTCGCGATCGTCTGGCGCGCGTCGCCGGCCTCGACCGAGCTCGAGCTGCGCGTCGCCGACTGGGTGCGGCAGCTGCTCGGCCTCCCCGACGGCTGGCACGGTCACATCGAGGACACGGCCTCCACCTCGACGCTCGCGGCGCTGATCGCCGCCCGTCACGTGACGGGGCGCAACGTCGTCGTCTGCTCCGAGCATGCGCACTCCTCGGTCGAGAAGAACGCGCGGATGCTCGGGATGGAGCTGCGCAAGGTGCCGGTCGACGACGAGCTGCGGATGCAGGTCGACGGCTACGGCCTCGACGACGTGGCGTGTGTCGTGGCGACGGTGGGCACGACGTCCTTTGCGTCGGTCGATCCGGTGCGCGAGCTCGCCGAACGGGCGCATGTCGCCGGCGCCTGGCTGCATGTCGACGCGGCCTATGCGGGCTCATCCTGGATCTGCGAGGAGGAGCGCTGGTCGGCCGACGGCGTCGGGCTCGCCGACAGCCTCGTGGTCAATCCGCACAAGTGGCTCCTGGTCCCCACCGATTGCTCGCTCGTCTGGACCGCGCGGCCCGAGGAGTGGCGCGAGGCGTTCACGCTCGTCCCCGAGTACCTGCGCACGGCCGACGACGCGTACTCGCTTTCGGAGTACGGCCCGGCCCTCGGCCGCCGCTTCCGGTCGCTCAAGCTGTGGGCGGTGTTGCGCTGCTACGGCGCGGAAGGCCTGCGGGCGATCCAGCGCGAGCACGTCCGGCTCGCCGAGCTCTTCGCCGGCTGGGCCGAGGAGAGCGAGGAGTGGGAGCTCGTCGCGCCGCAGCGGTTCTCGCTCGTCGTCTTCCGCCGCGTCGGGACGGACGAGGAGAACGAGCAGCTGGTCGACCGAGTGAACGCCTCGGGTGAGATCTTCATCAACCACACGAAGCTCGACGGCCGCTACGTGCTGCGGCTCGCCATCGGCAACGCGCGGACAACCGAGGACGACGTGCGGCGGGCCTGGGAAGTGCTCAACAGGGAGGCGAATCGATGATCGTGACGACGATGAACGACATCCCCGGCTACGAGGTCGACGAGGTGTTCGGCGAGGTGATGGGGCTGACGGTGCGCTCGCGGAACATCGGCTCCCAGCTCGGGGCCGGCCTCAAGTCGATCGTCGGCGGGGAGCTCAAGGGCATGACGACGGCGCTCATGGACAGCCGTAAGCAGGTGATGGAGCGGATGGTGGAGGAGGCGGAGGCGCTGGGCGCGAATGCGATCATCGCGATGCGCTTCGACACGTCCGAGATGGGCGGCAACTGGACCGAGATCTGCGCCTACGGAACCGCGGTGCGCGTGCGCACGGCGTGACCCGGGCAGTCGTCTTCGATCTCTGGGAGACGCTCGCGGCCTGGCCGCGTGAGGACATGACGCCACTGCTCGACGCCGTCGGGCTCACACGCGACGAGTGGGCGAGCATCGACCATCGCGACCGGCGCTGGACGGGGTCGTTCCAGAGCTACCTCGATTCGCTGGAGCTCGATGCGGGCGCGGCGACACGCGCTCTCGATGTTCGGACCCAGATGACGCGCGGTTCGCTCGTCCCGGTCGAAGGGGCTCTTCCGCTGCTCGACGCGCTTCGTGAGCGCGGCTTGCGGCTCGGTCTCGTCAGCAACTGCTCGAGCGAGGTCGGAGAGCTGTGGGGCGAGTCGCCGTTCGCGGGTTGCTTCGATGCGGTGGTTCTCTCGGCAATCGAAGGCGTCTGCAAGCCGGACGCCGCGATCTACCACCTCGCGCTCGAGCGTCTCGGCGTGGAGGCGACCGATGCGATCTTCGTCGGGGACGGCGACTCCGGGGAGCTTCCGGGAGCTGCGGCCGTCGGCATGCGCGCCGTCCAGCTGGGTGGGCGTGACGGTTGGCAGGGAGAACGGATCGGGAGTCTCGGCGAGGTACTTGGCCTCCTCTGACATGTCCCGGTGCCAGGCACCCGGACGTGGCTCGAAAGGAGGGTTCGTCGCTTCGCTGTGCCGCCGGCGCGCGTCAATGTCCGGTTAGGCCATGTCCCGGTGCCTGGCACCCGGACGTGGCCGGCAGAGACAGGGCGCTTAAAGGCGGCGAAGCAGCGCTAGGAACTCGTCCGTTGACTCGACCACGACGTCGGCGGCCTCGAGCAGTGCGCGCGGTGCCTCGGCCGACGTGACCGCGACCCGCACCGCCACGTCGAGGCCCTCGAGGGCGGCGAAGGAGTCGATGTCCGTCGTGTCGTCGCCTGCCGCGAGCGCTCGACGCAAGCCGCGTTCCTCGAGCAGCGCCCGCACCGCCGTGCCCTTGTGCGAGCCGACCGGCGGCAGCACCTCGAGGATCTTGCGCCCGTAGCGCGCGACGAGGCCCTCCTCCCTCGCCTCGTCCGCGATCCCGTCGAGGCGGCGCACCGCCTCCCGCTCGTCGGGGTAGTCGCGGAAGTGGAACGCAACCGCGAGGCCCTTGACCTCGACCTGCTCCTGCGGCCACGGCGCGTCGGCGGCGAACGCCGCGAGCGACCGCCGCCACCGCTCCGCCTGCGGCTCGGCCTCGAGTCCGTGCGAGCCGACACAGACGACGCCGTCGACGCCGAGCCGTGCGCGCACGTCGTCGCCGGCCCGCCCGCTGACGACGGCGACGAGCGCGTACCGCTCGACGAGACGCTCCAGTTCGGCGCGCGTCTCCGGCGGCGGGACCGCGTCCTCGGGCCGCTCGACGATCGGCGCGAGAACCCCGTCGAAATCGAGGAACAGCCCCGCCCGGGACGGATCCTCGGCGAGCCGCGCGAGCAGATCCTCGGGAGCGGCGGACACGAGGCCTACGCTACTTCGCGGGCGGGCATAATCCGGTCGTGGCGGATATCGAAGAGCTCTGGATCCCGCTCGTCGACGAGCCGATCGGCGGCATCGTCGAGCGTGTCGTGCGGGAGGATCCCGCCCTCGCGGCCCAGGTCGAGACGCCGCACCGGATCCTCGCCTTCAGGACGTTCGCCTACATCCGCACCGGCATCCTGCTCGGCCAGCTGCTCTTCGACCACGACGTGCCCGACTGGGACGGGTCGGAGAGCTGGGTCGACGCGCTGCTGCGCGAGCCCGCGCACCGCGCCGCGATCGAGCGCGAGGTGCGCGCGGTCGCGGAGGAGATCGCCTCCGATCCCCGGTACGCCGACGACGAGCCGCTCGCGCCGGACGACGCCGCGCGCGACCGCTTCCGCGCCTTCGCGCGGGAGCACCTCGGCGGCAGCGGCTAGCCCTACTCGGCCTTTGCGGCCGAGCCGTTGCCCTGGTACACGAAGCCGTTGCCGCTGCCGAACAGCTTGCGCGCGAGCGCCCTCCGGACGGCCGGCCCCGTGATCGGGTTGAGCAGGATGCCGAGGCAGATGCCGAGCAGCAGGATCGTGCCGTTCCGCGCCGCGCGTGCCGGCTCCGGCGAGCCCCGCTTCACGCCCTGGACGCGGTTGGCCGCGTTCCGCAGCTCTTCGATCGCGTTCCGCAGCTCGCTCTGGACGTCCTGGTTGCTCGCCAGCCGGGTTGCGGCGTCCGAGATCCGCCGGCGGGAGGCCAGCTCGTCGTACACCGCCCGGGCGGACGTGTACGCGTTGCGGATGTTCTCGCGCAGCTCCTGGTCGCGAAGCGCACGCTCGACGTAAGGGCGCGCGCTCGCGGCTGCGTCGGCGACCTTCTCCTTCGTGTACGTCATCTTCCAATCCTTTCCGTCGTGATGTGTGAACGGTCCTACTATCTTCTCGCAGTCGCTGCACGCACGCGACCGTTCTTCCCCGCACCGTTCGCCCCGAACGCCGCGGCGAAAACCTCGCCGATCGAGTCGACGAGCACGAAGCGGACGGCCTCGCGGGTCTCGGGCGGCAGCTCGTCGAGGTGGTGCTCGTTCTCGCGCGGCAGGATCACGCGCTCGAGCCCGGCACGCTGGGCGGCGAGCACCTTCTCGCGCACGCCGCCGATCGGCAGCACCTGGCCGGTCAGCGTGATCTCTCCGGTCATCGCGACGTCGTCGGCGACCGGCGTCTGGCGCACGAGCGAGGCGATCGCCGTCGCCATCGCGATCCCGGCGGACGGCCCATCCTTCGGCACGGCGCCGGCGGGCACGTGGAGATGGACGTCATGGCGGGCGAACCAGTGCTCGTCGAGATCGAGCTCGCCGGTGTGCGAGCGCACCCAGGAGAGCGCTGCCTGGGCCGATTCCTGCATCACCTCGCCGAGCTGTCCGGTCACCGTGAGCTTGCCGCGGCCCGGATAGGCCTGCGCCTCGATGAAGAGGATGTCGCCGCCTACCGGCGTGTAGGCGAGCCCCGTCGCCACGCCCGGATCCGCCGTGCGGCGCCGTGCCTCGGCCGAGAACTCCCGCGGGCCCAGCCACTCGCGCACGAGCTTCTCGCCGACCCGGATCTTCTCCTCGTGGCCACGAGCGACTTGCACCGCGGCCTTGCGGCAGAGATCGCCGATGCGGCGCTCGAGCCCGCGCACGCCGGCCTCGCGCGTGTACTCGCGCACGAGCAGGCGCAGGGCCCGCTCGCCGATGGCGATCCGGCCAGGAGTGAGGCCGTGCTCCACGATCTGCCGCGGCACGAGGTAGCGCCGCGCGATCCCGAGCTTCTCCTCCTCGGTGTAGCCCGAGAGTTGGATCACGTCCATCCGGTCGAGCAGCGGCGGCGGGATCGTGTCGACCGTGTTCGCCGTGCAGATGAACAGCGTCTTCGAGAGGTCGAACGGCAGGTCGAGGTAGTGGTCCCGGAAGGTCGAGTTCTGAGCGGGGTCGAGCACCTCGAGCATCGCGCTCGCCGGATCGCCGCGCACGTCCGCCCCCATCTTGTCGATCTCATCGATCAGCAGCACCGGGTTCATCGACTCGGCGTCGCGCAGCGCCCGGATGATCGAGCCAGGCATCGCGCCGATGTAGGTGCGCCGGTGGCCACGGATCTCGGCCTCGTCGCGGACGCCACCGACCGAGAGCCGCGCGAACTTCCTGCCGAGCGTGCGCGCGACGGAGTGCCCGAGCGACGTCTTGCCGACGCCCGGCGGCCCGACGAAACAGAGGATCTGGCCTGCCGGGTCCTGCTTGAGCTTCGAGACCGCGAGGTGCTCGACGATGCGCTCCTTGACCTTGTCGAGGTCGTAGTGGTCATCGTCGAGGATCTGCCGTGCGCGGTCGAGGTCGAGGTCGTCCGGCGTCGTGACGCCCCAGGGCAGCGTCGCGATCCAGTCGAGGTAGGTGCGGATCACGCCGTACTCCGCCGCCGCCGCGGGGAGCCGCTCCAACCGCAGCAGCTCGCGGTCGGCCGCCCTTCGCGCCTCGTCCGGCAGGTTCAGCGTGTCGAGCCGCTCGCGCAACTCGTTCGCCTCGGCCTGCTCGGGATCGCCCTCGCCGAGCTCCTCCTGGATCGCCTTCAGCTGCTGGCGCAGGAAGAACTCCCGCTGGCCCTTCTCGAGCTCCGACTGCACCTGCGACTGGATCTTCGTCCCGAGCTCGAACACCTCGAGCTCGCGGTTGAGGATTCTCGAGACCTTGCGAAGCCGCTGTCCGGCGTCGGCCAGCTCGAGGATCTGCTGCTTCTCCTCGGTCTTGAGGCGGAGCGTCGACCCGACGAGATTGCAGAGCGCACTCGCGTCGCCGGCGTTCGCCGCCGCGATCTGGAGCTCCTCGGGCAGGTACGGCGCCAGGCCGATGATCCGTCCGAAGAGGCCCTGCGCATTGCGGGTCAGCGCCTCGAGCTCCCTGCTCTCCTCCTCCTCGTCGGGCACGACGGAGAAGCGCGCGACGAGGTACGGGTCGGCTGCGACCGGCTCCTCGAACCGGATCCGGCGCAGGCCCTGGACGAGGATCCGCAGCGTCCCGTCGGGGACGCGGATCATCTTGTGCACGATCGCCGCCGTGCCGATCTCGTACAGGTCGTCCCAGCCCGGAGACTCGACTGCGGCGTCGCGCACCGTGACGAGCGCGAGCAGGCGCTCGCCGCCGATCACGTCGTCGACGAGCCGGATCGAGCGCTCCTGGCCGATCGCGAGCGGCGTCAGCGAGTCGGGAAAGACGACCGTGTCCTTGAGCGGCAGGACCGGCAGCTCGGCCGGCAGCTCGTCGACATGAGCCGCCGACGTCTCCGTGAACTCGATCTCGCTCATCGGTTCCCCGTCAGCGGGAGCTCGATCCGCAGCATCCCGGCCTCGTACGTCGCCTCGACCGCGGCCGTGTCAAGATTCTCGGCGAGTTCGATCCGGCGCTCGAACGCGCCGTACTCGATCTCGACCTGGTGGTAGCGCGCGCCCGTCGGGTGCGGTCGCTCGCGCACCCCGGAGACGACGAGCGCGGTGCCGCTCGTGACGATCCGGACGGCGGCGGGGTCGATCCCGGGCAGTTCGAGGACGAGGTGCAGCGCCGGCGGGTCGTCGGTGCGGTAGCAGTCGCACTGCGGCTCGAAGTGCCGGCGCACGCCGGAGAAGCGCGCGACCTCCCAAACCTCTCGGCGCCCGGTCATGGGACGGAAGTACCCTCTACGTCGAGGTGGCAAGCATTGCCAGGCTGCTCGGGCTCGTCGCGGTCGCGTTCCTCGCGCTGTTGCGGACGTGGTACCGCGCCGTCCTGTTCGCACCCGAGGTGAAGCGGCGGAAAGCAGCTAGGCGTTTGGCCAGGCGAGCCGCCCGGCGCGCCTGAGCAGGCTCTCGGCGAGCCGGCGCGACGCCGCGTCGACGAGCTCTCCGTCGAATCGGGCTGCGCCCTCAGCCGCCTCGATGATTCGTCTCGCGCGGGCGAGCTCCGCGGGCGAGGGCGTGAAGAGGAAGTTGACCGGCTCGATCTGGCTCGGGTGGACGACCCACTTGCCGTCATAGCCGTGCTCGAGCGCCCGCCGGGCCGAGACGACGAGGCCCAGCTCGTCCCCGAGCCGCGCATGCGGCCCGTCGACCGCCTGGAGTCCGAAGGCGCGGGCGGCGGCGAGCACGCGCGCGAGCGCGGAGTCGGATGCGCCTTCGCCGATCGTGAGCACCGGGATGCCGAGCGAGGCGGCGAGATCGGCAGGGCCGAAGACGAGAGCCTCGAGCCGGTGGCCGGCGGAGGCGATCCACTCGGCGGCGGCGAGCCCGCGTGCCGTCTCGATCTGCGCCTCGAGGCCGATGCCGTCCGGGAGCAGATCGGCCGCTGCAGCCACGTCTTCGGGGGACTCGACCTTGGGGAGTACCACGACGTCGGGCCGCGCCTCGGCTGCCGCGCGCAGGTCGTCCTCCCACCACGGCGTCGACCGGGCGTTGACGCGGAGCGCCGTCGTCCGACCGAGCGGCCCGTGCCGCAGTGCGGCGCCGGCGAGGCCCCGCGCGTCCTCCTTCTGCCGGTCGGGGACGGCGTCCTCGAGGTCGACGATCACCTCGTCCGCAGGCAGCGAGGGCGCCTTCGCGAGCATCCGCTCGCTGGAGGCGGGAACGGTGAGGCAGCTACGACGAGCGCGTGCCGGCACGCCGCAACGCTAACCCGAAGACCGGTAGCAGCTACCGGAACAAAACAGGGTCGCCTTCGTCACGACTTTCCGACCGTTCACGGAGCGATGCGGCCCGAGGTCGTCACGCTTCTGTGATCGTGGCTGCTACCGGCAGTTCGACTCGCTGCGGGAGGTCGTCGAGCTCGGGCTCCGCGCCGTGGTGACCGAGGGCACGGCCGAACAGGCCGAGTGCCGGGACGATCGCGAAGGCGCCCGCGGCCAGCGCCGCACGGATTCCCCACGCGTTCCCGATCACGCCGAGCACCGGGCCTCCCGCCGCCTGGCCCACCGCATCGCCCTGACCGGTGATCGAGAAGACCGTCGCACGCACGCGCGAGTCGGTGATCTGGTCGTTGAGCCAGATCGTGTAGAGCGGACCGGCGAGGTCGCGCGCAAGGAAGACGCCGAGCACGCCCGCGACCGCGACCCACGGCGACCACGCGAGCGCGAACACGAGCATCGCGACGAACTCGAACCCGGCACAGCAGAGGAGCGACGTCGAGATCGTCGCGAGCCCGCGCCGCTCGACCCGTCGGATCAGCAGCGTCGTCCCGATGAAGGCGTTGAGCATCGCCACGAGGTAGAAGAGCCCGAACCAGACCACCGGCGACAGGCTCCCGATCGCAGGCAGGCCGACGTCGCGCAGGAAGTGCGCCTCCTTCAGCCGGTCGAACGCCTCGCTCGAGGCGCCCATGAAAACGGCGACCGCGATCAGCAGCAGGATCACCGGCGCGGCTCGCGCGTAGCGGGCGCCCGCCGCCGCGGTCGTCTGCATCTCGCGCACGGGTGAGAACCGCTCCTCGCGCGGACGCTGCCGGAAGCCGTGCTCCTCCATGAAGAGGATGCACGAGATCCCCGCCGCGATCGCGAACACGCCGCCGAGCGCGACGCCGGCCCGCAGCGACGCGACGCCGACGGCGACCTGCAGGACGAGCCCGACGACCGCGCCGGCCTGCCCCACCCGCGCGGCCCGCAGGAACACGTGCCCGACGTTCCCGCCTCCGACCTCGTCCGCGACCCATGCCTCCTCGGCGCCGCTCGTGAACGTGTACGAGATCCCCCACACCGCCCACAGCGCGATCGCGAGCCACGGCGCGGTGACGAAGGCGAGGGCGAGCCACGCGAGGCCCATCCCGAGGTAGCCGACGATCAGCGACAGCCGCCGGCTGTACGTGTCGGCGACGACTCCGGTCGGCATCTCGAACAGGAACACCGCCGCCTCCATCGCGGTCCCCATCAGCACCAGTTGCAGCGGCGTCAGGTGCAGGTCGCGCACGAGGTACACGGCCATCACGACCCACGTCGGCATCCGCAGGAGGAAGCTCAGCGCGTAGTAGAGCCTCTCCGCGGACGGGCGCTTCACCGCTTCTTCCAGACCGAGACGTGCTTCGTGCTCCCGGCCGTGAACGGCGAGCGGTCCCAGCCGCCCCAGCGCTCGCGTAGCTCGAGGCCTGCCAGCCGCGCCATCAGGTCGAGCTCCGCCGGCGAGACGGAGCGGAACGGCATCGACACCCGCTCCCACCGCCCGTCGACGAGCGTGAAGTGATGGGAGACGGCCCGCTGGGTCGCCGCGTCGAATTCGTCGACGCCGACATGCGTGTCGCTCAGGTCGAACACCTCGAGCTCCTGCCGGTTCGGGACGCCGACCTCGACGACGAAGCAGCCGCCCGGCTCGAGGTGCGCCGCCGCGTTCGCGAACGTCGCGACCTGCCCGTCCTGCGTCGTCTGGTTGTTGATCGAGTTGAAGACGATGTAGGCGAGCGAGAACGTTCCGTCGACCCGCGTGGTGGCGTAGTCGCCGATCGCCACGGGGATCTCGCCCGTCTTCCTCCGCAGCTGCTCGACCATGTCCGGCGAGAGGTCGATGCCCGCGACGCGGACGCCGCGCGCCGAGAGCGGCACCGCGATGCGGCCGGTGCCGATGGCGAGCTCGAGAGCGCCGCCGCCGGCCAGCGGGAGCAGGAAGTCGACGACCGGCTCGACCGGCATGTCCGCCGTCTCCGCGTCGTAGCGGGCCGCGACCGAGCCGGCGAACCAGTCCTTCACAACGGCAACTTCCGCCGCACCATGATCGCCATGTCCCGCGTGACATAGCCGAGGCGCTCGTTGACCTCGCGCATGTTCTCGTTGCCGGTCTGCGTCCAGGTGTAGATCTCGCGGATCCCGTGCTCTGACGCCCACGCGATCGCGGTCTCCTTGAGCGCGCGCGCGAGGCCGCGGCCGCGCGCATCGCGGCGGACCGTCGTGAGCGCGTTCTCCGCGCGGTCGGGATGGTCGGCGTCGCGGACGAGCCCGGCCATGCCGAGAATCGCGTCGCCGTCGAGAGCGACGAACGTCGCCTCGGGCCACGTGATCCACTCCGACTCCCACTGCTCGAGCGTGATCTCGATCCTGCGCGGCGTCGGGATGTCCTCGAACGCCTCGAGCGCGAGCTCGTGGTAGAGCCGCGGGAGCAGCTCGGGACGCTGCGCCAGCGCGACAACCTCGACGCCGTCGGGTACGGCCGGCCACGGCTCGGCGCCGGCGACCGCGCGCACCTGCTCGACCTGCCGGCCGGTCTCCGCGAAGCCGAACCTGTGCGCGAACGCGAGCGAGTCCTCGTCGTCGACCAGCGAGCCGACCTCGTGGTGGCCGCAGTCCTCGGCGTGGAGCGCGAGTCGCCGGAGCAACGCGGTTCCGACGCCGTGGCGGCGGTGGGCGGGTAGCACGCGCGGAGTCACCGAGCCGCCGCCCAGGTCGCTCTTCGACGCGCTCCCCGCGCCGGCGAGCTCCCCGCAGCGGTACGCGAGCACCAGGAAGCTCTTCTCGGCGCGGAGCTCTGCCACCGAAGGGGCACGCTCGTTCGGCAGCAGAGCCCTGCGCACGCCTCGCCAGAGCTCGAGCTCGGGGTCCGACTCCGCGACGCGCAGCTCGATCATCCCGACCGCTTCAGCTTCCCGTGCCGCTTCGCGTGCCGCTCGCCGATCTTGAAGATCCCGAGCCCGATCGGCGTCGCGAGGACCGCGATGATCAGCAGCGGCCAGACGTCCGCCCAGACCAGGCCCGTGCCGTGGATGATCGAGGCGCGGCAGCCGCGCAGCGCATACGTCGCCGGCGAGATCTTCGAGATCCACTGCATCCACTCGGGCAGGACGCTGACCGAGTAGTAGACGCCCGAGACCACGAGCAGCACGCCCTGTGCGACGAAGCCGAGCTGCGCGCCCTTCTCCGGCGAGATGAGCGGCAGGACCGAGGTCATGATCCCGATGCCGATGAACGAGACGGACGCGAGCGCGAGGAGCGCGAGCGCCGCCCCGTAGTTCGCGTTCGGAGCGTGGATGCCGATGAGCGCGGCGACCGCGAAGAAGAGGATCGTGGCGCGGATCAGCCCGTACAGCACCGCGAACGCGCCCTGCCCGAAGAGGTGGACGAGCCGCGAGAGCGGCGCCATGAACGTGTACTCGATCGTCCCCTCCCAGCGCTCCCAGGCGACGGTCTCGGTCATGAACTCGAAGATGATCCCGAGGAAGGCCCAGATCGTCGCGCCGATCAGCAGCGCCGTCGCCGCAGTGTTCTCCTTCGCCGGCGACAGGTGCAGCCCCTTGGCGATGAAGACGATCGTGAGCGTGTTCGCGATCGTCCACACCATGAACGCGATGTCCCACAGGAAGTACCGTTTCGTGAGATAGACGTTCCGCTCGACGATGCCGAACAGCCCGACGAGCTGGTTTCTCGTCTCGAGTGCGAACTCGCTCATGCGAACACCTCCCTGTACTCGTCGTCGTCCTCGTCGGAGCCCTCGTTCTCGAAGTCACGCCCGGTCGCGGCGAAGAACGCCTGCTCGAGCGTCTCCACGCCGAAGCGCCGCTTCACGTCGTCGACCGGCTCGAGGAAGAGCAGCCGCCCGCGGTCGAGGATTCCGACGCGGTCGGCGAGCGTCTCGGCCTCGGCCATGTCGTGGGTGCAGAGCAGGATCGTGGCGTCGTGCTCGGCCCGCACCTCGCGGACGAACTGCTGCACCTCGAGCTTGGAGCGCGGGTCGAGCCCCGTCGTCGGCTCGTCGAGCAGAAGCAGCACCGGCGAGGTGAGCAGCGCCCGCGCGAGCGCGACCTTCTGCTGCATCCCCCGCGACAGGTGCTCCATCGACTCGCCGCGCCGCTCGGGCGGGAAGCCGACCCGCGAGAGGATCTCGGGCACGGCCACGCGCGTCTGGCCGGGCGTCATCCCGTAGAAGCGGGCTGCGTAGGAGAGGTTCTCGGCGGCGGACATCTTCTTGAAGAAGCTCGCCTCGACCGAGACGCGGTTGACGAGCCGGCGGATCGTCGACGCCTCGCGGGTCACGTCGTGGCCGAACACCCGCGCCTCGCCGCCGTCGTCGATCAGCAGCGTCGAGAGCAGGCGGACGAGCGTCGACTTCCCCGAGCCGTTCTGGCCGAGGATCGCGACGCATTCGCCACGGGCGATCGTGAAGGTGACGTCGGCGAGCGCCGGCCACGCACGCTTGCGCGCGAAGCGGCCCGCGTTGCGGTCGCGGCGCTTGAACGTCTTCCGGAGGTCCCGCACCTCGACGGCGGGCGTGTCGCGGTCGAGACGTGAGACGTAATCGGTTGTAGTTGGTGCGAGAGTGGACATGCTGCTCCTTCGGAACGAAGTGGGAACGGAGGACGGAAACCGCCGCGAGGGCGGGGCGCGGACCTAAAGGGCGCCGCGCACACCGGCCGGGCGAGAGCAACCGCCCACCGGCGTCCGGTCCATCACGTTCGCGAGCAACATGGCCCACGCAGGCTAGGCGCTCGAGGCGCCCGCGTCAAATTCCGGGCCTGAGCGGGGGTTCCGCCGGTGGGGTTGCTAGGTTCCGCGGCAGGCGGACGCCGGAGCAGGCGGCCGCCGCAGGCGAAGGAGCCTCGTGACCTCGGCGGTCGCGGGGCTTTTTTCGTGGTCCGGACGGAGGGAGCGCGATGGTCAAGGTCGAGGCGGTGATCGTGAGGGAGCGGGTAGAGACCGTGATCGACGCGGTCGAGGAGGAGACCGGCCACGTCGGCGTCACGGTGGTCGAGGCGATCGGACACGGGCGCGAGCGCGGCGTCACGCACGAGTACCGCGGCCGCACCTTCGAGTCGCGCTTCCTGCCGAAGGCACTCCTCTCCTTCGTCGTCGAGGACGCGCTCGCGGAGCGGGTCGTCTCCGCGATCGCCGACGCCGCGCGCAGCGGTCACGACTCCGGCGACGGGCTCTGTTGGACGTCGCCCGTCGCGAACGTCGTCCACCACCGCACGGGGGAGCGCCTGGGATGACCCACCACGAGCTGCTGATCGCCGCGAACACGATCTGGGTCGTCGTCGCCGCCGTGCTCGTCATGTTCATGCAGGCGGGCTTCGCCTTCCTCGAAGCGGGGTTGACGCGAATGAAGAACGCCGCTCACATCGCCGGCAAGAACGTCCTCGTCTTCGGCGTGGCCTCCCTCGTCTACTGGCTCGTCGGGTTCGGGCTGGCCTTCGGGAACGGCAACGGCCTCGTCGGCACGCACGGCTTCGCGCCGTCGGTGGCCGCGCTGCTCGCGGTGGGGAAGGCGCCGTACGCAGCGTTCACGTCCATCCCGGGCGCGGCAGGCTGGCTGTTCGAGGTCGTCTTCGCCGGCGTCTCGCTCGCGATCGTCTGGGGCGCGATGGCCGAGCGGGCGAAGCTCTGGGTCTACTTCGCGTTCGGCGCGATCTTCACCGTCGTCTACTCGCTCGTCTCGCACTGGATCTGGGCGCCGGGCGGCTGGCTGCAGCGGTTCGGGATGCAGGACTTCGCCGGCTCGACGGTCGTCCACTACCAGGGCGCGCTGGCCGCGCTCGCCGGCGCGCTCCTGCTCGGTCCGCGGATCGGGAAGTTCGGGCACGACGGCCGGGCCAACGCGATCCCTGGCCACAACATGCCGTACGCCGTCCTCGGGACCCTGATCCTGTGGTTCGGTTGGTTCGGCTTCAACCCCGGCTCGACGCTCGGCGTCGCGACCGGCGGGAAGGTCGGCTTCTTCGGCTACGTCGCGCTGACGACGAACCTCGCGGCGGCGGCCGGCGGCATCGGCGGGATCTGCGTCGCCTGGCTCGTCCTCCGCAAGCCCGACGTCTCGATGATGCTCAACGGCGTGCTCGCCGCGCTCGTCGCGGTCACCGCGGCGTGCGGCTTCGTCGCCCCGTGGGCCGCGGTGCTGATCGGCTTCGTGGCGGCGGCGATCGCGGTCGTCGCGGTCCCGCTCGTCGAGCGGCTCGGCATCGACGACCCGATAGGTGCGGTGGCGGTACACGGCCTCGCCGGAGTCTGGGGGACGCTCGCGACCGGTGTCTTCGCGCTGCCCGCGCTCGCGGCGACGGTCGGCGTCGGCCGCGGCGGGCTCCTCTACAGCGGCTCGCCGTACCAGCTCGGCGTGCAGGCGCTCGGGCTCCTCGCGGTCGGCGCCTTCACCTTCAGCGCCTCGTTCGGCTCGCTCTGGACGCTGAACCGGCTGTGGGGAATCCGCGTCGAAGAGCACGTCGAGACGGCGGGCCTCGACGTCGCGGAGCACGGCATGTGGGGCTATCCCGAGTTCTACATCCCGGTTCCCGGTGGTTACGGCACCGAGAGCCACGGCCACCTGGTCGGTCATGTTCACCAGTTGCGCGAGCCGGACACCGAGGCCGCGTAGCCTCCGAAGATGAGCCGGGACGACCTCGCGCAGCGCCTGGCGGCGCTCGTCGGCGCGCAGCCCCTGGAGTGGACGCCGCGCGCCGGCGGCTACTCGACCGCCGAGCGGTACTCCGTGACGCTCGACGACGGCCGCCGCGTGTTCGTGAAGACCGCCGACGCGGAGCACATGGCCGCGTGGCTGCGGCGTGAGCACGAGGTCTACGCCTCGCTGCGGGGAAGCTTCATCCCGGGTCTGATCGGGTTCGACCACGACGGCGGACAGCCGCTGCTCGTGATCGAGGACCTCAGCGATGCCGACTGGGGACAGAGCTGGACTCCGGAGCGCATCGCCCTCGTCCGCGCCGCCCTCGACGAGCTCCACGCGGTCCCGGCGCCGCCGAACACCGCCGCGGTGCGAGACACCTACGCGGGCTGGTTCGGCCGCTGGCACACCGTCGCCGCAGATCCCGAGCCGTTTCTCTCGCTCGGCGTCCGGTCCTGCGCTTGGCTCGACGAGCGGCTGCCGGCGATCGTCGAGGCCGCGGAGGCAGTGCCGGTCGACGGCGACGCGGTCGTCCACCTCGACGTGCGCAGCGACAACCTCTGCACGCTCGACGACAGGGCGGTCCTCGTCGACTGGAACTGGGTCTCGTTCGGGGCGCCCGAGCTCGACCTCGCGTGCTGGGCCTGCAGCCTCGCGCTAGAGGGAGGGCCGCCGCCCTGGGAGCTACTGCCCGACGGCCGCGGCTTCGCGGCCTTCATCGCCGGGATCTTCGCCGCGACGGCCGGGCTGCCGCCGCCCGAGACGGCGCCGACCGTGCGCGAGTTCCAGGCCCGGCAGCTCGCCGTGGCGCTCGACTGGCTCGACCGGGAGCTCTAGGCTCGCCGGATGCCTTCGGCCTCGACCTATGCCGTCTTCCTCGCGACCGCGATCGCGCTGCTGCTCGTGCCCGGGCCGGCCGTCCTCTACGTCGTCACGCGCAGCATCGAGATGGGACGCGCAGGCGGGCTCGCCTCGGTCGCCGGGATCACGACGGGCACCGTCGCCTACGTCACGCTTGCGGCGGCCGGGCTCTCCTCGCTCCTGCTCGCGTCGACCGCCGCTTTCGACGCCGTCCGCTACGTCGGCGCCGCGTACCTCGTCGTCCTCGGAGCCCGGCGCCTGCTCGGCCGCGGTCTCGACGAAGCCGACGCCGAGGCGGCGCCGCGAACTCGCAGGCGCGCCTACATGCAGGGGATTCTCGTCAACCTCACCAACCCGAAGACCATCGTCTTCGTGTTCGCGTTCCTGCCGCAGTTCGTCGACCCGCATGCCCACCAGCCCTGGCTGCAGGTGCTCGTGCTCGGCCTCAGCTTCTGCCTGCTCGGCTTCCTGAGCGACAGCATGTACGCGCTCGCCGCCGGAACCGTGGCCGACCGGCTGCGCGGATCGGCAGGCATCGCCCGCGTCCAGCGCTGGTTCGGCGGCGGGGTGCTCGTGGGCCTGGGGATCCTCGCCGCGGTGTGGTCGCCGAACCACGCCCGATGATCGTCCGCGACCTGGTCGCCGACGACTGGCCGGCGGTGCGGGAGATCTACGAGGACGGCATCCGCAGCGGCGACGCGACCTTCGAGACCGAAGCGCCCGCCTGGGAGGCGTGGGACGCCGCGCACCCGCTGCTGCGGCTCGTCGCCGAGCTTGACGGAACGATCCTCGGCTGGGCCGCGCTGTCTCAGGCCTCGACCCGCCGTTGCTACCGGGGCGTCGGGGAAGCGAGCGTGTACGTGGCGGAGGCGGCCCGCGGCGGGGGCGTCGGCCGCGCGCTGCTCGAGCGGCTCGTCGAGCGCTCCGAGGACGAGGGGTACTGGACGCTGACCGCGGGAGTGTTCCCGGAGAACGAGGCATCGCTCCGGCTCCGCCGGGCATGCGGCTTCCGCGAGCTCGGCGTGCGGGAGCGGATCGGCGAGTCGGGCGGCGCCTGGCGGGACGTGGTCTGGCTCGAGCGGCGTTCGACGCGGGTCGGCGTCGCGTGAGTCGCCCGGTCCAGTTCGTCGACTGCCGCTGGGAGCTTGGAGACCCGGCCCGGGGACGGGAGCTCTACCTCGCCGGCCATATCCCGGGCGCGTCCTTCCTCGACGTCGACGACGACCTGTCGGACCTCTCGGTGCCCGACGCCGGCCGCCATCCACTCCCCTCGGCCGAGCGGTTCGCCGCCGCCGCAGGCGGGGCGGGGATCGGCGCGGGCGTCTACGTCGTCGCCTATGGAGACGGAGGCGGGCCCGAGCGGCTCTGGTGGCTGCTGCGGCACTTCGGCCACGAGCGCTGCGCCGTCCTCCTCGGCGGGATCGACGCCTGGGGCGGCGAGCTGCGCGCCGGCGAGGAGGAGATCGAGCCGGCGGAGTTCGTCCTCCGCGAGGGCGACGGTGACACCATCGACGCCGGGGAGATCGCCCGCCGCCTCGCCGATCCGTCGCTCGCCCTCGTGGACGCGCGCACGGCGAGCCGCTGGCGCGGCGAGCCGAACGAGATCGACGACCCGCCCGGCCGCATCCCGGGCTCGGCGAACGCGCCGTGGGACGAGCCGCTGCCGGAGCTGCCGCCCGGCGAGCTCGTCGCCTACTGCGGCTCGGGCGTCACCGCGTGCGTCACCCTGCACCGCGCCTGGCTCGCCGGCCGCGAGGGCCGCCTCTATCCAGGATCCTGGAGCGAGTGGTCGAAACGTGGATTGCCACTCGAACGCGGAGAGTGATGAGAGCGCTCATTGCCCTGGTGCTGCTCGCGGCCGTCGGATTCGCCCTCGCCGGCTGCGGCGCCACCAAGAAGAGGATCGTCGTCGGAACCGTGAACCACGCCGTCGGGGCGAACACCGGCTTGGGGGCGGTCACGGTCACCGGGACGGCGACCCTACCGAACGTCAAGACCGGCACCGTGATCGCGTGCAAGGGCGGCAGGCCGAGTGCGAAGGTTCCCGGCCGCGGCGACTCGGTCAGCGTCGGCTCCGGTGTAGTCACCGTGGGCGGCAAGGTTCCGTCGTCGACCCGGAACCTTCAGATGACGCACCTGCGGACCGGGTGGGTCACCGTTTCCTGCACCCGCTAGCCGCGTCAGCGACGAACGCCGGCGCTCGCCGCGGTCAGCGCGAGCTTCGTCACCGCGGTCGGGCGGCGCGCGGCCTTGATGGTCGCGCGTAACGCGCCGGCGAACTCCTCGACGTCGGCGTCCGTCAGGACGAGCGGCGGCAGGATCCGGATCACGGCCATGTCGTGCCCGGCGACCTGGCTCAGGATGTGGTGCTTCGTGAAGAGCGGGACGACGACGAGCTGCGCGAACAGGCCCCGCTGGGCGCGCTCGATCATCCGATAGGTCAGGCGGCCGCCGTTCTCCGGCTCGCCGAACTCGATCGCCCACGTCAGCCCGAGACCGCGCACGTCGCGGACGACCTCGAACTCGTCCACGAGCGGACGAGTGAGCTCGAGGAGCCGCTCGCCGAGCCGCGCGCTCTCCTCCACGAGCCGCTGCTCTTGAAGCTCGTGCAGCGTCGCGAGCCCCGCCGCCATCGCGAGCTCGTTCGGCGCGAACGTCGAGCCGTGCGACATGGCGTGCGGCATCGAGTCGAAGACCGCCTCGTGCACCGAGCGGGCCATGAGCAGCGCGCCGACCGGGACGTAGCCGCCCGAGAGCGTCTTCGCGACCGTGACGAGGTCTGGCTCGAGCCCCCAGTGCTGGAACGCGAACATGCGGCCCGTCCGCCCGAAGCCGGTCATCACCTCATCGACGGAGAACAGCGTCCCGTAGCGGCGGCAAAGCTCCTGCGCGCCCGCGAGGTAGCCCTCCGGCGGCAGGTGGATGCCCTTCCCCTGCAGCGGCTCGACGAGGAAGAGCGCCACGTCCTCGCGCCGCAACTGCTCCTCGAGCGCCTCGAGGTCGCCGAACGGGACGCGCTCGAAGCCGGGGAGCAGCGGCTGGAACCGCGCTGTGAACTCGTCGTTTCCGTTGGCCGAGAGCGACCCGAGCGTGAGCCCGTGGAAACCGTGCTCCGCGGACAGGACGCGCGTGCGCCCGGTCGCTGCACGCCCGAGCTTCAGTGCCGCCTCGACCGCGCCCGTGCCGCTGCTCGTGAACAGGCAGCGCCCGATCCGGCCCCCGGCGAGCTCGATCAGCTGCTCGGCGAGGAGGCCGGGGAGCAGCGTGGTGCCGAGCGCGACCATCCCCGGGGTCTCGAGCTCGAGCGCCTCGACGAGCGCCGCGCGGATCCGCGGGTTGTTCCGCCCGACGCCGTACATCCCGAAGCCGCCCAGCAGATCGAGATAGCGCGTCCCGTCTGCGTCGTAGAGGTACGCGCCCTCGGCACGCGCCCAGGTGCGGTCGAAGCCGATCGTCCGGAGCACCCGCACGAACTGCGGGTTGATCGTGCGCGCCCAGAGATCGAGATCCTCGCCGCGCCGCGAGTCGAGCAGCGCCCCGAGGCCGAAGTCGCTCATCGCGACGGACTGTAACGACTGCGTTTTGGTTCTCGACCCCGGGGTAGCCGAAGTCTCCGATGGGACTCGGCAAGCTCATGCTGCGGGCGACGATCGGTGGCTACTTCTTCGGCCACGGGATGCAGAAGCTCGCCGGCTGGTTCGGCGGGCACGGCCCCGAGGGCACGGGGCAGTTCTTCGAGCAGGTCGGCCTGCGTCCGGGCCGCGAGAGTGCGCTGCTCGCCGGCGCGGCCGAGGCGGGCGGCGGCTCGCTGCTCGCACTTGGCCTCTTCACCCCTGCGGCCGTGAGCATGCTGACCGGCGTGATGACGAATGCGATCCGGCACGTGCACTGGAAGAACGGCCTCTGGAACTCCGACGGCGGAGTCGAGCTGCCCGTTCTCGTCCTCGCCGGCCTGGCGGCACTCGCCGACGACGGCCCAGGCGCCTACTCGCTCGACGAGGCGCTCGGCATCGGGCTGCGCGGTCCCGCGACGATGTTCGTCGCGATGGGCGCCGGCGCCGCGGGAGCGATGTACCTCTCCGCGCGCGGCGAGGAGCTCCTCGCCCACCTCGACGCCGACGAGGCGCTGAGCCGGTCGACCGAGCACGTCGGCGCCGAGAGCTAGCCGGCGCCGAGCTCCGCGAGCAGCCGCTCGGCGTACCAGTCCTCCCAGCGTTCTTCGCGCGGCTCGGCCGTGTAGTCGCGGTCGAGCTGGACGAGTGCGTGCACGAGGTGGCTGCGAACCGGAGCCGAGCCGAGCAGCTGCGGCAGCTCGGAGAGATTCAGCAACCAGTCGGCGTACCAGGAGGCCCAGTCGGGATCGTCGCCGTCGACGATCCGATAGACGACGTGATGCGTTTCGGCCGCCTCGTGCAGGAGGCCGGCAATGGCGCCCGCGTCGCTCACGCCGCGATCCTCCCACGCCGTCCCGCCGGGCACAATGTCCGCGGCCCCCGTAGCTCAGTGGATAGAGCAGCGCTCTCCTAAAGCGCGTGCGCGTGTTCGACTCACGCCGGGGGCACCTGTTTCCCCAACCAACGGCTAGTGGAAATTCACTAGGAAAGCGTTACGTTAAACGGGTGAAACGCCGACCCGGGGGGAAGGGTCGGGCCGTCCGGTCGACGCCGCAAGCACAACCTGATGGAACGCTCGACGGCCTGGTCCGTGTCGTTGTCGCCGACGGTGCCTGGCACTACGCCCAGGCGCTCGGCGTCGCGCTCGAGCGGGAGCTCGACCTCGACGTCGTCGGCGTGACGTACACGGCAGACGAGCTGCTCGAGCTCGTCGCGCAAATCGAC
>DASSZE010000045.1:0-20255 GCA_035713675.1 Gaiellaceae bacterium | reverse complement strand
GCTCAATGGACTGACTATCTGAGCGAGTACCGGCTGCGCGTCGTGCGCTTCCTCTGCTTGTTCCTGGGAGTAGCAGAGGAGGTGTTTCATCTATGGCAACCGGAACCGTGAAGTGGTTCAGCGCCGACAAGGGGTACGGATTCATCACTCCTGACGACGGCGGAGAGGATCTGTTCGTACACCACAGCTCGATCGTCGGCGAGGGCTACAAGACGCTCGCTGAGAACGCGAAGGTGCAGTTTGAAGTCGGGCAGGGCCAGAAGGGGCCGCAGGCGACGAACGTCGCCGCGCAGACGTCCGTCTAGTTTCGAGTGGCCAGTCTGCGGCGTCGCTCGGCGCCGCAGCTGCCGCCTCACCGAGAGGAAAGGAGCGGACGGATGGCGACGACTAGGGGCCAAACGCACGCGAAGCGGGACCGCGAGATCGCGCAGAGGGAGAAGCGCGAGCGGAAGCGAGCGAAGAAGGCCGAGGCAACTGCTCAACGTGCGGCAGGCAACACGCCCGCCGTCGGCGGCAGTGGCATACGGGGAGATGAAGGGCGGGCAGACATCGCGGTGTCCGGGTGGATTCAGTGAGCCCCGAGCATCGCGGCGACGGCGGTATCCCGCGCGCGCGGCGAGGCGTACCTGCGCCTCCTGGCGGTGCCTCGCGAGAGGAACGCTGGCCCGGTGCGAACGAGGAGAAGGCCGAGAAGCTGCTCGTGAGGAGCCTCAAGCGCCAGGCTCGCGCGCGGGGGCTTCAGCTTCGCCACTCGGCTTACGGCTACGCCCTGATCGACTCAGCACGCAAGCACGTCCAGGATCGAAACGACATGACTCCAGCCGAGGTCAAGTCGTGGCTCGGAGGCGGCTAACCGGGTCGATCGGCAGTCAGAGTAGGTCTTATCCGGCGTCTCGATGATCCGGGGGAACATCGTTGCCGCCGGAGTTGAACGCGTAGCCGAGGAGGTCGGATAGTGCGCCTGCTTCTGCTCTCCAATTCAATCGCGCCCGGCCGGGGCTTCCTCGAACACGCTCTGGAGTCGATCTCAGACGTGACGGCCGGAGGGCGGCAGCTGCTGTTCTTCGCGCACGCCTCCTTCGATCCAGACGACTACAGCTGCGGGATGCAGGCCGCGTTGCGTCCGCTCGACCTTGAGGTCGTGCCCGCGCACAGACGCGACGATCCGCTCGGCGCTATCGACCAAAGTGACGCGATCTTCGTCGGCGGCGGGAACGCTTTCCGTCTGCTCAAGACCTTCCAGGAGTCAGGGCTCCTTGACGCCGTGCGAGAGCGGGTGCTGGCTGGCGTGCCATATCTAGGAGCGAGCGCCGGTACCAACCTCGCCTGCCCAACGATTCGAACAACGAACGACATGCCGATCGTCGAGCCTCGCTCGCTCGCCGCACTCGGGCTCGTGCCGTTCCAGATCAACCCCCACTACGTGGAGCTGGACGCAGCGCCCCATGCTGCGAGCCGCGACAAGCGGATCGGGGAGTTCCTCCACGAAAACGACGTGCCGGTCGTAGCTCTCCGCGAAGGAGCCTGGCTCGATGTGCGCGACGACTCGATCGTCGTCGGAGGGCCTACCGGCGGCCGACTCTTTCAGCGCGACCTGGAACCATTCGATCTAGCGCCCGGAAGCGACCTCACAGAGTTGCTCAACACGAAGCCGCGATACGACCACGGGCTCGAGCCCGAGGCCTGAGCCGCCCCTAGCCGTTCGCGGCGCCTCAGCGCGGCCCAGTCGAGGGGAGCGGGTCTGGGCTTAGGAGACGGCCTGTGCGCGGATCTGCCGCTGCACGGCGGCGAGGATCGCGCTGATCCCGCGCAGGCGGAGCGGCGAGATGGCGTCCGAGAGTCCCAGCCGAGCCGAGAAGTCCGTGGGAACCGCAAGCACCGCATCGGCCGACTCGCCATCGAGGCCGGCGTGGAGGATGCCGGCGAAGCCACGGGTCGTCGGTGATTCGTCGGGTGCGTCGAACCAGAGCCGCACGTGACCGTCGGCGAGTTCGGTTGCGACGAAGAACGGCGTCTGGCACTCGTGCACACGCTCGAGAGCCCCCCGGTCTGTGGCGTACCGCTCGGGGAGCGGCGGCAGCGCGTTCGCGTACTCGAGCAGCAGCTCGAGCTTCAGGTCGCGCGGTAGGTCGGCGAACTCGTCGACGATCTCGCTGAGCCGCCGGGGAAGCGGCTGCGAACTCACAGTGGGGGTCGGACGGGGAGGCCGGGCCGCTCGATCGGGACGCTGACGGCGTTGCCCCATTCGACCCATGATCCGTCGTAGTTGCGGACGTGCTCGAGGCCGAGTAAGTGGGTGAGCACGAACCAGGTATGAGAGGAGCGCTCGCCGATGCGGCAGTAGGCAACGACCTCCTCGTCGGCGTCCAGGCCGAGGTTCTCGAGATAGATCTCGCTGAGCTCGTCGCGGCTCTTGAACGTGCCGTCATCGTTGGCGGCCGTTTTCCAGGGAACGTTCGCGGCGCCCGGAATGTGGCCGCCTCGGAGCGCCCCCTCCTGCGGATAGTCGGGCATATGCAGCAGCTCACCGGAGTACTCGCCGGGCGAACGAACGTCCACGAGCCGTCCGCCGGCGCGGGCGTGCGCGAGGACCTGATCGCGGAAGGCGCGGATGTGCGAGTCGTCGCGCTCTACCCGCGGGTACTGGGTGGCCCCCGGCTTCGGGACGTCTCTCGTCAGTTCTCGGCCCTCCTCGATCCACTTCTGGCGGCCGCCGTCGAGCAGCCGCGCATCAGGGTGGCCGAACAGTGAGGCCACCCACAGCGCGTAGGCCGCCCACCAATTGAAGTTGTCGCCGTAGAAGACGAGCGTCGCGTCGCGGGAGACGCCCTTCTCGGACATGAGCCTCGCGAAACCGTCGGCGTCGATGTAATCGCGGGCGACCGGGTCGTTGAGGTCGGTGTGCCAGTCGATCTTGACCGCGCCGGGGATGTGGCCGGTCTCGTAGAGGAGGACGTCCTCATCGGACTCGGCAATGACCACGCTTGGGTCGTCGAGGTGCGCCGAAAGCCAGTCGGTCGTGACGAGTCGATCCGGGTGCGCGTACGCCTGGAGCTTCGGGGCAGTGTCGACCGGAGCGCTCACCCTGCCCTTGTACCAAGGGCGACCGGCCTCGCGGCGTCTTGAACGGCTGGCAAAGCACTTGACGCTGCTCCAGCCGGCGCCCCCGAGCCAAAGCACCCAGTCAATGAGGCGGGAAGGCTGTGACCTCACCGCCTCGGCACCACCTCATAGATCGAGGTAGCGCAGAACTGCGTCGGCTTCGGTGTCGAGCACCTGCTGAGTCTCGTCTCCCAACGGGCTGAAGGGGGTGATCTCGACCCTGCGCCCCTCGACCCGCCAGTTCGCAGCCGCCCGCCCTTCTACGAGCGCAAAGGCCGAGATCATCCCTCCCCGCGCCACTCTCTCCCAGTTCTCGCCGACGATCTCGTCACGGCTGCTCCAGCCGAGGAGGAGCGGCTCAAACGCTCCCAGGAGAAGGGACGGCGGCATGCACGCGTTCTTCTCGTCTTGCCCGTGTAGTGAGAAGAGGCCGTCGCTCCTTTCGACAAGCTCCGAGGCAATCGACGCGAACCCTTTCCGGCATTCCGTGAGTGAGAGTCCACTCCACTGGGATAGGTCACGAACGTCCGCCGGGCCATGCCCAACCAGATAGCGCCTGGCCAACTCAGCGAGAGCAACCTCACGGTCGACCCCTGGGTCGCGGGGGCCGAGCCAGTCGTCGGTCATCACGTAGGCCTGCTCCCGGCCCTGCATCGGCCCACGCAGGATCAGTCCGCGCTGGGCGGCGAGACCGAAGAGATGAACCGGCGCTTGCCCCACGCTTGGCAGACCCCTCTTCTCGAACACGGCCACCAGCTGCGAACGGGTAGTGGGGCCGTTGGCGAGTGTCTTCGTGATCTCGGTTAGGGCACGCTCAGCAACGGATGGTGAGATCCCCAGCTGCTCGCGGCGACGAGCGAGCGGACGCTCCAGCTGCGGAGAGACCAGCGAATGCAACCATCGGTAATCGGCGGAGGGAACTAGGTGGAGCGTGCCGCGGTTGAGCCAGCCGACGACAAGCTCGCGTGCGGCGAGCGCCGCGTCGAGAACTGAGACGCGTTCGGCAGTGGAGCGGGCACGCACTGCGAGCCGGAACCCGCGCAGATCCTGCGCCTGGATTGCCAGCAGCTGCTCGGCTACGGCCAGTGGCGTTCGCGCTCGCTCGCCGGACAGCAGTTGGGAGCGGAAGCGCTCGCGCATCGTTTCCTGGCTGACCATCACTCTCGACACCTTGACGGCGACCGCCCTCAGCGCGTCGATTTTGGCCGTTGACGGCGGCTAGGCTCGCACTGGAGCCGGTTACTGGTCTCGATCTAGTCCACTACGACCACGACATCTCGACGCCCGCGGGGCGTCGAGATGTCGTCCGGGGCGGGAGGGTGATCAGGCCGCCTGCTCGAGCGCGGGTGTGAGCTCTCCGGCGCTTTCCTCTGCGGAAGTGGTCGCCGCCGCCCCTGGCTCGATCATGACTGCGCTGACCACCGCCGCGAGCGCTGCGAGGGCGGCGAGGACGTAGAACGCGATCTGGAAGCCATGCGTGAGTGCGGCGCCGTCGAGCGGGCCGACGCCGGGGTGGCCCTGCAGGTAGTGGCTCGTGTAGGTGGTGGCGATCGTCGTCGCAATAGCGACTCCGATCGCTCCCCCGATCTGCTGGTTCGTGTTCAGCAGCCCGGAGGCCACGCCGGCGTCGTCCGCTTGCACGCCGGTGAGCGCGCCGATCGACATCGGGACGAATGCGAACGCGAGTCCGATCCCGCTGAGGATGAACGCCGGGAACAAGTTCGAGAAGTACGTCCCGTGGACCGGCAGTTGCGCGTACAACACGAGGCCGGCCGCCGAGAGGCTCATGCCCACGGGCAGGACGAGACGGATGCCGACGCGGGTTACGAGTGCCTGCGAGACGGCGGAGAAGCCGATGATCGAGAGCGTGAGCGCGATGTAGGCAACTCCGGTCTTCAGCGCGGAGTAGTGCAGCACCTGTTGCATGTAGAGGGTGAGCAGGAAGAACTGCGAGAAGATCGCCGCCCCCATCAGCAGGGCGGTGATGTTCGAGGCCGTCAGCGTGCGCAGGCGGAAGATGCGGAGCGGCAACAACGGCGCGGGAGAGCGCATCTCGATCGCGACGAACGTGCCGACCAGGGCGGCCGAGGCGGCCAGAAGGCCGATCGTCTCGGCCGTGGCCCAGCCGCGCTGGCTCGCGTGCGTGAGCGCGTAGACGAGCACCATCAGGCCGCCGGTGATCGACGCGGCGCCGGCCATGTCGAAGTGGCGGTGGTCGAGGTCTGCGCGGCTCTCCTTCAGGAGCACCGGGCTGATCGCGAGCACGAGCAGGCCGACGGGCACGTTGATGAAGAAGATCCAGGACCAGCTGAGTGCGCTGGTGAGCGCACCACCGAGCAGGACGCCGGCCGCGCCACCGCTTCCGGAGGCAGCGCCCCAGATCCCAAGCGCAACGTTGCGGTCGCGTCCTTCCCTGAACGTCGTTGTCAGGATCGAGAGTGCCGCGGGAGCGAGCAGCGCGGCGCCGAGCCCCTGCAGGCCGCGGAAGGCGATCAGCGAACTCGACGACCAGGCGAGGCCGTCGAGCAGCGAGAAGATCGTGAACACGGCCATGCCGACCATGAAGATGCGCCTGCGGCCGAGCAGGTCGGCCATCCGGCCGCCGAGCAGAAGGACGCCGCCGAACACGATCGCGTAGGCGGTGATCACCCACTGAAGGCCGTCTTCGCTGAAGTGGAGGTCGTTCTTGATCGTCGGCAGCGCGACGTTCACGATCGCGACGTCGAGCACGACCATGAACTGCGCCAGCACGAGCACCGACAGGATCAGCCAACGACGCGTGCCACCCTCCCGGGTATCCGAGGCGGTCTCTATGTTTTGTGCGCTCATTCGTATTCCCTTCATATCGTGGACTCGTTCCACGGTCTATCACATCCACGATGGTCTGCGCTAATCTTCGTCTGTTGCGATATGGAGACACCGTCCGCCGATAGCGTCGTCGCGCCGAACCCGTGCTTCCCGCGCGAGCTCGTCGAGAGCCCGGCCTTCTTGCTGGCGCGGCTGGGCGTGGGGCTCAAGACGCGCGTCTTCAAGGAGTTCGAGCAGGTCGGATTCAGCCCGTACCACTACAGCGTCCTGGCGCTCCTCGACGAAGGCGCGCGCGAGACGCAGGCGACCATCGCCGATGCCCTTCAACTCGATCGGAGCATGCTGGTCGGCATCCTCGACGCCCTCGAGGAGAAGCGGATGATCGAGCGTCGACGAGACGTCAGCGATCGTCGCCGCCACCTCGTCAGCCTCACCCCGGCCGGCAAGCGCCAGCTGGCCCGCTTCCGCACCGTCGTCCAGAGGGTCGAAGACGAGTTCCTGGCACCGCTCGACGCGGACACGCGCGCGACCCTCCACGCGATCTTGCTCACGCTCGCGGAGAACACCGACACCCGCTTCGTGCTCGAAGAGGCCGTCGTTCCCGGCGCCGCGCTGCCCGCGGCCACGCGGTAAGACGTCCCTCAAGCTCAGTCGCCTGGAGACTGCCGCCGCTGAAGCTCGTCGGGCAATAGACCGTCCCAGACCTGGAGCTCACGCAGAAGCTGCTTGTCCCAGGTGCGGCGATGTATGCGCCGGCGCTGCTCGAGCAGGGCGAGGTTGAGAATCACGATGCTCAGCGCCGCCGCGAGAAACGGAGGAAGCCAGTCCGGCATGAAGGCCCTATTGTCCCCAGGCGGCAGGGGCTCGTGGTCTTGGAGGCGACCGCTCGAGTGCTACGGTGGCCGAGCGGCCGTTGTTCGGCGTCCGCATCCCCTTATGCAGGCGTTTCTCTCCCGGCGTCCCAGCCGCTAGTCGTGCTCGCTCGCCGCAATGACCTGCGCAACGTCGCGATCATCGCGCACGTCGATCATGGGAAGACGACGCTGGTCGACGCGATGCTCTGGCAGTCCGGCTCCTTCCGCGAGAACCAAGACGTCGCGGAGCGCGTGATGGACTCGATGGATCTCGAGCGCGAGAAGGGCATCACCATCCTCGCCAAGAACACCGCGGTCTCGCTCGGCGACACGAGGATCAACATCGTCGACACGCCGGGCCACGCCGACTTCGGCGGCGAGGTCGAGCGCGCCTTGACGATGGTGGATGGCGTGCTGTTGCTCGTCGACGCGTCCGAAGGGCCGCTGCCGCAGACGCGGTTCGTTCTGCGTAAGGCACTGGAGCTGAAGTTGCCGGTCGTGCTCGTGGTCAACAAGGTCGACCGCGGCGACGCGCGGCCGGCCGAGGTCGTGAACGAGGTCTACGAGCTGTTCCTCGATCTCGATGCGGAGAGTTCGCAGATCGAGTTTCCGATCGTGTACGCGAACGCTCGCGCAGGTCGCGCCGGACTGGCTGCGGACGAGCTTGCGCCTGATCTCGGTCCGCTGTTCTCGACGCTGCTCGAGACGATCCCGGCGCCGACCTACGAATCCGAACATCCGCTGCAGGCGCTGGTCACGAATCTCGACGCGAGCCCGTACGTCGGCCGGCTCGCGCTGCTGCGGATTCGACACGGGTGTCTGCGCAAGGGCGCGCCGATTGCCTGGTGCCGCTCCGACGGGACGATCCAGCAGGCGCGCGCGACCGAGCTGTACATCACCGAGGCGCTCGACCGAGTCCCCGCCGACGAGGCCGGGCCCGGCGAGATCGTCGCGCTCGCCGGACTGCCCGACGTGACAATCGGCGAGACGATCGCCGATCCCGACGATCCGCGCCCGATGCCGGTCACGACGGTCGACGAGCCGAGCTTGTCGGTGACGATCGGGATCAACACGAGCCCGCTCGCCGGAACCGAGGGGACGCGCTTGACCGCAAGCCAGGTGAAGCAGCGCCTCGACGCAGAACTCGTCGGCAATGTCTCCCTCCGGGTGCTGCCGACGCCGCGCCCCGATGCCTGGGAAGTACAAGGACGCGGCGAGCTGCAGCTCGCAGTCCTTGTCGAGATGATGCGCCGCGAGGGCTTCGAGCTGACGGTCGGCAAGCCGGAGGTGTTGACGAAGGAGGTCGACGGCAAACGACTCGAACCGGTCGAACGGGTCGCGATTGACATCCCGGAGGAGTTCATCGGCGTCGTCACACAACTGCTCGCGCTGCGCAAAGGCAGGCTGCAACAGATGGTGAACCACGGCACCGGCTGGGCGCGCATGGAGTACCTGGTGCCCGCGCGCGCGCTGATCGGCTTTCGCACCGAGTTCCTCACCGAGTCGCGCGGCACCGGAATCCTGCACCACGTGTTCGAGGCCTGGGAGCCGTGGCACGGCGAACTGCGCACGCGGCCGACCGGCAGCCTGATCGCCGACCGGGGCGGCCAGGCGACCGGGTTCGCGATCTCACACCTCCAGGAGCGCGGGTCGCTGTTCATTGCGCCCGGCGACAAGTTGTACGAAGGGATGGTCGTCGGCGAGAACTCACGCGACAACGATCTCGATGTGAATGCGTCGAAGCCGAAAAAGCTGACGAACATGCGCGCCGCGTCGGCCGACGAGCTCGTTCGCCTGATCCCGCCGCGGCCGCTGTCGGTCGAGCTGTCGCTCGAGTTCATTCGCGACGACGAGGCGGTCGAGGTCACACCGCAGTCGATTCGGCTCAGAAAGATCGAGCTGTCAGCATCGAAGCGACAAACGCTGGCGTCACGCGCCAAGCGCGAGCGCGCCGCGGCGCAGGCGTGAGCACCCCGACCTAACGACAGCTGGCTGTGGCGCCAGGAACCCAAAAGCGACATATCGCATGCCGTTACCCGCGTTACCGCTTGTCGGGCGTCGGAGTACAGAGAAGGCCCGCAAAACGGGCCTTAGAGTGGGCAGTACTGGGCTCGAACCAGTGACCCCCAGCTGCGTCGCTGTCGTTCCGGGACATCGACAGAAGTGCACCCCCAGCTACTGGAGCCCCACCGGCATTAGGTTCGCCTGCGGGCACCGCAGACCGGGTGACTAGGCGGGAGTGGGCAGGCCTTGTATCGCTTGTAGCGCTCGGGAGATCTCTTGCTCGTCGAGGTCGACGTCCTCGAGCGTCCCCGCCAAGAAGCGGTCGTAGGCGGACATATCGAAATGCCCGTGGCCGGAGAGGTTGAAGAGGATCGTCTTTGCCTCTCCCGCCTCGTCGGCCGCCTTCGCCGTCGTGATCGCGCCGTGAATGGCATGTGCCGCCTCCGGCGCCGGCAGGATCCCTTCACTGCCAGCGAATGTGAGCGCCGACCCAAAAACATCGTTCTGGAGATAAGCCTCCGCTCGTACAAGGCCGTCCCGGACGAGCTGTGAAATCAGTGGCGCGACGCCGTGGTAGCGGAGACCGCCGGCATGAATCGGCGCCGGCACGAAGTCGTGGCCGAGTGTGTGCATCGCGACCAGCGGGGTCAGCTTGCTCGTGTCGCCGAAGTCGTAGGCGAAGACGCCGCGCGTCAGGGTAGGACAGGCGGCCGGCTCGCAGGCGAGGACATCGATCTCGCGACCTGCGATCTTCTCGCGCAGGAACGGGAACGCGAGACCGGCGAAGTTCGAGCCACCCCCGACGCAGCCGATCACGACGTCCGGGACGGCCTCCGCCAACTCCATCTGCGCGATCGCCTCCTGCCCGATCACCGTCTGGTGCAGCAGCACGTGGTTCAGCACGCTGCCGAGCGAGTAGGCAGTGTCCGGGCGACCCGCAGCGTCCTCCACCGCCTCCGAGATGGCGATCCCCAGACTGCCAGGCGAATCCGGATGCTCCGCCAGCACCGCCCGACCCGACTCGGTATCGGTCGATGGACTGGCAACGATCTCCGCTCCCCACGCCTGAATCATCGAGCGCCGACTCGGCTTCTGCTCGTACGAAATCTTGACCATGTAGACCTTGCACTCCAGCCCCAGAAGGCGGCACGCGAACGAAAGCGCGCTCCCCCACTGCCCCGCGCCCGTCTCCGTGGACAGGCGCGTCCGCCCCTCCTGCTTGTTGTAGAACGCCTGCGCAACCGCCGTGTTCGGCTTATGGCTACCGGGCGGGCTTACGCCCTCGTACTTGTAGAAGATCCGCGAGCGCGTCCCCAGTGCCTGCTCGAGCCGGTGCGCACGATAGAGAGGCGTCGGCCGCCAGAGACTGAGGATGCCGAGCACCTCATCAGGGATCGCGATCTCCGCCTCCTCGCTCACCTCCTGCTGGATGAGCGCCATCGGAAACAGCGGCGCCAGATCATCGGGCCCGACCGGCTGCCCGGTGCCGGGATGGAGCACCGGCTGCGGCGCCGTCGGCATATCGGCGCGGATGTTGTACCAGCGCCTCGGCAGCTGCAACTCGTCGAGCAAGAACTTCGTCCGCTGAGCAACACCCGTCGCCATCAGACCTGCTTGAGCATACCGCCTCTCGGGCAATCGGCCGATGAACCGGGCAAAGCGAACGACCCGCGAAGCATTGGATTCTCCATCCGTGTAATCAACGGCGGCCCAGGGGGCAACGCCCAAGCTACGACCGCTTGGCGCACCGTGGTCGACGTGGCCTTTGGGTGAAGCAGGTCACTGATTCGGCCGTAGCGCGGGCCGTACGACCGGTCTGCCTCAGCGCCCGATGGTCGTGTGCGTGATCGCGGTGAACTGGAAGATCAGAGCTGCGGTCAAGAAGACGAGCCCGAGCGCGATCTCGTTGAAATGGCGTAGCTCTCTGCCGCTCGCAGCGAAGGCGAACATCACGAGTGCGACTGCCATGGAGATGAGCGCAAGAACATCCATCGCTTACCCCCAGAGATCCGGCCGGTACCGGCCTTCCGATACTTCGAGTTTCTCGACGAAGGCTTCCGCGTGCTCGCGAGGCATCTCGCGACGTTGGCTCACGATGTCGACGAATGCCTCGCGGACGCCGTCGCGCATCGGCTGAGAGCCACACACGTAGACGTAGCCGCCGGCCTCGAGCAGGCGCCAGACGAGTTCGCTCTCATCACGGAGCCGATGCTGCACGTACTCGAGTCGACCCGGCTGCTCGCGTGAGGTCACGATGTGCACATGATCGAGGACACCCTCCGCGGCGAACATCTCGATCTCGTCGCGGTAGATGTAGTCGAGGCTGCGTGATCGGATCCCGTTGAAGAGCGCCGCCTCAGCCAGTGCAGCACCATCACGCTTCAGCGCCAGCCGCTCCCAGAGGAATGCACGCATCGGCGCGAACCCCGTTCCGGCGGAGACAAAGATCATCGGTTTCGTCACGTCGTCCTGCAAATGGAAGCCGTCGGCGCCTTCGAGAAAGACATTGACGCGGTCGCCGTCGCGGAGCGTGTGCAGGTAGCGCGCGCTCATGCCGCAGAAGACTCGCTCTGGCATCTCCGGTAAAGGTACGTCTTCGCGGCCAACCGTCAGATGAACGACGTCCCCATGCACGCGAGGACTCGAGCTCGGGGAGTAGTAGCGCGGCCGCAACGGTTGTGCGACCTGGAGGAACTCGAAAATGTTCAACCTGCAGGACGGGAACGCCTCGAGTAGTTGCAGGACGTCGTATGCACCGGCGTCGACCGCGCCCCGCAACGGAGAATCGGGCCCGTCAGGCTTTTCCAGGACTGTCTTGATCTCTTCTAGACGCGACCGCTCGGCAGGATCCGTGACCTTCGCGAGCAGGAGCTCGACGAGCGGAACCGTCGGCTTTCCCACGATGTCCACGAGGTTCGTGAGGACATTGCGGACCTGGAGGACGACGCCCTTCGGGACGACATGCACGTTGAGCGTCTTCGGCACCATGAACAGGCTCTCGAGCGCAGCGCCGAGGCGATGCGCGAGCCGCTCGACCTGTTCTTCGTCGCTTTTCGGGCAGACGCCGAGATGATCGCCGGCTCTGTAGGTGACGCCGGGAGGAAGTGTCATCTCCAGATGCCGTGTGCGCTTCGGCGACTCCTCGGCTTGGAGCTCGCGGCAAGCCCGAGCGCGCACCTCGAATGCTTCCGCCCCGACAGTGCTCGTGAGGATCTTCGGGACGAGGAGAACCCGCGGCGCGGCGTCCCCACCGCCCAGCGACATCGCCATCGCGGTGTTCGAGTCTGCGCGGCTCAGTTTCGCGGCGGCGGCGCTCTCGGCTGAGACGCGGGCAGCGGCCGCCTCCGTTTCTTGCGCCCCTGACAGTTCGAGGAAGACCGGCCACACACGGCTGTTCCAGTCGGAGTGGACGCGTTCCCACACCGGTGAGCCGACGTCGCCGTACGCGAATTCAGCGACCGGCTCGGCTCCCAGCTCGGCCAACCTGGTGTGTACGTAACGCGGGAAGGCGAGGAACGCGTTCCACTGGCTGTTGCCTAGCCCCCAGACGACGTACTTGCAGTTCCGCCACGTCTCGTCTCCAGGTTCCACCCGTTCGAGGTGCGCCTTGAAGGCGGCTGCATTGGACGGCGGGTTCGAGGTGTACGTCGAAGTCACGACGACGAGCGGCCATGGCTGTGTGCGCGGAGGCGACTCGGCAAGCTCGTTGAGCGTCATCACCTCGTTCTCGAAGCCGTAGAAGCGGCTGCGCTCGGCGAAACGCTCGGCCAATTCCTTGCAGGCCCCGAAGTTGCTGCCGTATGCGATGAGGAGCCGGCGGTATGTGCTCGTCTCCGGGATCTCCGTCGGCTCACCCCAGTCGCGGGGCACAGCGGCGGCCGGAACCTCAGGACGTTCCCGTAGCGCAACCGGTGTTTGTTGCCGGCCGCTGGGCTTCCGCGGCAGGCGAACGACGGGCACCGAGGCCGGCTTCGTCGTCACGATCGTGTTCTTCGTCACCGTCGCAGCGGGGGCGAGCCGCAGCCGATAGCGCTTGTAGATCTCGAAGAGGACGACCCGCAGCATCATGAAGGTCACCTCTTGGGCCATGCATTGCCGCTTGCCGATGGAGAAAGGGATGAAGGCGTGCCGCGGCCGGTTGAGGACCCTTTCCATCGAGAACTGCTCGGGGTCGAATTCGTCGGCACGCGCCCCCCAGTAGCGTGGATCGCGCTGCGCAGCAAGCGTCCCGACGAGGATGATGTCGCCCTTGCGGATGCGGTATCGGCCGAGCAGCCCGTCTTTGAGGCTGCGTCGGATCGTGACCGGCATCGGCGGGTAGATCCGCATGGTCTCCTTGATCACCTGGGTCGTGTAGACCAGCGACATCAGATCGTCGTACTGGAGGTCGTAGTCCGGGTCGCCGCCTGTGATCGAGTCGATCTCGGCGATCAGTTTCTCCTCGACGTCGGGATGTGTCGCCAGCACGTAGGCGAGCCAGGCACCGGTGATCGAGGGGCCGTTGAACCCGTTCGAGAGGTGCATGAGGATCTGGTCGCGAATCGTCTCGGCGTCGAGCAGCTCGCCCGTCTCGGGGTCCGGTGTCGAGACGAGACGGCTGAGCAGGTCCGTCTGCTGCCCGAGCGGCTGCGTGTGCATTCGCGCGCGCACGAGAGCGTCCGCGGTGTTGAAGAGCTCGTTGTTCTGCTTGCGGTAGCGCCGGAGCTTCTTTCGCTGCCTGGGCGAGAGTGCGAGGTCGGGACGCGCCTCGGCGACGCGGGCGATGCTCTCCTTGGTGCTCTCCGGAACCGCCTGGGCAAACTCGTGCGGGCACCCGCCCTCGCTCAGGAGCCCGAAGTCGTACCTGCATGCACCGCGGCCGGATACCTCGAGCGTGTATCGCTCCATCCACGCACGGGCATCGAGCGGTTTGTCGTCGGGCAGCTCCGCCCACCGGGCTACGAGATTCTGCGCCTGTTCCTTCATCACCGGGAGCTGCGTTCGCTGGTTCTGCGGCGAGTACCACGGCAGCATCACCCGGCGGATGCGCTCGTAGCACTCCCCGTCGCCGAGCACCGAAATGCCGTCGCCGCGCGTGTTCTGGAGCTGAGCGAAGAAGTTGATCTCCTCGACGGGCTTGCCGAACCGGTCTTCGTTTCCGGCGATTTCGTCCAGGAGGTCGGGGTCGGAGACCACCACGAGTCGCCACTTCTTCGTCGGAATCCCTACTGCGTAGATGTGCCCGAACTGGGCGTAGTAGTCGAGCTGCGTGTCGTTGTCGTTGAGGATGTCGAAGTTCGCGAACCGCTCGCCCTTCGGCACGAGCCAGCGGATCGCATACGGGATTTCGAGCGGCCGGGCGTCGCCGTCCGGCAGCGCCGTCAACTGCGGGTCAGGCGTAGTGGTCTCGGGCTCGACCGCCTCCCTCGCCGTTCTAAACATCGACAATCACTCTAAACAAGACGCGCCGAAAGGTCTAGGCTTTCCCTACTGCGGTGGAAGGTCTCGACGGAATAGGCGCTAGGGAACTGCGAACGGCCCTCCTCTACGTGCGAGGTTCGCCGACCCCGGTCAGCGCTGATGATGCCGCCGCAGCACTCGGTGTCCACCGCAGCGTCGCCCGTAGCCGCCTCGAGCGCCTCCTGAGCGCGGGGCTGCTCGTCACGAGCTTCGCGCGCCGCTCCGGCCGGGCCGGCCCCGGCGCGGGACGTCCGGCGAAGCTCTACTCGCCGGCCCCGGAGGCACAGACGCTCGAGTTCCCACCGCGGCGACTGCCGAAGCTCGTCGCTCGCCTCCTCGACGAATTGCCGGCCGAAGGGCGCGAGGAGGCACTCCGCAATGCAGGCGAGGAGTACGGCCGCGACCTCGCTCGAGCCTCAAGGTTGCGATCGAGCGCCGAAGTTCAGAAGGGGCTGGAACGGGTGTGCGCGGCCGTCCGGTCACTCGGGTTCCACGCAACGCTCGAGCGCATCGACGGCGACACCGCAGTCATAGCCACGCCAACCTGCCCGTTGCGTCCGCTCGTGACGGAGCGGCCGGAGGCCGCCTTGATCGACCGTGGTATGTGGGCCGGCCTCGTCGAGAGAGGCATACGCGGTGCGCGAGCTGAATCTGTCGAGTGTGAGACTCACTCGTGCCTCGACGGCGGAGAGTCATGCGCCGTTGTCCTGCGCCTGCGGCGCTGAGCTAGCCGAGCCGCGCCGCCATCGACTGCATGACCTTCCATGCGATCGAGGGAGTCTCCTCGACAAGCGTGCGGAAGTCCCACGGCGTGAGCGCATAGCAGCGTAGGTCCGTCCTCGCAGTGACCGTCGCTGTTCGGGTCGAGCCGAGCAGCAATGCGATCTCTCCGAAGTAATCGCCCCCGGTCATCGTCGCGCGTGGGCTCCCCTCGATCGTGACCTCGGCCTCACCGCTCTCGATCACGAAGAACCCGTCGCCCGGGCCGCCCTCCGCTGTGACGGTCGCACCGGCTGGCACGTTCGCCTCGTTCATCGAATCGGCAATCGATTGCAATTCCTGCTCGTCGAGCTCTTCGAAGAGCGGAACCCGACGCAATATCTCGGCAGGCACACCGGCCACGGCTTCGAACTTAACAGCGCCAACCGTCGCCTTCGCAGGCGTCGCGACCCTCCGTGTGGCGCATGGTTCCGCTGCCCGGCGCTTGAGAAGCACCCCGTCCAGTTGATCAGCCGAGCTGGCGGTATTCGTCAAGGCGCAGCAGGCGGACGCTTCGGCGGTCGGCCCGAGCTCTTCTCACGCAGTTCCTAGGCCCGTTTCAGATCGCTCTTACGCGGCGCGGCGATTCTCGGCTTGTCAATCGAGCAGGAGCGCCACCATGACCCCCACGGCAGTCCAGCAGGAGAAGCGGCACATTCACGACCTGCTCTACCTTCGTGATCTTCTCGCCGACCGTGGCGTCGCCTCCGAAGACTTGCGCCGCTATGACGCCGCGATCGCCGAAGCGCACAACCGCCTCGCCGATCTCGTGCGGGCCCCCATCGCCCGACTCGCAGCCTGACCTCGGCCCAGGAACCATCGTCTCCGACGCCGGAGTCAATCGCGGCTCCCGCTCGCTCGCTCAGGTGAGAGGACACGGCGCTCTGGTCGGTGGCTGATCACCATCTCGATCATCGTGCGTCACCAAGCGGCGTCGCTCCTTATCCGATTGACGGACCTGATCACCCTCTAACCACGAGCGTCGCTGTCGTTCCGGGGCAGTGACAACTGCGCACCCCTGTTACGAGTAGGGGCCGGTGCCCTCGGGACGCTTCTCGACGAGCCCGGCAGCGACCTCGGGATCGAGGTCTCGCCAGCCGTAAGGAGAGAGCTGGACATGGCGGGCAATGTCCTGGGCCGAAACAAAGAGGAGGACAGCTCGCGATGTCAGTGTCGGGCTGGTTCGCGGGGAGCGCGGGGCAGGGTCGGCTTTGGGATCTGTCCTTCGAGCCAGAGCGAGGCGAGCGCGACGCGCGGTAGAGCGGCGAGGCGTTCGTACATGGCGTAGCGGGGTTCCCAGCGGGGAAAGAACTTGGCGTTGAAGCGGTAGAGGCGTTCGATCTGGAAGACCGCGTCGGCGCGCCGGGCCAGACGGCCGGCTGCTCGCTCAAGCAGGCCGTGTGGGTCGTGGATGAATCGAGCGAAGGCGGCGAAGTTCAGTGAGACCTCGTCGATGCCGAGTGCTCGCAGCTGCTCGATTGCCTTGACGATCATGAACTCGGTTAGACCGTTGGGTGTTTCCGGGTCGCGACGCATCAGCGAGAGGGACACAGCCGCGCGGCCGAAGCTGGGTACGAAGTGGAGGTAGCCGCGTGCGTAGCCGTCGTCGTCGCGGGCGATGAGGAGGAGCGTGTCGTGTTCGTCATCGCGGCGGAGCGCGTCCATGGCCATCGAGAAGCTTCGCTCGGCCGCGCCGCCGCGCCACGTCTCTGAAAGGTGCTCCAGCGCTGCGAAGGTCGTATCGTCGAGGTCGCCGACCTCGACGAGCTCGGTCGTGTAGCCAGCCTTTTCGGCTCTGTTTACCGACTGACGCACCTTGCGGATCGCACGGCCTTCGAGGCTGAAGGAGCGAGTTTCGACGATCGCCTCGTCGCCCATGTAGAGGGCGCGCAGGCCGAGCTGCTCGAATAGGGGCCGCATCTGTTCGCTGGCTCCGAGCACGGCGATTCGCAGCCCACGCTGTTCGGCGAAAACGGCCAGCGCCCGCAGCAGCCCGGGGATCGCCTCCGTGGCGCCGACCGGGTCTCCCGACACGACGAGTACGCCGCTTTCGACCCGGTAGCCGAGGAAGGCTCGGCTGTCTTCGCTGAACAAGTAGTGCTTGTCCCGGCGTAGTTTGAAGTAGGCGAGCGTGTCCGAGCCGTGGCGACGGACGAGTTCGGCTGCCGCCGCCCGCACCTCCGCGTCGGGGAGAGCGCGTGGCGCTGCGAGCGGGCGAAAGAGCAGATAGGCGATCACCATGAGTCCTGCGACGCCGATCAATCCCACCGCCAAGTCGAGGCGAGCTGCCTCGTCGTGCAGGGCGAGAGGACCCGGCTGCCAGAGCAGGAAGTCCCAGGTTTCCCGCACATCCACCGTGAAGGGTGCGCGCGCGGCGCTCGCGACGAGCGCGAGCGAGACAGCGAACGCCGCGCCCGCGACAAGCGGCACCCGCAGCACGGCCGCCCGCCGCGTAACAGGTTCGTGCTGAACGTAGAACGACCTCCGCCCCGCGACTAGGAGCGCTGCAAGGGCGAAGTCGGCCGCCGCTTCCTCGAAGTCGAGGCCCTTGAAAAGGTTGAAGATCCCCAGTGCGGCCAGCAACACAACCGCAAGCTGAAGTGCGCGCAGTCTCCGCCGATAGAGGTAGTAAGCGCTGACGAAGAGTGCGACCGAGGCTGGGATCGCAAGTGCGTGAAACACGTGGAGCGCCGCGAGCGGCTCCACGTTGAGGAGCAGGTGCCCACGCCAGCGGATGTTCGGGGTCAGCGCCGAGAGCAGGTTGACCAGCGCCACAACCGCCACCCCAACCGCGGCAAGCAGCGGCAGCGGCTCCGCCCGGCTGAAGCGCCGCAGCCCCGCCGGCGGACGATGAAAGCCCACCCGCCAGGCGCCGGTATCGCGATGTCGCCGTGTCAGGTCGCGCCAATCCTTCGTGATTAGCCACGCTGCCGCCACAACCGCGAGCAGCGCCGTGAACCCGTCGTGAACGACGCCGACCAGAGCGCCGATCCCGAGCGCAACGAGGAGCAGGACACCCAGATGCCACTCGTGGCAGCGGACGCCAAACAAATAGATGCGCGGGCCGAGGGGATGCCGCTCGACCCGCACAAACCGCGGCCGGAACGCAGGGTCGCCCGAGGGCCGATTTCGTCTGTTCGCGCTCACCGTCTGTCCGCTGGGCTCACAGCAGCCTTCTTCCCCATCTCCCGCTTCTCCCACCAATACCGCCGACTCCCACGAACAGCATCCGGGAAACCACCTGGAGCGCCAATACCGTTGCGGGCTCAACCAAAGCATCGACAGGATCGGCAGGCATGGTCTTCTCGCGAAGGAGTTGCACACCCCCAAGCCGCTCAGTCGACGCGCCAGCTCGTCCGAGCGAGCCACTAGTGGAGTGTCTAATTACGAGTGTCGGCGCCGGTGTCCTCGGCGTGCCGCCACCGCGGGCGGAGGCGACGGGCAGCGAGCGCATAGCGTTGCGCGCGCTCAGCGACCTCCTCGACGTGCCGAGCGATCAGCAGACAGACGGCCGCTGTCGGCAACTCGACGCACACTGCAAGCACGACAGCAAGGAGCCGCTCCTGACTGCTGTTTGCGCTGAGGACATCGAACCAAGCGTCGCAGAAGAGCATGGTTGCGGCAGCGGTTGCGGTGCTTTGCACCCACAGTTTGCGGCGCAGCAGCCCGTAGCCGGTGGCAGCAAGCACGGCGGCGAGTGCGAGGTCGAAGCCGCCCCAGGCGAGGTCGTAGTAGGCGGTCTGTAGATGCCGGCCTGGCAGCGTCACGACGAGGTAGACAGTCCAAGGGATCAGCGCCAGCGCTGCGAGTAAGAAGAGCGGCGCCAGCAAGCGGCGCAGCCGCGGCGGTACCGGCGGGGTCGGGTCTGCCGTCGGGTCAGGCTGGGTGATCACCCTAATCGCGGACGCGGTGGCGCGGCTAGATGCGGCGGTAGCGTGCGTCGCTGAGCGAGTAGGCGCCGAAGGCGATCAGCCCGGCGGAGACGATCGCGAGCAGGAAGGGTCCGTAGGAGGCGTGGGCGATCTTGGCTAGCGCGCCGTCGAGTCCGACCGCGTTGTTCGGGTTGTAGTCGATCGCGGCTTTGATCAGGAAGGCGCCGACCAGGCCGAAGACGACCATTCGCGCGAGGTGGCCGAAGCTGCCGATCCATTCGATCCAGTTGCGAACCCGTGGGGTCATCTGCTCCGTCTTCGAGTCGTTGAGGAAGTCTTTGCTGAGGCCTCGGTATCCCTGGTAGAGCCCGATTCCGATCAGGCCGGCGCCGCCGATCCCGACCAGCCAGGTCCCGCCGGGCCAGCCGAGTACGCCGGCGGTCGTCTTTGAGGTGTTGCCGGAGCCGCCACTGGAGCCGGAGCCGAGCAGGATCTCGACCGCGATCGCACACAGGCCGGCGTAGACGATCCCGCTCCCGAACGCGGCAAGCCGCTCGAAACCGCTGTCGGAGTCCTCCGGTCCATGTCCGAGCAGCGCGTGCACGAGCCTCCAGAGCGCGTAGCCGGCGAGGCCGATCGCGACCAGAATCAAGAGCACCTTCCCGAACGGCTGGTGGGCGATGGTCTTCAGCGCTCCCTGCTGGTTGGTCGTCGTGCCACCTGCGCCGATGGCGAGCTTGATCGCGAGGATGCCGATGATCCCGTAGATCAATCCGCGCGCCACGAAGCCGCTGCGGGCGAGCCACTCCAAGCCGCGGCTGTGCGCGACCTTCTCGCCACTTGTCTGTGCGTCCTGAACTGGCTGCGGCTTGATTGGTGCCTGAACGCTCACGGGCAATCCTCTCTGTGCGAAGGGAGACGAGGCGAGAACGCGCTGTCCCAGCTTGCGGATACGCAGATCCCCAACCCGCTGTCCTCAGAACACTGGGTTTGAGTCCGCCACCAGTCCCACCCGGGCCAGAGCGCATGCGTCGAGGCAGGTCGACAACCTTCTGTCGTTTGAGGAGGACAGTCGCGCCTAACCACCCCGGCGCCTCGCCGCCCTCCCGGCCTCACATCTGGTCAGCCGCCGGTTCGGCTAACGCCCCTTCTCGCCTTCTCTTGCTTCGACGAGGACAACTCCTCGCCGTGCTGATGGCCTTCCTGCTTCGCAGTCTCGACGGCGCTCTCTGCCGCGGCCTGCGGGACCTGCTTCCCCAGCTCGACCACCTCGGACCACAAGTTCGCCGAGCCGGTGGCGGTTTCGTCCACCCCCGAGCAATGCATTCGGCTTCCGCCTAGCTCATCGCCCGGAGGCTTCGGTCTAGTCCCGCTCCGTGCTCGGCGCGACGCCCATGCTGCCTTCGTGAGCGACATC
>DASSZE010000044.1:0-42635 GCA_035713675.1 Gaiellaceae bacterium | reverse complement strand
GGGGAGCTTCAGTGTAGAGCGCCGGTCGGCTCAGGCGGCCCGCTCGAGCCGCTCCTCGACCCGCGCTCTCGCGACGATGTGGTCGCGGTCGCCGAAGCGGAGCCGGGCACGAAGGGTCCGGTGCTCGTCCCAGAGGCGGTCGAGCTTCGCGTCGATCGCATGGATCTCGGCCCGGACCTCCGGGTCGTGGTGGTCGGAGAGCCTGTGCCAGAGCGCGGTCCGCTCCTCGCTCAGGCGCTCGATCTCGGTGTGGATGTCCTCGAGAGTCGTCATGCCGGGTTCAACGGAGGGCATGCCCGTCGCATTCCGCGCGAATCCTCAGCGTTAGCGGAGGAACGTCTGCACGGCGCGCGGCCGTCCCCGGAGGGCCACGAGGATGAGGGCGCTGAGCACGCCGAAGGCGAAGCCGCCGATGTGGGCGAAGAACGCGACGCCGCCGCCCGACTGCGGATGCAGGAGTGAGAGCCCGCCGATCCACGCCTGCAGTGCGATCCAGACGCCGAGGAACCAGATCGCCGGAATCTCGCGGATCAGGATGATCCCGATGAAGATCAGGGTGAGCACGCGGGAGGTGGGGAGCAGCACGAAGTACGCGCCGAGGACTCCCGCGATCGCGCCGCTCGCGCCGATGTTCGGGATGCTCGCCGCGCTCGGGTCCGCGAAGGCGAGTGTCACGGTGGTCTGCACCGCCATCGCCGCAACGCCGGCTGCGAGGTACCAGAAGAAGAACCCGACGTGCCCGAGGGCGTCCTCGATGTTGTTGCCGAAGATCCAGAGGAAGAGCATGTTCCCGAGGATGTGGGCCCAGCCGGCGTGCATGAACATCCCGGTGAAGACGCTCTCGAACCAGGGGAGGGCGTGGAACCCGGCGGGCAGATGGCACGGGCCCCGGACCGCGCACGGATAGAAGCCGTCCCGTTCGACGTGGACGTCGATGCCGGGGCTGCTCAGCTCCCAGAAGAAGACGAGGAAGTTCGCGACGATGAGGCCGACCGTGACATACGGGGTCGTGCGGCCCCGGACGCTGTCACGCAGCGGGAGCATGGGCGGAGCCTAGGTTTGAGGGAGTTGACAACATGGAACTAAGGTTTTATCTTGTATCGAGCAATAAGTACTACGTACGACGCAAGGAGGAACCACATGGCCACGCTTGTTCGCTGGGAGCCGTTCCGCGAGCTCGCCGCCGTGCAGAACGAGATGAGCCGTTTCATGAACGGCCTTCTCGAGGGCGACGGCCGGGCCACGCAGAGCTGGGTCCCGACCGCCGACGTCTGGGAGACCGAGGAGGAGGTCGTCTATGCGTTCGACCTACCCGGAATTCCCGAGGAGAACATCTCGGTCGAGCTCGAGGACGGCGCGCTGACGATCTCCGCGGAGCGCGAGCGCGAGCAGAAGGTCGAGGAGGGAAGGTATTTCCGCTTCGAGCGCCGGTTCGGCACCTTCACGCGCACGATCGGTCTTCCGCAGGGCGTCGACGAGGACGCCGTCTCGGCGAAGTACGAGCACGGCGTGCTCCAGGTGCACGTCCGCAAGCCGGAGCAGCCGAAGCCGCGCAAGATCGAGATCGGCGTCGGCACGGGTCACAAGACGATCGAGGGGAAAGCGGAGCAGAAGTAGCCGCGTCTTCCTCGCGTGTTTGTCGACGGGCGGCTCCGGCCGCCCGTCGCCGTTCAGACGGCGGCGAGCGCTTCGCGGATCCGGTCGCCGACGGCAGCGAGCTCGAGCTTCTCGCCTGTGACCTCGTCGAGGAGCTCGTCGGCGGTCGGCTTCTGCCCCTCGGCCCAGAGCTCGCGGAGGAGGGAGCCCGCCTCGCGGTGCGAGAACCAGGCGTTGCCGAAGCGCTCGCGCAGGTAGGCGCGAAGCTGCGCCTCCAGCGCCCACGCACGCAGGTACTGCGAGGCGTAGAAGCCGTCGTCGATGTCGTTGAGGTAGTCGGTGCCGGAAGGCTCGACCTTCGTCGCGTCGGCGAGCAGCTCGACGTAGCGCGGGCGCAGGCCGGTGATCTCCTCGGCCGAGTGGAACTCGAGCTCGTAGAGGAGCTTCGCGCAGTAGCGGCGGACGATCCAGAGGAGCTGCGTCGCGCCTTCCGCGGCGAATTCGTAGGGACGCGGGAAATCGAGGCGCCGCTCGAGCCAGACCGGGTCGATCGTGACGTGCTCGAGCAGCATCGCCCAGCCTTCGGTGACCGCGTTGTCGCCGAGCCGCCGCTCCTCCGGTGAGAGCGAGGCGTCCGTGTGGGCGAAGTGCTCCGTGTGGCCGGCCTCGTGGAAGAGGGCACGCCAGTCGTCCGGTCCACCCTGCGGCTTCATTACCAGCACGACGCGGCCGGGCACCTCGATCGGGGAGCAGAATGCTCGCGGATCCTTGTTCGGCCGTTCCTCGAGGTCGAGCTCGACGCCCGCCTGCGAGCGGAGGTCGATGTCGAGGTCGGCGAGCGTCACCTCCAGCGCGGGAAGCATGCGCTCCGGCGGGAACGCGGAGTCCCACTCCGCGCCGCGCCAGGCGCGACCGACGTCGAAGCGCGCGATCTCGTCGAGCCCGAGCCCGACCCGCGAGCGGAAGAAGCGGTCGCCGGCCTCCTCCCACAGGCTCTCGGTCTCGGCCAGGAAGCGACGGCACTGCTCGGCGAGGTCGTCGAGCGGGAAGCCGAAGGCTCGGTACAGATCCACCTGGTTCCCGGCACCGAGGCGCTCCGTCTCGCGCTGGACGACCTGCGCCGCCTGCAGCTCGAGCGTGTTGAGGTGCTCCTCGGTGAGCTCGTTCCTCGCCGCCTCGATCCGCGCGCGTGCGTCTCGGTCTTCCTCGTTCATCATGCGAGGCTTGAGCATCCGGTACGGGATCTCCTCGCCGTCGACCGTCGCCGTGAGCGTCGCCTCGAGCTCGGCGACTCGCTCCGCCTCCTCGCTGACGAAGTTGCCGAGGTAGCCCTCGCAGGTGAACTTCCACAGCTCGCGGCGGCGGCGATCGCCGTCGACCGAGGCGCCGAGCGCGAGCGCCGTGTCGAGCTGTATCAGGCGCTCGTGCCGTTCGTAGATCGGCGCGAGCTCGTACGTCTCCTTCTGGCCCGAGAAGTGCAGGTACGTCTCCTCGTCCATCTCCGCGAGGAAGCGGTCCGCGTCTGCGCTCAGCGCGTCGATCTCTCCTTGCTCAAGCGGTCCCGGCATGCGGGTTCGTAGGATAGACCCGTGCGCGAGATCTCTCTCCGGACCGACCGCAAGACCCAGCTGATCGAGATCACCGATCTCGTGCGGGACGCACTCGACGGCACGAATGGCGCGACCGCCGCGCTCGTCTACGTCCCGCACACGACCGCGGGCGTCGCGATCAACGAGCGCATCGATCCCGAGCTCGTGACGGACCTCGAGAACGCGTTCCAGCGAGTCGTCGGCGACGACTGGGAATGGCGCCACGAGGACGAGGACGGGCCGAATGCACCCTCTCACGCGCGCGCCTCGCTCGCGTCGAGCCCGCAGGTGCTCATCCCGCTGCGCGACGGGAGCCTTGCGCTCGGCACGTATCAGGGCGTCTTCTTCTGCGAGTTCGACGGTCCGCGCGAGCGCAAGATCTTCGTCACGACGCTGGCCTGACATGGCCGCTCCGGTGGCGAAGGGGGAGGAGCTCGAGCTCGACGTCGACTCGCTCGCGTACGGGGGCAACGGCGTCGCGCGGCTCGACGGCTTCGTCGTCTTCGTGCGGCGCGGGCTGCCCGGCGACCGCGTCCGGGCGCGGGTGACGAAGGTCAAGCGGAGCCACGCGGAGGCGCTCGCGACCGAGGTGCTGCGGCCCGGGCCCGAGCGGGTCGAGGCGCCGTGTGCGCACTTTCCGGCCTGCGGCGGGTGCCGCTTCCAGGATCTCGCGTACGAGGCGCAGCTCGAGCAGAAGCAGGCGCAGGTGCGGGACGCGCTGCAGCGGCTGGGCGGCATCCCCGGGCCGCCGCTCGAGCAGATCGTCCCGTGCCGGCCCGAGATCTTCCACTACCGCAACAAGCTCGAGTACTCCTTCACCTCGACCCCGGCGGGGCCGGCGCTGGGCTTCCACAAGGCTGGGCGCTGGGACGAGGTGCTCGAGATCGAGCGCTGCTGGCTCACCGACGAGCTCGGCAACCGGATCCGCGACACCGTCCGCGACTGGGCGCGCGAGGAGGGGCTCGAGGCGTATTCGCAGGCCGACGGCAGCGGCTACCTCCGCCACCTCGTCGTGCGCGAGGGTCGCAACACCGGTCAGGCGCTCGTCCAGCTCGTGACCGCACCCGGCGACAAGTTCGAGACGGGCTACCTCGTCGACGTGCTCCGCCGCTTTCCGGAGGTGCGCTCGATCCACTGGGCGGTCAACGACACGCCGGCCGAGGTGACGAACCTGCCGACGCGGCTGCTCTGGGGCGAGGACTGGATCGAGGAGGAGCTGTGCGGCCTGCGGTTTCGCGTGCGGCCGAACGCGTTTCTCCAGACGAACACGGCGATGGCGGAGGTGCTCTACGGGCTCGCCCGCGACGCGGCGCAGCTGACCGGGGACGAGACCGTCTGGGACCTCTACTGCGGCATCGGCACGATCGGGCTCTCGCTCGCGAACGACGCGCTCACGGTCTGGGGGATCGAGGTCTCGGAGGAGTCCGTCGCCTGCGCGCTCGAGAACGCGGAGCTGAACGGGATCGCGAACGCGGCCTTCTTCGCGGGCAATGTCGGCGAGGTCGTCGAGGAGCTGCTCGAGCGCTCCGGCCCGCCCGAGGTCGTCGTCGTCGACCCGCCCCGAGCGGGACTGGCCGGCAAGGCGCTGCGGCGACTCGGCCGCATCGGCGCGCCGCGGCTCGTCTACGTCTCGTGCAACCCGACCACGCTCGCGAGCGACGTCAAGGCCTTGCGCGAGGACTACGGCTACCAGTTGCGGCGCGTGACCCCGGTGGACATGTTCCCGCACACGCCGCACGTCGAGTGCGTCGCGCTGGTCGAGCGCGTTACCGAGCCGGTCTGAGCCTCCGCCAGAGCAGGTCGCAGTTCGCGAGCAGGAAGCCCGCGGAGAGGAACGGCAGGGCGGGCAGGCCGTCGACGTTTGCCAGGTTCGCGACCACGAGCGTCAGCGAGTACATCCCGGTCATCGCGATCCACGTCCAGCCCGGACGCAGCTGCCAGCGCACCGTTCCCGCGAGGAAGAGGGCGTAGAACATGATGTCCGGCGGGCCGAGGAACGCGGCGCCTCCGGCCGGCGCCACGAACGCGACCGCGACCGCGGAGTAGACCTCGACGTGGTGGTGGACGATCGCCTTCGTCGGCCCCGCGGCGACCGAGATCGCGTCGACGAAGGGGATGATCGCCGCCACGAGGACGACCCAGGCGAGCTCCTCGAACAGCCGCAGGAACGCCCAGCCGAAGCACGTGTACGCGGCGAGCTTCGCGAAGTTCGAGGCGAGGTGCCAGCCGGCCTCCCACGTCCCGAACGCGACGAGCCCGAGCACCACGGCGGCGACGATCATCCACCGGTTCGACCACAGCGGCAGCGCGAGATAGATGAGGCCCAGCGTCGCCGGCAGGACTCCGGCCGCGACGATCGCGATCGTCGGCCAGTGCCCCGCGTAGCCGAGGTGCGGGGCGACGAGGTACCAGGTGACGACGGCGGCGGCGAGGAGCACGAACGCCGCGGCGCGCCTCAGTACGGCGGCGTCTGGCTCCACCACTCGCCGAGCACCTTGAAGGCGTTCCAGAAGGCCGTCTTCGCCGGCTGCTCGTCGAGCGACGCGTCGATGTCGGGCGTGACGAGACCCTGGATCGTCGGCGTGAACTCCTGGAGCTCTCCCTCCACGGGCTGCAGCTCGCGCGCGAGTGGGAACTCCACGGCGTTGAGGAATTCGCGCGCGGGCTCGCCCATGGCGACCACGAGCTTCGGCTGGACGATGTGCAGCTCGCGGAGGAGGAACGGTCGCGACTCTTCCTCGTCGCCGCCGGCGAACTTGAGGCAGTTCGTGCCGTAGATCGCCATCGGGTCGACGTGCAGCCGCTGCAGCGACTTGAGCAGCGCGTTGCCGGCGCGACCGTAGAATGCGACGCCCTCCTGCAGCTCGGAAGCCTGCGGGCTGTGCTTGAGCAGGAAGACGTCGGCGAGCGGATGGCCGGAGCCGAGCACCGGGACGCGCGTCCCGTTCGCCGCCTGCGCGAGCTCGTCACCGAGAGTGTTGATCTCGGTGATGGCCTTTTGCAGGTACTTCTCGTAGATCTCGTCGTTCGCCACGGTCACAGAGTGCCCTCGGGAACGGGTTTCGGGACCAGGGCACCCGTTCCTTGCCTCGGGGCGTGGAAGATCCGGCCGCGCCCGTGCGTCGGGGTGGGTATGCACACGCGCGTCGTGAGGACGCAGCACGGGCCGGAGCTGATCGTCCGGCCGCTCCGCCGCGGGGACACCGCGACGGTTGAGGCCGTGTTCGAGCGGCTCGGAGAGGCGTCGCGGCACGCGCGCTTCAACGGGCACAAGCCCAGGCTCGGCGAGCAGGAGCTGCGCTGGCTCGCGGCCGTGGACGCAACCCATCACGCGCTCGTCGCCTGGGTCGACGGCGATCCCGAGCCGGTCGCCCTCGCTCGGCTGGTGCGCACGGGGGCCGGCGCGGAGATCGCCTTCGAGGTCGCCGACGCGTACCAGGGGCGCGGCATCGGCTCGGCGCTCGCCCAGGAGCTCGTCGCCGACGCGTGCGCCGCCGGCATCGTCGAGGTGACGGCCCTCGTCCGGAGCGACAACGGTGCGGCGATCGCCGTCCTGAGCCGCGTGCTCGGCCAGCTCGAGCTGCGCTTCGAAGGGCCGGAGCTGCTCGTGCGGGCACCGCTTCCCGCCCGCTGCTAGCGCACGCGCTCCTTCGCCTGCGCCACCCATTTCAGCCCCTGCAGGTAGACGAGCGACTTCGGTCGGCGCAGGACCTCGGCGTCGTGGAGCGAGACGAGGAACTCCTCCGGCCCGCTGAAGCGGCGCATCCGCACGGCCCCCGTGCCGACCCCGGCGAGAACGTGCGCGTCTGACCCGGCACCGGGCGTGAGGTTGTACTTGCGCGCAAAGCGGAGCGCCTCGTCGTTGTACGCCTCGAAGAGCAGGCGCGCGTTGTAGACCTCGAACACGTCGATCTCGGACAGGTGCCGGTGCAGCGTCGCCGGCTTCGGGATGGCGTGCATGCGGTCGAACGGATGCGGGAGGTAGACGAGGCCTCCCTGGGCGCGGATCGCGGCGACGGTGTCTTCGAACGACATGGCCCGCGGGATCTCCTCCTGGAGGAAGAGCCCGATCACCTCGCCCTGGTCGTCCGTCTTGATCTCCTCACCCGGGATGACCACGAGGCGGCGGCCGCGCGCGCGCTCGACGGCCTCGAGAGCGCCCCCGAAGACGTTGTGGTCGGTGACGGCGATCGCACCGAGCCCCTGCGCCTCCGCGTGGTCGATCAGCTCGTCGACGTCGATCGAGCAGTCGTGCGACCAGCTCGTGTGGAGGTGGAGGTCGGCGGCGATCCAGTCGCGATCCTCGAGCGGCGGCCGGCCCGTAGCGCTTCTCCGCCGCGACGCAAGCCGCTCGTAGACGGCTTCGACGTGGTCCGCGAGCGCTTCCACCGTCTGCGACTGTGCGGCGGCGAGGCTTTCGCGGGCGCGGCGCTCGCGGAACGCCTCGTCCTCGATCATGCGGGCGGTCTCCGCGGCGGCGAGCTCCGGCTGTGCGGCACGACCGGGCGGGTCGGCGATCGCGGCGCCCGCCGTCCGAGCCTCCGCGACGAGGCGCGGCAGGCCTTCCTCCGCGGGGACGAAGATCGCAGCCGAGCGCAGCAGCTCGGCCCGCGCGATGCCGGTGCGCCCGGTTCGGACGCGCATCCTCCCGCGCAGCCGCCGCGAGACGGCCGGCCGCGAGGCGGGCGTCCGCGTGCGCAGGAGCACGAGCTCCCAGCCGGCCTGCTCCGCGAGCTCGCGCACGAGCGCACGCAGCAGCGGCCGTTCGGTCTGGCGCCACTCGAGCACGACGACCTGCTTCTTCTCGTCCGGCGCGAAGAGCTCGGGATCGACGCCGTTCGGCACGAGCTCGTAGCGGCCGGGGAAGCGAACGGCGGCCGCCTCCATCACCTCGTCGCTCGTCGCGAGGAGCGCGTCGATGCGCCCGAGCAGGCGCTCCCGCTGCGCGCGACCCGGGGGGTAGCCGAGCCGTTCGGCCGAGAAGAAGGTCGCCGCGGTGAGCGCCGAGGAGTCACGCAGGGCGAGGTAGGAGAGGCTCGGCAGGCCCGGCTCGAAGCCGTGGACGACGTCGAAGCGTCCGCGCGCGAGCGCGAGGGAGAGGCTGGCACGGACACCGACCGGCACGCCCATCCGGCTCCGCCGGGAGATCGGCACCGCCGGGCCGAGCGCCACGAATTCACCAAGCGACAAGTCGTTACTTGCGAGGACATGTCTGCTCCGGGAGAGATCGCGGGCGCGGTTCGACGGAGCCAGCACGGTGACCTCGTGGTCCCGACGGCGCAGCTCGCGGGCGAGGCCGTCCACGTGCTCGTTCACGTCGTGCGGCTGCGACCAGGCGAACGGCGTGACCAGCGCGACACGCACGCGTCGAGTCTAGTTCTCGGAGCTTCTACAGCTCGAGGAGCATCTCGTGCTGGCGGACAGCAACCGCCGCGCCGAGCGAGCGAAGCGCCGCCGCGGCGGGGTCGTCCTCGGGCAGGTTGAGGACGCTGACGGAGCCGAGCCCGCGGAGAAAGCGGAGCAACGGCTCCGCGTCGCCGGCGACCTGCAGCAGTTGCACGGCGCCCCCGGTGCGGTAGAGGGCCGCCCCCTCGTCGGTCGCGAGGCCGAGAGCATCGCCGTAGTTCGCGATCGTCTCGTCGGCGCGCTGCCACGGCTCGCGCGCGCTGCCCAGTTCGCGGACGCGTGCCTGCGCCTCGGCGACGGGAACCTCGCGCATCGGCAGATCCGCCTCGTCGGCCGCCGGGAGTGACCACACCTCGAGGTCGCGAATGGTCCGGTAGCCGAGCTTCTCGTAGAGCGCGAACGCTCCGCTGTTCTCGACGATCACCTCGAGCCAGACCCGCCGCACGCCGCGCTCCCGCGCCTGCTCATGAAGAGCCTGCATGAGCGCCTCGCCGACGCCCGAGCGGCGCGCGGCCGTGACCACACCAACGCCGCCGATCCAGGCGTCCTCGCCCCGGACGCCGAGGTTGCCGAGCCCGACCGGGTCGCCGTCGCGGAACGCGATCCGGGATGCGTCGAGATCGAGGTCGAATGCGTCGTCCATGAACTCGAGCGTCGCCACGTCGACGTGGAACGGGACGTGGTATCCCTCGTATGCCGCGTTGAAGAGTTCGGCACGCTCGGCGGGCGGAAGCGACCGCGCGGAGTGGATCTCGAGGCCGTCCATCGGGCTCAGGCTACGTCGCTCCGCGCTCGCGGAGGACGATTCCCTCGCCCGAGTCGAGACGAGCCCGCGTAGAGCCGATCGTCACCGACCGTGCGTCGCCGCGGACGGCGAAGAACTCGATGTCGCCGAGGCTGCCGAGCAACCGCGCGGACGCCTCGGACTTCTCCGGCGCCTCTCCGGCGGACCAGAAGCGCTGGAGGGCCGGCGTCAGGGCGTAGCCGAGCGCGGTCAGGATCACGAGCACCACCACGAGCTGCCACGGGCCGCCGTCCTCGGCCAGGATCATCTCCGTCGCGACCAACCCGGTCAGCACGGCCGCGCCCCAGGTCGCCGGCACGAGCGCGGTCAGCACCCGCGGCGAGGACGCGAGCAGGCGCAGAGTCGTCACGACGAGCGCTACGAGCATCCAGACTCCGAGGACGCCCGCGAGCTTCCGGTACGCGTTGTGGGACGTATCCGTCCACACACCGCCCGTCCACGCCAAGAACGAGGCGACGCCGAGGGCGATCGCCGCCCACGCGGCCGGTCGGATGACGCCGCGATCGTGGCAGGCCAGCCCCGTGAGCGCTGCGGCACCGCACACGAATGCGATGCCGCACGTCTCGAAAGTCCGCGCCTGCGTGTCGCCGAAGCTGCCGCCGAGCACCGCGGCCATGGCGACGAGCGCGGCGATGGAGAAGAGAACCGCCGCCCCAAGCCAGAAGAGGCGGCGGACGCTCATTTCGTAGAGGCCTTCGCCTTGTCCTTGGCCTTCGTCTTGCGCCGGTTCTTGCGGATGAACTCCTCGGTCAGCTCGTACGCCTCGTCGTCGACGATCTGCTGCGGCGGCGACTTCATGAGGTACGAGCTCGGGCCGACGAGTGCGCCGGCGACGCCGTTGTTCAGGGCGAGCTTCGCCATGCGGACGGCGTCGATCACGATGCCTGCGGAGTTCGGGGAGTCCCACACCTCGAGCTTCAGCTCGACGTTGAGCGGGACGTCGCCGAAGGCCGAGCCCTCCATCCGGATGTAGGCCCACTTGCGGTCGGTGAGCCACGGCACGTAGTCGGACGGGCCGACGTGGACGTTCTGCGCGCCGAGGTCGTAGTCGAGCATGGACGTGACGGCGTTCGTCTTCGAGATCTTCTTCGACTCGAGGCGCTCCCGCTCGAGCATGTTGAGGAAGTCCGAGTTGCCGCCGACGTTGAGCTGCATCGTCTTGTCGAGGTGGACGCCGCGCTCGCGGAAGAGGCTCGTGAGCACGCGGTGCGTGATCGTGGCGCCGACCTGCGACTTGATGTCGTCGCCGATGATCGGCAGGCCCTTCTCCTCGAACCGCTTGCCCCAGTAGTCCTCGCGGGCGATGAAGACGGGCATGCAGTTGACGAGCGCGCAGCCCGCCTCGAGCACCTGCTCGGCGTACCACTTCGCCGCCGCCTCCGAGCCGACGGGGAGGTAGCTGACTACGACGTCCGTCTGGGTCTCCTTGAGGATCCCGACGATGTCGTCCGTCTTGCCGGGGGCCTTCTCGACGACCTGCGACAGGTACTTGCCGAGCCCGTCGTGGGTCATCCCGCGGGAGACCTTGACGCCGGTCTTGGGGACGTCCGCGAACTTGATGGTGTCGTTCGGGTGCGCCCAGATCGCGTCGGAGAGGTCCTCTCCGACCTTGCCCTTGACCACGTCGAACGCGGCCGTGAACTCGACGTCGTGGACGTGATAGCCGCCGAGGTTCACGTGCATGAGGCCCGGGACGAAGTGGTCGTCCGGCGCGTCCTTGTAGTACTCGACGCCCTGGAGCAGCGAATTGGCGCAGTTGCCGACTCCGACGATCGCGACGCGGACCTTGCCGTCGTCGAGGCGTGCCCTACCGTTGGTCGATGCCACTGGTTCCTCCGGAAAGTTGCTTGCGGACGTGCAGGATGCGTTGGACGACCGTGAGCCACGCCGTCGCCGCGAGCACGACGATCGCCCACGGCAGGCCGCCCCACGGTGCGAAGACGAGCCCGGCGGTGATGACCACGACGCGCTCGGCGCGCGAGCCCAGACCCACGTCGCCGCGCAGGCCCAGCGCCTCGGCGCGGGCCCGTGTATACGACACGAGGAACGAGCCGACGACGGCCGCGACGGCCATCACGACGGCCCAGTCCTGGCCGTGTCGCGAGAATGCGAGAGCGATCGCGGCGAGCATCGCTCCCTCGCCCACGCGGTCCGTCGTGGAGTCGATGAACGCTCCGAATGGAGTCGACTTTCCGCCCGCCCGGGCGAGTGCGCCGTCGAGGATGTCGAGCAGCGAACCGACGACGAAGGTCACCGCCGCGAGCCAGTAGAACAACCACGGGCTGCGGGCTTCGAAGCCGACGAGAACGGCCGCCAGGAGACAGAGCGAGACGCCGGTCGCCGTGAGGACGTTCGGCGTGACACGGGTGCGAGCGAGCCTCGAGACCGAGCGGCTGGCGAGTGAGCGGGCGCCGGTCGTGTATCCGTTCTTGACGCGGCGGAGCCGTAGGGTCGCGTTCATCTCCGACATCGCAATCCTGCTATGTCGAACTATAGCAGGTTTGCGATGGCCGGACCGAGGTTCCGCAGGCGTGGCCCGAGCCGCGGCAGCCACGTGATGGCGAGGAGGGCGGCCACCGCGACGCCGATTCCCGCGAGCACGTCGAGCACGTAGTGGTTCGCCGTCGCGATCACGCAGAACCAGACCCAGAGAGGCCAGAGCGCCCACAACGCCTTCGCCCAGATCGTCCGGGACGTGATGACCATGAACCAGCCGACGATGAGTGCGTCCGCGGCATGCAGGCTCGGCATCGCCGCGTACGAGTTGCCCAGCGTCTGCAGCAACGCGCTCTGGTGGTTGACGCCGTCGACGAACCCCATGTGCGGGAACATCCACGGCGGCGCCGTCGGCATCAGCGCGAACCCGACGAGCCCGATCAGATTGGCCAGCAGGATCGTGTTCCGGAAGCGGCCGAATCGCTCGTGCCGGCGCAGGTAGACCCAGAGCAGCGTCAGGCCGATGACGGTGAACTCCGAATTCCAGTACGTCCAGGCGGTGGCGGTGAGGAGCGTCGCGGACGAGTCGGCGATCCGCTCGACCGTGAGCTCGAAGAGGTGATGGCTGAAGCGCTGCTCGAGCGAGATCACGCGCAGGCCGTTCACGATCGCCTTGGTGGGATCGCGGTCGGTCAGGTGCCGGACGGCGAGGTACGAGAAATAGAAGCCGAACCAGATGAACAGCTGGAGGCCGAAATCGCGCCACCCACGAGGGAGCACGCGTTGACCGAGCGCGACGACCCGCTCCATGGGGTCGATTCTAAAGGCTGGGCAAGACGCCGGGCTAGCCGCCGATGTACGACATCTCGACCTTCGGCAGCGAAGCGGTCTCGGCCGTTCGCAGCTCGGAATAGCGGTCGGTGCGGCGTGTCCAGATGCCGTGGAGGTGCTCGACGAGCTCCTCGTCGGAGGCGCCGAGCCGAAGCGGGGCGCGCAGGTCGTGGCCGCGAGCGGCGAACAGGCACGTGTAGAGGCGGCCCTCGGCCGAGAGCCGCGCGCGCGAGCACCCGCCGCAGAACGGCTGCGTCACCGACGCGACCACGCCGATCTCACCCGCGCCGTCGAGGTATCGCCAGCGGCGCGCGGTTGCGTCGGGCCGCTCGGCCGTCACCGGCTCGAGCGGCCAGCGCTCGGAGATCCGGCCGACGATCTCCTCGGCGCTGACGACGTCCTCGAGCCGCCACCCGTTGGTCGAGCCGACGTCCATGTACTCGATGAAGCGGAGCACGTGCCCGCTGCCCCGGAAGTGCTCGGCGAGCGCCACGACGTCGGCGTCGTTCGTGCCGCGCTTGACGACCGCGTTGACCTTGACGGGGAGACCGGCCGCCGCGGCCGCGCCGATCCCCTCGAGCACGCGCTGCACCGGGAAGTCGACGTCGTTCATGGCACGGAAGGCCTCGTCGTCGAGCGAGTCGAGGCTGACGGTGACGCGGCTGAGGCCCGCGGCTGCGAGCGCCTCCACCTTCTGTGGGAGGAGCGAGCCGTTCGTCGTCAGCGCGAGCTCGAGCGGCTCGCCGTCCGGCGTCCTGATCGCGGCCAGCAGTTCGACCAGGTGCTCGACGTTGCGGCGGACGAGCGGCTCGCCTCCCGTGATCCGCACGGTGCGGACGCCCAGGCCCGCGAAGAGGCCGACGACCCGCGCCAGCTCCTCGAGCGAGAGCAGCTCGCGCCGCTCGAGGAACGCGTGGTCGCGCCCGAAGACCTCCTTCGGCATGCAGTAGACGCAGCGGAAGTTGCAGCGGTCGGTGATCGAGACCCGCAGCGTCTCGAGAGGACGCCCGAGCCGGTCGAGGAGCGGCTCCACGCGGTCAGCGTACCCGCCGTTACTCGGCCCACACGCGCGCGAGCTCGACGAGCGTCGCGGCGGCGAGGCCCATGTCCTCGATGCAGATCCACTCTCGCTCGCTGTGCGCGTCGTGGCCGCCGGTGAAGACGTTCGCGGTCGGCAGGCCCATCTCGGTCAGTGCGGAGCCGTCCGTCCCGCCGCGGATGGCCGTCTGCTTCGGCTCGAGCCCGACGCGGCGGATCGCCTCCTCGAGGTTCGCGACGATCTGCGGATGCCGCTCGAGCCCGGAGCGTGTGTTGCGGTACTGGATCCGGTCCTCGACCTCGATCGAGCAGCGCGGCTCGGCCGCGGCGACCTCCTCCGCGAGGCCGCGGAGGAAGGCGACGTGCTCGGCGAGCCGGTCGTCGTCGAAGTCGCGCGCGATGAACCGCAGCTCCACCTCGGTCGAGTCGCCCTGGACGAGCACGGGGTGGACGTAGCCCTCGCGTTCCTCCGTCGTCTCGGGAGAGAGGCGGTCCTGCGGGAGGCGGGAAAGGATCTCGCCGGCGAGCTTGATCGCGTTCACGAGCTCGTCCTTCGCCCAGCCCGGATGGATCGCGCGGCCGTGGATGTGCATGCGCACCTGCGCGCCGGAGAACGTCTCCGACTGGAGCTCGCCGGCGGTCGAGCCGTCGACGGTGTAGGCCGCTGTCGCGCCGAAACTCTCGACCGGGAAGTGGACGACTCCGCGGCCGACCTCCTCATCGGGGTTGAACGCGACCTTGACCGGCCCGTGCGGGATCTCCGGGTGCGCGGCGAGATGGGCGGCCGCGGCCATGATCTCGGCGACGCCCGCCTTGTCGTCGGCGCCGAGCAGCGTCGTCCCGTCGGTCGTGATCAGCTCGTGTCCGACGTGGTTCGCGAGCTCCGGCGACAGCTCGGGCCGGATCGACTGGCCCGAGTCGCCGAGCCGGATCTCGCCTCCCTCGTAACGGACGCGCCGTGGGGAGACGCCGGCGCCGCTCACCTCGCGCGCCGTGTCCACGTGCGCGAAGTACGCGATCGTCGGAACCTCGTGCGCGACGGTCGCCGGGAGCGTCGCCGTGACGTAGCCGTGCTCGTCGATGGCGGCGTCGTCCAGCCCGGCCTGCTCGAGCTCGTCGCGGAGCAGCCGCAGCAGGTCGAGCTGCTTCTCGGTGCTCGGGTAGGTGTCGGATTCCTCGTCCGACTGGGTATCGATCCGGACGTAGCGGAGGAAGCGCTCGGCGGCTTCCTCCGCGAGCCGGGCGCCGAGCGTCGTCTCCGCGGGCATCGCGCGAGTGTACGTTCGGGACGTGCGTGCGCGCCTCGTCCAGCTCTACGCCGGCCTGCTCCTCTACGGCGTCAGTTCGTCGCTGCTCGTCCTCGCGGGCCTCGGGCTCGATCCCTGGGACGTCTTCCACCAGGGCCTCTCGCGGACGTTCGGCCTCGCGATCGGGACGTGGGCGATCATCGTTGGCGGCATCGTCCTGCTGCTCTGGATCCCGCTGCGCCAGCGGCCCGGGATCGGGACGGTGAGCAACGTGATCCTCATCGGCGCGACGATGAACGTCGTCCTCGCTCACGTGCACTCGCCGCACGCGCTCGGGGTGCGGGTCGCGCTGCTCGTCTGCGGCGTCTTCGTCAACGGCGTCGCGACCGGCATGTACATCGGCGCGGGGCTCGGGCCCGGGCCGCGCGACGGTCTGATGACGGGGCTCGCCGCGCGCGGGCACTCGATCCGCGTCGTGCGCACCGGGATCGAGTTGACGGCACTGTTCGTCGGTTGGCGGCTCGGCGGGACCGTCGGCGTCGGAACCGTCGTCTACGCGCTCTCGATCGGACCGCTGGCGCACGTGTTCGTCCCGCTCTTCGCGCACGGGCGGCCGACGCCCGAGAATGCGCTGGAGGCGGCATAGCGGCAGTCGGGCTCGCCCTCACCTCGGCGCTCCTCTTCGGCGCGATGAGCGTGGCCCTGCGGATGGCCCTCGAGCATGATCCCGACGTCGCCCTCGGGACGCTCGCGACGGTCGCGACCGCGCTCGCCGTCGCGCTCGTCGCGGCTGCGGCCGAGGCGCCCTCGCGCGGGCTTCACCTCGGCGCGGCTTGGCCGTTCCTCCTCGCCGGTCTCCTCTCGCCGGGAGCCGCGCAGATCCTCGTCACGTTCGCGATCCGCGACGCGGGCTCGTCGCGCGTCTCGATGGTCTTCGGGCTCGCGCCGCTCGTCTCGGTGACGATCGCGCTCGGCGTCCTCGGCGAGCCGGCCCGCGTGCCGCTCCTGATCGGCGCCGTCCTCGTCGTCGCCGGAGGAGTGATGCTCGCGCGGGAGCGCGACAGGCCGGCGCACCTGAACCGGCTCGGCCTGGTCTACGCGCTCGCCGGGGCGACGCTGTTCGCGATCCGCGACAACCTCGTGCGCCACTTCGCGGTCGAGAGGACAGCGGTGCCGCCCGCGGTCGCTGCGGCCGCCGCACTCCTCGGCGGGACGGTCCTGATCGCGCTCTGGGCACGGCGCGGAGTCGATCGCCGCTGGCTCCGCTTCGTCCCTGCGGGGCTGCTCTTCGGTGGCTCCTACGTCGCGCTCTTCGAGGCGTACTACCGCGGCCGCGTCTCGATCGTCGCGCCGCTCGTCGCGATCGAGTCGCTCGTCGGCGTCGCGCTCTCCGCGCTGCTCCTCGGCAAGTCGGAGCTCGTGGGGAGGAGGCTCGTGTTCTGCGCGGCCCTGATCGTGGCCGGCGGCGCGCTTATCGGCGCCTTCCGCTAGGCCGGTAGCAGCCACGATCACAGAAGCGTGACGTCCTTTTCCACAGCGCAGGCCCGCACGAGGCGGGAAGCTGTCCGCGGCCGACTCGCCTGTGGAGAGCGCGTGACGGTTTCGTGATCGTGGCTGCTACCGGTCTCTTGCGGCCGCACCCAAATATCTGCTATAAACCGACTGAGATTTTCTCAACGAGGAGGCAGGAGTACAACATGGCAAAGACCATCGGCATCGACCTGGGCACGACGAACTCGTGTATGGCCGTGCTCGAGGTCGGCGAGCCGACCGTCATCCCGAACGCCGAGGGCGGCAGGACGACTCCGTCCGTCGTCGCGTTCACGAAGGACGGCCAGCGGCTCGTCGGCGCCCCGGCGCGGCGGCAGCAGGTCACGAACCCGACCAACACGATCTTCTCGATCAAGCGCTTCATGGGGCGCAAGTTCGACGAGGTCAACGAGGAGATGACGATCGTCCCGTACGAGGTCGTCAAGGGCTCGAACGGGGACGTGCGCGTGAAGGCGGAGGGCAAGGAGTACGCCCCGCCGGAGATCAGCGCGATGATCCTCCAGAAGCTCAAGCAGGACGCCGAGTCGTACCTCGGCGAGCCGGTGACGGACGCCGTCATCACCGTGCCCGCGTATTTCAACAACGCGCAGCGCGAGGCGACGAAGGACGCCGGCAAGATCGCCGGTCTCAACGTCCTCCGCATCATCAACGAGCCGACCGCGGCCGCGCTCGCCTACGGACTCGACAAGGAGGGCTCCGACCAGACGATCCTCGTCTTCGACCTCGGCGGAGGCACGTTCGACGTGTCCGTGCTCGAGCTCGGCGAGGGTGTCTTCGAGGTCAAGTCCACCGCCGGCGACAACCACCTCGGTGGCGACAACTTCGACAAGGCGGTCGTCGACTGGATGGCTGCGGAGTTCAAGAAGGACCAGGGCATCGACCTGACGCAGGACAAGATGGCGCTCCAGCGCCTGTACGAGGCGGCGGAGAAGGCCAAGATCGAGCTGTCGTCCACGATGACGACCCAGATCAACCTGCCATTCATCACCGCAACCGCCGACGGTCCGAAGCACCTCGACCTGCAGCTCACGCGGGCGAAGCTCGAGGAGATCACCGCCGATCTGCTCCAGCGGACGGTCGAGCCGACGAAGCAGGCGCTGTCCGACGCCGGCCTCGACTCGTCCAAGATCGACCACGTCGTCCTCGTCGGCGGCATGACCCGCATGCCGGCGGTGCAGGAGAAGGTCAAGGAGCTCATCGGCAAGGAGCCGCACAAGGGCGTCAACCCCGACGAGGTCGTCGCCGTCGGCGCCGCGCTCCAGGCCGGGGTGCTCAAGGGCGAGGTCAAGGACATCCTCCTGCTCGACGTCACCCCGCTCTCGCTCGGGATCGAGACGAAGGGCGGCGTGATGACGAAGCTGATCGAGCGCAACACGACCATCCCGACCAAGAAGTCCGAGGTCTTCACGACCGCCGAGGACAACCAGCCCTCGGTCGAGGTGCACGTCCTCCAGGGCGAGTCGGAGATGGCGACCTACAACAAGACGCTCGGCAAGTTCCAGCTCGTCGGGATCCCGCCGGCGCCGCGTGGCATGCCGCAGATCGAGGTCACCTTCGACATCGACGCCAACGGGATCATCAACGTGTCCGCGAAGGACATGGGCACCGGGAACGTCCAGCAGATCCAGATCCAGGGCGGATCGGGCCTGAGCGACAACGAGGTGCAGGAGATGATCCGCAACGCCGAGTCGCATGCCGAGGACGCACACCGGCTGCGCGAGGCGGCGGACACGAAGAACATGGCCGAGACGCTCGCGTACCAGACCGAGCGCTCGCTCAAGGAGCACCGCGACAAGCTCGACGAGTCCGAGGCCTCGACGATCGAGGGCCGGGTCATGGAGCTGCGCCAGGCGCTCGAGGGCGACGACCTCGGCGAGATCCGCGCCAAGATGGAGGCGCTCCAGGAGTCCTCGCACAAGCTGGCCGAGGTGCTGTACGCCGAGGCGAGCGCGCAGGCGCAGGCCTCCGCGGCCGGCGCGGGCAACGGCGAGTCGGGCTCCGACTCCGGCGACGAGGTCGTCGAGGAAGGCGAGTACGAGGTGGTCGACGAGGAGGCTCCCACCTCGTGACCGAGGAGCGCGTTCAGCAGGGCGAGACGGAGGCACAGGACGAAAGGCCGGTGCCTGGCACGGCGGAGCCGAGCCAGGCACCCCCCGACGACGATCGCCTCTTGCGGCTGGCAGCCGACTTCGAGAACTACAAGAAGCGGGCGGCCCGCGAGCGGCAGGAGTACGTCGCGCTCGCGAACGAGCGCCTGATCGGCGAGCTGCTCCCGATCCTCGACGATCTCGAGCGCGCGCTCGCCGCGGCTGAGGAGCACCAGGAGGCGCAGCTCGAAGAGGGCGTCCGGCTCGTGCACCGCGCGCTCGCGGGCCTGCTCGAGCGGCACGGCGTGAAGCCGATCTCGACCGACGGGAAGTTCGACCCGTACCTGCACGAGGCGCTGCTCTCGCAGCCGTCCGAGGCCGAGGAGGGCTCGGTGCTCGACGTCGTGCAGAAGGGCTACAAGCTCGGCGAGCGCGTCGTGCGGCCCGCGCGGGTCGTCGTCGCGGCCGCGTCGCCGGCGCAGGAGGAGCCGGCGGGCGATGCCTGAGTCCCTCTACGACACGCTCGGCGTGAAGAAGGGCGCATCGGCCGACGAGATCAAGAAGGCGTACCGCAAGCTCGCCCGCCAGTACCACCCGGACACGAACCAGGGCGACAAGGAGGCCGAGGAGCGCTTCAAGCAGGTGCAGACGGCATACGACGTCCTCTCCGACGACGAGAAGCGGAAGGCGTACGACCGCTTCGGCTCGACGAACGGCCGCGGCCCGGCCGGGCCGGGCGGTTCCAACGTCGACTTCTCCAACTTCGAATGGAGCGGCGATCTCGGCGACATCCTCGGCGGCATCTTCGGCAACGTAGGCGGTGCGACCCGCAGCGGCGGCCGCGGGCGCGCACGGACGCAGCCCGTTCGCGGCGCCGACGTCGAGACCGAGGTGCGGCTCTCGTTCGAGGACTCGCTGCGCGGCGCCGAGGCGAAGGTGCCCGTCGAGCTCACCGTCGCGTGCTCGCAGTGCGGCGGCACCGGCGCGGAGCCGGGCACGTCCCCGGTGATCTGCCCGGAGTGCAACGGCCGCGGCGTCGTCTCCGAGTCGCAGGGCCTGTTCGCACTGTCGCAGCCGTGCCCGCGCTGCCGCGGCAACGGCACCGTGATCGAGAAGCCTTGCTCGAAGTGCCACGGCACCGGCCGCGAGCGGCGCCGGCGGACGTTCACCGTCAAGATCAAGCCCGGCGTCAAGGACGGCACGAAGATCCGGCTCAAGGGCAAGGGCGAGGCAGGCCAGCACGGCGGCCCGAACGGCGACCTGATCGTCGTCACGCGGGTCGAGACGTCGCCCACGTACGAGCGGCGCGGCGACGACCTCGTCGTCCAGGTGCCGGTCTCGTTCCCGACCGCCACGCTCGGCGGCAAGGTCGAGGTGCCGACGCCCGAGGGCGTGGTGTCCCTCAAGATCCCCGCCGGCTCGGAGGACGGCAAGCTGCTGCGGATCAAGGGCCGCGGCGCGCCGAGGCTGAGCGGCAAGGGCAAGGGCGACGTGCTCGCGCGGGTGCGCATCCAGGTGCCGAAGCGTGTGAACAAGAAGGAGCGCGAGCTGCTCGAAGAGCTGCAGAAGGCGGTCGGCTGATGGAGCCCTCCACGCGCCCGATCTACATGATCTCGGTCGCGGCCGAGCTCGTCGGCATGCACCCGCAGACGCTGCGCATGTACGAGTCGAAGGGGCTCGTGCGGCCGCAGCGGACGCCCGGCGGCACGCGGCTCTACTCCGAGGCGGACGTCGAGCGCCTCCGGATCGTGCAGCGGCTGACGACCGAGCTCGGCCTCAACCTCGCCGGTGTCGAGCTCGTGCTCCGGCTCGAGGACGAGCTGCGCAAGGCGCACGCGCAGATCGAGCGGTTGCAGCGTGAGCTGCGCCGGGAGGTGCAGAACGTCCACAAGCAGTACCGCCGCGACCTCGTGCTCCTGCGCGACGAGCGGCTACCCGAAAGGCAGTAACCGGATGGACTTCAACAAGCTGACGATCAAGTCCCAGGAGGCCGTCGCGGCCGCGCAGGAGACGGCGCGTCGGATGGGGAACCCCGAGCTCTATCCCGAGCATCTCCTTCTCGCGCTGCTCGACCAGGAGCTGCCGCGCGAGCTCGTCCCCGATGCGAGCGCATTGCGGGCGCAGGCCGAGGCAGCGCTCGCCCAGAAGCCGCGCATCGAGGGCTCGCAGCAGCAGCCGACCGTGTCGGCCGCGCTCTCGAAGGTGCTCGACCGCGCCTTCGACGAGGCGAAGAAGCTCGAGGACGAGTACGTCGCGGCGCAGCACCTGCTGCTGGCGCTCGACGTCGTGCCGCGCGAGCAGCTGCTCGCGAAGATCGCCGAGGTCACCGCCGGGCGCCGCGTCACCTCGCAGGATCCAGAGGGCACGTACCAGGCGCTGGCGAAGTTCGGCCGCGACCTGACCGAGGCGGCGGAGTCGGGCAAGCTCGATCCGGTCATCGGCCGCGACGAGGAGATCCGTCGCGTGATCCAGGTGCTGTCCCGCCGGACGAAGAACAACCCCGTCCTGATCGGCGAGCCCGGCGTCGGCAAGACCGCGATCGTCGAGGGGCTCGCGCAGCGCATCGTCGCCGGCGACGTCCCGGAGTCGCTCAAGGGCAAGCGCGTCTGGGCGCTCGACATCGGCGGCCTGCTCGCGGGCTCGAAGTACCGCGGCGAGTTCGAGGAGCGGCTCAAGGCCGTGCTCGAGGAGATCGAGAACGCGGCCGGGGAGATCATCCTCTTCATCGACGAGTTGCACACGATCGTCGGCGCGGGCGCCGCCGAGGGTGCCGTCGACGCCGCGAACATGCTCAAGCCGATGCTCGCGCGCGGCGAGCTCCGCGCCGTCGGCGCGACGACGCTCGACGAGTACCGCAAGCACATCGAGAAGGACGCCGCGCTCGAGCGGCGCTTCCAGCCTGTCTTCGTCGGCGAGCCGTCCGTCTCGGACACGATCGCGATCCTCCGCGGCCTGAAGGAGCGCTACGAGGCGCACCACAAGGTGCGGATCCGCGACGCCGCGCTCGTCGCCGCAGCCGTTCTCTCCGAGCGGTACATCTCCGACCGGCAGCTGCCCGACAAGGCGATCGACCTCGTCGACGAGGCCGCGTCCCGGCTCAAGATGGAGATCGAGTCGTCTCCGGTCGAGCTCGACGAGGCGAACCGGCGCGTGACGCAGCTCGAGATCGAGCTCACGGCGATGGCCGGGGAGTCCGACGAGGTGCGCGCGCCGGTCGAGGCCGAGCTCGCCGAGGCGAAGGAACGGCGCGACGGCCTCGCCGCCCGCTGGGCGCGCGAGAAGGAGGCGCTCGACCGGATCGGCGAGATCACGCAGCAGATCGACTCGCTCCGCATGGAGGCCGACCGCGCCGAGCGCGAGGGCAACCTCCAGCGCGTGGCCGAGATCCGCTACGGCGAGCTGCCCGAGCTCGAGAAGGAGCTCGCCGAGCGCGACTCCGACCAGCGCGACGCGTCGATGGTCAAGGAGGAGGTCGACGAGGACGACGTCGCCTCGGTCGTCGCGCGCTGGACGGGCATCCCCGTCGACCGGCTGCTCGAAGGCGAGACGGAGAAGCTCGTGCAGATGGAGAGCCGGCTGCACCAGCGGGTCGTCGGCCAGGAAGAGGCTGTCGAGGCGGTCGCGAACGCGTTGCGGCGCGCGCGCACCGGCCTGCAGGATCCGAACCGGCCGATCGGCTCGTTCGTCTTCCTCGGCCCGACGGGCGTGGGGAAGACGGAGCTCGCTCGGGCACTTGCCGAGTTCATGTTCGACGACGAGCACGCGGTGGTGCGGCTCGACATGAGCGAGTACCAGGAGCGGCACACGGTCGCGCGGCTGCTCGGCGCACCGCCGGGCTACATCGGCTACGACGAGGGCGGCCAGCTCACGGAGGCGGTGCGGCGGCGGCCGTACAGCGTGATCCTCCTCGACGAGATCGAGAAGGCGCACGCCGAGGTCTTCGACGTGCTGCTGCAGGTGCTCGACGACGGGCGACTGACCGACGGCCACGGCCGCACGGTCGACTTCCGCAACACCGTCCTGATCATGACCTCGAACGTCCGCTCCGCCGACGCGCTCCGCGACGTCTTCCGGCCGGAGTTCCTGAACCGCATCGACGAGGTGATCGAGTTCCAGCCGCTCACGAAGGAGCAGATCGGCGAGATCGTCGAGCTCCAGCTCGCGCGGCTGCGCGACCGGCTCGCCGAGCGGCGTATCGAGCTCGAGCTGACTCGAGCGGCCAAGGAGGCGCTCGCCGAGGCGGGCTGGGATCCGGCGTACGGCGCGCGGCCGCTGAAGCGCGCGATCCAGCGACAGGTCGAGAACCCGCTCGCGCTGCGGCTGCTCGAGGGCGACTTCCACGACGGAGACACGATCCGGGTGGACGCCGACGACGGCGAGATCCGCTTCGAGAAGCTCGGCGCCGCAGCGACCGCCGCGGCCTAGCTCGAGCCGTAGATCTCGAAGGAGGCGCTCCAGGCCGGCATCGGCCGGTGCCGCTCGGGGTCGGCCGCGCGGCGCTCCCCGACGGCGGCGAACGCGCGCTGCAGCGCCTCCTCGTCGTCCACGAGGACGATGCTCAGCCGCCGGCCCGCCTCGTGGTCGGCAAGCCAGTAGGCCTTGATCCCGGCTTCCCGGAACGCGGGCACGACCTCGTCCACGACGTGCGAGATGCCGGCCTCGAGATCCTCGGGCGACTCGTTCTCGAAATAGGTGACCTGTGCTCTCATGGCTCGATCGTCTCACGGCCGGGGGTTGAGTGCACGGCTCTCGGTGCCGATGTCCGGCACATGCGGCTCACCGTCATCGCGGCTCTCTCGATCGTCGGGCAGGTCACCGCGGGCCAGGTCCGCGCCCAGCTCTGGAAGCTTCAGGACGCGCGCGCCGGCTAGGTAGCGTCCGGGCGGTGATGGTCGTCGCTGCCACGGAGCGTGAGCTCGCGCTGCTCGACAGCTCCCGGGCCGACGGCTTCTGCTGCGGGATCGGCCCCGTCGAGGCGGCTCTGCAGACGGCGCGCGCCCTCGAGGAACGGCGGCCGGACCTCGTGATCCACGCCGGCATCGCCGGCTCACGCACGCTCGAGCCGCCGGCGCTCGTGCTCGGCAGCGAGGCCGTCTACTGCGACGTGATCGACAGTTCCTCGACGCTGCCCCGCATCGAGCGCGTCCGCCCCGACCACGTCCTGCTGGAGCGGGCGCGCGCCGTGCTGCCGGAAGCGCACGTCCTCCCGATCGCGACGTCGGGCAGGGTCGGCGCCGGGACAGGCTTCGACGTCGAGGCGATGGAGGGCTTCGGCGTCCTCCGCGCCTGCGGGCTCGCCGGCGTGCCGGCGCTCGAGCTGCGCGCGATCTCGAACTCGCCGGACGAAGCCGACCGGGGGAACTGGCGCTTCGACGACGCGTTCGCCGCCCTCGCCGACGCGCTACAGCGACTCGACGTCCTGTAGGAACTCGGCGTTGCCGTGCCGCGTCGGCGTGCCGTAGACGAAGACGAGGATCTCCTCGTCGGTCTCGTTGCGCATCTGCAGGGGCGTGCCGGGATGGACGACGACGACCCCGCCCGGCTCGACGTCGACGCGCTCCCACGGCTCCCCGAGGAGCATCGTCAGCGTGCCGCGCAACGGGACGAAGACCTCCTCCTGGTCGGGATCGAGGTGCCGGCGGCCCCGCGTGTGCGCGGCGTAGCGCCACATTCGCGCCCGCGACTCGATCATGTTCGCCGCCTCGGTGAGCGCGGCGGCGTGGCGCGGCTCCTGCCCTGCGTGCCCCGGCCGCTCCTCCCACTCGAGCTCGGAGTGCCGGACGACGTCGTAGCCCACGACGGCATCCTACGGAGGTGCGCGTCTTCACCGTCGGGCACGGCGCGCGTCCGATCGAGGAGCTCCTCGCGGTGCTCGGGGACGCCGGCGTCCGCACGCTCGTCGACGTGCGCCGTTACCCGAGCTCGCGCCGGCACCCGCAGTTCGACCAGGCTCCGCTCGCCGCCTCGCTCGGAGGCGCCGGCATCGCCTACCGCCACGCCGTGGAGCTGGGCGGGCGGCGCAGCGGGGAGCCGGGGGAGGAACGGTTCTCCTGCATCCGGGTCGCAGCCTTCCGCAGCTACGCGGCGCGGATGGGTGTGCCCGAGTGGGAGCAGGCGCTCGCGGCGGCGCTCGCCGAGCCGGAACCGTGCTTCATGTGCGCCGAGACGCTCTGGTGGCGGTGCCATCGCCGGCTCATCGCGGAGCTGCTGCACGCCCGCGGCCACGAGGTGATGCACCTGCTCAAGCCCGGCCACAGCGAGCCGCACCGGCCGTGGGAGCCGATCTCGGAGGCGCGGGACGGCGTGCTCCACCTCTGCGGCGAGCCCGTCGCCTGACGCGCGCTACCGTCCCCGCGATGGCCGAACCGCGTCCAGCCGCCCTGCCTCCCGCCGAGCGGACGGTGGGACAGCTCGTGGCGGAGTCGATCCGGTTTTACGGCGACCGGTTCAAGGTGGCCCTCTTACTCGGGCTGGCCCCGGCCGTGCTCGCCGTCCTGTTCGCGAACGTATCCCGTCGAACGAGCCTCGTGCTCGCTCCGACTCTCTCCGCAGCGCTCCTCAGCGCTACGTATGTCGGCGCGTGCGTGTTGGTCCTCGGCGCGCACCCGCCGCGAGCGCGGGTCGTATCGGCGTGGCTCGTCGGCTGGTTTGTCTTCGCACCGGTGCCATTTCTCGTCCTGGCCTTCGTCCTGCCCGGGATCGCCTGGCTCGCGGCGCTCGGCCTTGCGGTCCCGGCGCTCATGGTCGAAGAGGTCTCTCCTCGCAGCGTGCTCGCGCGTGCCTGGAGGCTTGCCCGGGCCGACTACGTCCACGCGCTCGGCTCGCTTGCGACCCTTGGGATCGTCGTCTTCCTGACCCAGGCGATGCTCGCGTTCGTCCTGCGCGGTTTCGGCGGCGCCGCGGTCTCGACGGCGTTCTTCCTTGCGAGCGTCGTCGTCTCCCCGCTTCTCTTCGTCGGCGCGGCGCTGCTCTACGGCGACCAAGCCGCCAGGGTCCAGTAGGTTCCCCGCCATGCCTATCTACATCCTGCTTTCACGCCTCTCCCAGCAGGGCGTCCAGACGCTCCAGTCGAATCCGTCCAGGCTGCAGGAGGTCAACCGCGACGTCGAGGAGCTCGGAGCGAAGGTGCTCCACCAGTGGGCGACGCTCGGGGCGTTCGACTTCGTCAACGTCGTCGAGGCGCCGGACACGGCCACGATCGCGAAGGTCTCGGTCGCGCTCGGCGCGCGCGGCTCGACGAAGATCGAGACGCTGCCGGCGCTGAGCATCGACGAGTTCGTCGAGACGATCCGGTAGTCAGCCGGCGGCGACGCGGCGGACGGTGACGCCCCAGGCCGCTCCCGTCGCGAACAGGTCGTCCGGGTCGATCTCGCCGGCCCAACCGAGGAAGTGCGGCTCGGGATCGTCCTCCGTGCAGCCGTACACCGCGGCCTGCAGGTCGGGAGCGGGCGGCTGGACGACGCCGAGCTGCGCTTCTTCCGCCCGGCGCTCGGCCTCCTCGGCGGCGGGGCCTTCCATGTAGCCACGCGGCATGGCCGGAGAGTAGTCGCATAGGCTCGAGCCGTGGCCCACGCGCTTGCCGTCCACGCGCTGGAGAAGCGCTACGGGCCCGTCGAGGCGCTCAAGGGCGTCGACCTCGCGGTGGAGGAGGGTGAGCTCTTCGGGCTGCTCGGCCCCAACGGAGCCGGCAAGTCCACGCTCGTGAAGATCGCGGTCGGTCTCGTGCGCGCCGGCCGAGGCCGGGCCGAGGTCGCCGGCGCGCGCGCCGGCTCGCGGGCCGCTCGGGCGGAGCTCGGCTACCTCGCCGAGCTCTTCCGCTTTCCCGGCTGGTACACGGCGGACGAGGTGCTCTCGCTCCACCAGCGGCTCGCGTCGTCCCACGGCGGCGCCGCCGAGCGGCAGCGGCTGCTCGAGCTCGTCTCCCTCGCCGACGCCCGCGACCGCCGGGTGGACGGCATGTCGAAGGGGATGCAGCAGCGGCTCGGGATCGCGCAGGCGCTCGTCGGCTCGCCGCGCGTTCTCGTCCTCGACGAGCCGACCTCGGCGCTCGATCCGGCCGGCCGGCGCGTCGTCCGCGTCCTGCTCGAGGAGCTCCGCGAGCGCGGCGTCTCGGTCCTGCTCAACTCGCACCTGCTCTCCGAGATCGAGCTCGTCTGCGACCGGGTCGCGATCCTCCGTGCCGGCCAGGTCGTCGCGGCCGGCTCGCCCGCCGAGCTGTCGCGGCCGCGCGGCGTCGAGCTCGAGACGGACGAGGGCGTGCGCACCGTCGAGGGCGCGACGCGGGAGGACGCGCCGCGGCTCGTCGCCGAGGCCGTCGCCGCGGGTCGCAAGGTCTACGCCGTCCGCGTGCTCACCTCGACCCTCGAGGACACGTACCTCGAGGCCGTGGGAGACGAGGTCTCGTGAGCGTCGTGCTCACGATCGCGGGCTACGGCCTGCGCGAAGCCGTGCGGCGGAAGGTGTTCGCGGTCGTCGTCGTCCTGACGGCGTTCTTCCTCGCGCTCTTCTGGCTCGCCAACCACTACGTCTTCGACCGGCTCTCGACGATCACGCCGCCGGTCGGGGTGAACGTCGACACGCGCACCTTCGCGGGAGCCTTCCTGCTCGGGCTCGCGATGTTCGCGACGCTCTTCCTCGGCGTCGTGCTCGCCGTCTTCCTTACCCTCGGCGTCGTCTCGGGGGATGCGGAGCGCGGGCTGCTCCAGCCGCTCGTCGTGCGACCGGTCGGCCGGTCGACGCTGCTGCTGTCCCGCTTCCTCGGCGCCGGAGCGGTCTGCGTCGTCTACGTGCTCGCGGTCTACGGGGTCTCGCTCGCGATCATCGACCTGACCGGGCACTGGCTGCCCGCGTCGAAGGTCGCGCCCGGACTGGAGCTCGCGGGCGGCGTCCTGATCGTGATCGCGCTCTCGATCCTCGGCTCGGTCTTCCTCTCGTCGACGGCGAACGGGATCGCCGTGTTCATGCTCTTCGGGGGCGGTCTCGTCGCCGGGCTGCTCGGGACGATCGGGCACGCGCTCAACTCGCACGCGATCCGGCACGCGTCGACGATCGCGGCCTGGGCGTTGCCGTTCGAGGCGCTCTACCAGGACGGGCTGCGGCTGATCTCGAGCGGCGCCGGCGGGCTCACCGGCTTCCTCCTCCAGCTCGGCCCGTTCGGCGGCGGCTACGTGCACGGCTGGCAGATTCGCGTCTGGTCGCTCGGCTACCTCTGCGTCGCGCTCGCGCTCGCACTGTTCGCGTTCTCGCGCAGAGACCTCTAGCCGACGAGTGCGACCGCGACCTCGCCCGCGAGCCGCGCGTTCTGCGCGACGAGCGCCTTGTTCGCCGCCTCGGTGCGGCCCGCGCTCTCGCGGTGGAGGTGGGCGAGGACGAACGGCGTCACCGCCTGGCCCGAGACGCCGACGGTCGCGGCGGCGGCGAGCGCCTCGTCGATCAGCGGCTCGACGTCCTCGAGCGGCTCGTCGGGCGGCCGGCCCAGGAGCAGCCCGCCGCCGCCGAGCTCCCAGTGCCCCGCAGCCACGCGAGCCGCTTCCTCCGCCGACTCGACGCGGGCCGAGACGGGCGGGCCGCCCGCGGCCGCGTAGAAGAGAGGCAGCGTGTCGACGCGGAACCCGAGCACCGGCACGCCGAGCGTCTCGAGCAGCTCCGCGGTCGCCGGCACGTCGAGCAGGGACTTCACGCCGGCCGAGACGACGAGCGCCGGCGTCCGCGCGAGCTGGTCGAGGTCGGCCGAGACGTCGGGCGGGTCGGGGAAGCCGCGGTGGACGCCGCCGATCCCACCCGTCGCCATCACGCGGATCCCCACGGCCCGCGCCACCGCGAGCGCGCCGCCGACCGTCGTCGCGCCGACGGCACCCTGGACTGCGGCCGCTGCGAGGTCGCGCGGCCCCGCCTTCCGGGCGTCGCCGTCGAAGCGCGCGAGCTCCTGCTCCTTCAGTCCGACCCGCACCTCGGCGTCGAGGACGCCGACCGTCGCTGGCACCGCGCCGGCCGCCCGCACCTGCCGCTCCGACTCGAGCCCGACCTCGACGCCTTCGCCCGGCGGGAACCCGTGCGCGACGAGCGTCGTCTCGAGCGCGACGACGGCGCCGCCGGCGGCGAGGGTCTCGCGCACCTCGTCGGAGAGGCGGATCACGCCGACCGCTCCATCTCGACGAAGCGGCTCTCCTCGGCATGCCTCACCTCGTGGAAGCCGGCGCGGCGGTACGCGCGCAGCGCCCGCTCGTTCCAGCTCGCGACCCAGAGGCGGAACGTCCGCGGCCGCCACTCGCGCCGCGCGTACTCCAGGCCGGCCTCGATGAACGGCTGCGCGAGGCCCCGGCCCGTCAGGTCGGGGCGCATCCCCAGGCCGAGCCTCACCTCGTGCCCCTCGGGGACGAAGTTGAAGAAGCCGACGAGCTCGTGGTCGTCGTCGACGACGGCGCGCAGGTGCGTGCGTCGCGCCGGGTTCGCGAACAGCTCGACACGGCGCGGATCGGCGGACGTGTCGTACCACTCGTACGGGAACTCGTAACGCCACTCCGCGATCGCCGCCGCCTGCTCGTCCGTGAGCGCCACGACCTTCACGCTGCGCGCTCCATCCGCACGAACTCGTGGTCGCCGACGAGCTCGGCGCGGAGGAACGACTCGCCGAGGCCGCGGCTGGTGATGTCCGGCCGGAGCCCGCGCCCGACGCCGTCGCCGTGCACTTCGCGCCTGTGCTCGTTGTGCGCACGATCATGCATCGCGGCGAGATCCTCGGGGTCGGAGACGAGGTCGTAGACGTCCCAGGGCGGCTCGTAGTGCCAGCCCTCGACCTCGCTCGCGCGGGCCTCGTTCCATTCCTCGACCTTCACGGCAACGACCCTACTTTCGCGACGCAGCGGGCGGCTGCGTCGAGTCCGCGCCTCGCCGCCTCCTCGAGCGAGCCGCCGACCAGGAAGCCGGCGGCGAGCGCGTCGCCTGCACCGGTGGGGTCGACGACCCCGGCGGCGAGCGCGGCAAAGTCGAGCTGCGCGTCCTCGCCGAAGACGGTGACGCCGCGCGGCCCGCGCTTGAGAACGCCGGTCGGCGCGCTCAGGTAGGCGCCGCCGAGCAGCTCCCACTCCGCCTCCGTCGCGAACAGCACGTCGGGCGCGAGCACGTCGAGGAGCTCGCGGAACCGAACCGGGCCGTAGCTGCGGATCTCGGTCCAGGCGGCGACGTCCACCGAGACGCGCGCGCCCTGCTCGCGGGCGAGGCGGGCGGCGAGGAGCGCCGCGTCGGCGATCGGCTCGCGCAGCAGCGCGTAGCCCGAGACGTGGAGGACGTCGCACGCGAGCCAGGCCGCGTCCAGCTCCTCCGGCGCGAAGGAGGGCGCCACTCCGCGGTCGGAGGCGAGCGCCCGGTCGCCCTCGCCGACGACCGAGACGACGATGCCGGTCGCGCCCGGTCCGACGGGGCCGAGGAGCTCGACATTGTGCGCCGCGAGCTCGCGCGAGACGAGCTCTCCGGCCGGGTCGTCGCCGCGCTTCGCGACACAGCGCGCCTCCGCGCCTAGCTCGGCCGCCCAGGCCGCGACGTTGGCCGCTTGCCCTCCTGCGCCCGCCCGGTTGGACGCGCGAACGTCGCCGCCGGGAGCGAGCCGCTCCTCGAGCAGCACGACCACGTCGAGCAACACGTCACCGAACGTCGCGATCCGCAAGGCACAATCGTCTCGCATGGATGGGGAGAGGACGAGGGGAAGGGCGAGAGACTTCCTGCTGGGCGGGCTCGTGGGCGCCTCGGCGGCGGTCGCGACCGCGCGGCGCCGGCGAATGGTGCTGCGGCGCCGCGAGCAGCGGATCGAGCAGCCCGCGGGGCTCGCCGCCTTCGAGGGCGCACCCTGCTTCGAGGAGCTCGTCGAGGAGCGCGCAGCGAGTGGATCCAGATGAACTGTTCGTTTGGCGCCGCAATTCGGTGAGAATGGGGAACTGATGGTCCGGCCGACCCGCGTTCTGCCCCTGCTCGCCGTTCTCGCTGCGGTCGTCGTCGGGCTCGCCACGCCCGGTGTCGCGTCGGCGCGGCAGCAGCCCGTCGGCGCTTCGTTCCAGGTCGTCATCCTCGACCGGATCAGCGATCCGACCTTCGCGTGGCTCGCGGCGCACGGGGCCGTCGGGCTCGTGCGGCCGAGCTACGGCCCGACGACGAACCGCCGGCGAGCCCTCGCCGAGCTCGTGCGCGGCGCGGAGGTCAACGCACGCCTCGGCGGCGTCCCGAAGGGGAAGCCGCTGCTCGACGCGCGCAAGGCGAGCGTCTTCCCGAACTGCCACATGTGCATCGTCCTCCAGCTGCCGCCGCGCGGCGGGCCGACGGCGAACGACCGGCTGTACCGGATCGCCGTGATCGGGCGCGGGTTCCACGGCCTGCTCACCTCGCCGACGACGCACATCCCGGGCCTCGTCTCGATCGTCGACATCGCGCCGACGGCGCTCGGAGGGCATCCGGCGACGACCCTCTCCTGGACACCCTCCTCGGACTCCGTGGGCCGGCTCTCGCAGCTCGGCAAGGCCATCGGCGCGAACAACCGGCTCAAGTTCCCCGTCCTCTTCATCCTCGCCGGCGTCCTGCTCGCCCTCGCGCTGCTCGGGATGCGCGCGGCGGTGACGGCGGTCCCGGCGGCGCTGCTCGTCAACCTCCTGCTCGGAGTGGGTCAGGTCTCGAACGAGGTCGTGCTCTGCGCCGCGCTCTCGGCCGGCACCGTGCTCGTGGCGATGGCACTCGCGCGCTTCTGTCGAGGCGAGGCCGCGCTGCTGGCGCTGTACGGCGGGATCGTCGCGCTGTACGCGCTCGTCATGGTGCGCCGGCCGGAGTGGCAAGCCGTGAACCCGTTCGGTCCCACGCAGAACTCGCGCTTCTGGGGGATCGGCAACCAGGTGGAGACGCTGCTGCTCGCGCCGCTGCTCGCCGGGGCGTTCCTCGCGCGCAGGCGCTTCGGCGTGCTCGGCTTCGCGCTCTTCGGCCTGTTCGGGATCGTCGTGATGACGGACAACCGGATCGGCGCGGACGGTGGCGGCGCGATCGTGCTCGGCTTCGCGCTCGCGGCGCTCGGCGCGCGCCTCTTCCGGCTCGGCTGGAAGGGGTTCGTCGGATTGCTCGCGTCGGCGGCGGTCGCCGTGCTCTGGATCGTGTCGCAGGGCCTGTCGCAGGCCGGGCCGAACCACCTCCGCAGCGCGTTCTCGGATCACGGCGCAGGCCTGCTGGCCTCGCTCGGAAGCCGGGTCCAGCTCTCGTACCTCCCGGCGCTCCACGCCTGGGCGATGGTCGTGCCGCTCCTCGCCGTGCTCGCCGTCGCGTTCGCGCTCGCGTGGCGGGGCGCGAAGCAGCAGTCGACGAGGGACGTGCTTCTCGCGTTCGGCGTCGCGATCGTGACCTCGCTCGCGATCAACGACTCGGCCGCGTACGAGCTGGCAGGCGGCATCGCCGTCGTCGGCGCTCTCTCCCGTTTCACTCCCGCGCCGGCGCCTGCGCGCTCGCGCGTCCGTGTCTTCGCGCGGGCGAAGCCCGAGCCCGTCGCCGTGCCGAGCGACTCTCCGTCGAGCTGAGCTCTCAGCCGGCGAAGCGCATCTCGTACCGGCTGACCTTGCCGTCCTCGATCGTCAGCTCGAAGCTGCGATCCCGGCTGTAGGACAGGTCGTCGCGGACGGTCGAGCGGTAGAACGCGCTGAGATTGCACGCGTACCGGCCGTTGCCGAGGTCGTTCCAGTCGCCGCCTTCGAACTCGAGCTCGAAGCTCCCGGTCGGCCGGGACCGCTTCAGCTCCTCGAGCATCGCGCCGGCGCCCCGGAGCGAGTGCTGCGGGGTGACGCACTCCACGTCGGGCGCGAGCAGCGCGGCGATGCCGTCGAAGTCGCCGGTGCGCAGCGCGTGTTCGGCAGCCGCCTGGAACTGCCGGGCCGTGTCGAGGTCCGAAGCCGGCATCTCTTCCGGTCCCGGAGCCTAGGCCGACCCGCCGGTCGCCACGTCATCCCCGGGGGATGAGGTCGCGGGCCGCCCTGGTACCGTCTGCGACCCCGTGCCGATTTACGAGTACCGCTGCCCGAACGGGCACACCTTCGAGCGTTTCCAGGCCATGACCGCGCCGCCGCCCGAGGAGTGCGACGTCTGCGGTGCGTCGCCGGTCGAGCTCGTTCTCTATCCGGTCGCGATCCACTACAAGGGCTCGGGCTTCTACACGACCGACTACGGCAAGGGAAAGGCCGCGAAGAAGGAGGGCGACAGCGGCGGGTCGTCCGGCGGCGACGGGGGCGGCAAGAGCGACTCGAAGCCGGTGGAGAAGGCGGAGAAGAAGACCGCCGCCGGCGGCGACTAGCCGAGGCCCGACGCCCGGCGGCGCGCCGGCTACTTCCAGCTGCCGTTGCCTGTGATGCAGCCCGGCGCGTAGAGGCTGCCCTTCGGCGGCGGCTGCGGCGCCGAGTTCCCGAGCACCTCGTCGATCACCCGGATGTTCTCGGCGTTGCCCACGATGTAGTCGCCGCCGCCGATGTTCTCCGACGTGCCGCCGAGCCGGCAGTGGAGCGTGTGGCCGGCCCGGAACTTGACCCAGGCCAGCTGCATGAGCTTCCAGGTGGAGAGGTCGGTCGCGATCGGCTTGAGCAGCGAGCTGCCGTTGAAGGGGAGCGAGAAGAAGAGCGACGGGCTCGACAGCTTGCTCAGCGTCGCCTGCTCGACGAGCTGCTGCATGTGCTGGCGGTCGAAGTCCGTCCACGAGCGGTCGAGCTGGTTCTCGCGGACGCGGGAGAGGATGAGCGCCTGGCGGCCGTTCAGATGCGTCGGGCCCTTGTGGAAGCGCCAGCCCTGCCACCGCGAGCAGCGCGCCGCCGTGGGATAGGGGCAGTCGAACCGGTTCGAGAGGATGTTCTCCGGCACGTCGACCGTGATCCCGCCGACCGCGTCGATCAACTTCTCGAACTGGTTGAAGTCGACGATCACGACGTGGTTGACCGGCAGTGCCTTCCCGACGAGCGCGTCGACCGTCTGGACGGCGAGCTTCGTCCCGCCCGCCTGCATCGCCGCGTTGATCTTGTCGGTGCCGTGGCCGGGGATCGTCGCGCGGAGGTCGCGCGGGATCGAGAGGTAGACGAGCCGGTGCCGGCTCGGGTCGGTATGGAGGAGCGTGATCGAGTCGGAGTGCTGGTCGGTGCTCCGGCCCTGGCTACCCCGTCCCGTCGCGTGATCGGTGCCGAGCAACAGGATCGTGGTCGGGCTCGAGAAGAGGAGCCCGCTGTCGGGGGTGAGCACCGGCGGGACGTTCGCGGGGAGGCGCGCGTTCGCGTCGCTCACGCCGCTCGAGACGGAGAGGTAGCCGGCGACGGCCCAGACCAGGAAGACGACGATCAGGCCGAGGATCGCGACGAGCGTCCAGCGCCGCCAGGTCCAGCCGAGCCGACCCCGCCGCTTCCGCTCGACGATGCGGCCGGGGCCGCGCCCGTCGCTGCGGCGGACGGCCCGCCGTTCGTCCCGCTCGCGCCGCTTGCGCTCCAGCGGCACGTTCCCCTTTGCCCGGCCGCCCTTGTAGACGCGGTACGGCTTCTCCCCGGAGGCGGCCATGCGGGGGTTTACGGTACCCACTGTGCAGGCGGGGCATGCGATCGGGGTCGACCTCGGCGGCACGAAGATCCTCGCCGGTGTCGTCGCCCGCGACGGGAGCGTCGTCCGCCGCCACGAGCGCTCGACCCCGCAGGACACGCAGGAGCACGTGGTCGCCGAGCTCGAGGCCGCCGTCGCCGAGTTGCTGGACGAGTCCGTCGCGGCAGTCGGCTTCGGCGTGCCGTCGCCGATCGACCAGGAGCACGGAGTCGTCGTCCGCTGCGTGAACGTCCCGCTCGAGCACGCGCCGCTTCGTGACTGGATGCAGGAACGTTTCGACCTCCCGGTCGGGCTCGACAACGACGCCAACGCGGCGGCGGTCGGAGAGTGGCGCGCAGGCGCGGGTCGCGGGCAGGACGATCTCGTGATGCTCACCCTCGGCACCGGAGTGGGCGGCGGTGTCGTCTCCGGCGGCCGGCCGTTTCGCGGTCGGAAAGGCGCAGGCGCCGAGCTCGGCCACGTCGTGATCGTCCACGACGGTCGGCCGTGCCAGGGCGCGTGCACCGGTCGCGGGCACCTGGAGGCCTACGTGAGCGGGACCGCAGTCACGGCCGCGGCCCGCGAGGCGTTCGGGCCCTCCGCCGACGCGCACAGGCTCGTGCGGCTCGCGAACGAGGACGACCCGCAGGCGCGGGAGCTGCTCGCCGAGGTGGCCCGCTACCTCGGCTCCGGCATCGGCTCGTTCGTCAACGTCTTCGGGCCGCAGCTCGTCGTCCTCGGCGGCGGCTTCGGCGTCGCGGCCCACGAGTACCTGCTCGGGCCGGCGGAGGAGGTGGTTCGCCGTGAGGCCCTCGAGCCGATGCGCAGCACGGTGCGGCTCGTCAAGGCGGAGCTCGGCACCGCGGCGGGGCTCATCGGTGCGGCCTTCGTCGGGTTCGAGGCTCTCGACGCGACCTGATGCCGCTCGCCGTCTGCGCCACGCCGATCGGGAACCTCGACGACGTGACCCTGCGCGTGCTCGCCGAGCTCGCCGCGGCCGATGTCGTCCTCTGCGAGGACACGCGCCACACGCGCATCCTGCTCGGGCGGCACGGCATCGAGACGCGGCTCCTCTCGTACCACGAGCACAACGAGGCGCAGCGCACGGCAGAGCTCCTGCCGCGGCTCGAGGCGGGGGAGAGGGTCGCGCTCGTCTCCGACGCGGGCCTCCCCGGCGTGTCGGATCCGGGTGCCCGGCTCGTGCGCGCGGCGCTCGACGCCGGGATCGAGGTGACGGTGTTGCCGGGGCCGTCGGCGGTCGAGACGGCGCTCGTCGCCTCGGGCCTCGTGGCGGAGCAGTACCGCTTCCTCGGCTTCCTCCCGCGCGGCAAGAAGCGGCTCGCCGAGCTCTGGGACGAGCTGCGCAGCTGGTCGTGGCCCGCCGTGGCGTTCGAGTCGCCGCAGCGCCTGCCGGCGACGCTGCGGTCGCTCGCGGCGGCGGACACGGATCGCGAGGTCGCCGTCTGCCGTGAGCTCACCAAGCGCTTCGAGGAAGTGGTGCGCGGCCCGGCGGGCGAAATCGCGCAGCGCTTCGAGACGCCGCCGAAGGGCGAGATCACGCTCGTCCTCGGGCCGGGGATGAGCCGGGCCGACGACGGGGAGGACGGGGCGCTCGCCTCCGTTGGCGAGCTGGTGGCGGCCGGCGTGCCGCGACGGCAGGCCGCGGAGATCGTCTCGAGGCTTGTCGGCATCCCGAAGAACCGGCTCTACAAGCGCTCCCTGTAAGCAGATTTGACAACGACTGCCGTCGGCGCTATCCTGCCCATCCTGTTGCTAGTTCTGAAAACACTTACCTGCCGGATCGCCCTGCCCCTGGTGATGCTGCTCGTATGCGCCCCGGCCGCGCATGCGTGGAGCTGGCCCGTCCAGGGCCCGGTGCTGCAGCCGTTCGCCTACGACGAGTCGCACCCGTATGCGGCCGGTCAGCATCGCGGCATCGACATCGGCGCCGACGGTGCAGGCGAGCGGGTCGTCGCCCCCGCGGGCGGGACGGTGAGCTTCGCCGGCTCGGTACCGACCAACGGCGAGTGCGTGACGATCCAGACCCCCGATGGCTACACGGTGACGCTGACCCACCTCGGGACGCTCCTCGTCGCGAAGGGCACCTCGGTCACCGAGGGTGAGGCCGTGGCCACGATCGGCCCCGGCGGAACGCCCGAGCTCGACCGCCCGTACGTCCACCTCGGGATCCGCACGACGGCGGATTCCAACGGCTACCTCGATCCGCTCGGCCTCCTGCCGCCGCCGGCGCCGCAGAGCGCTCCGGCACAGAGCGCACCGGCGCAGGGCGAGCCGGCCGCCACGCAGGAGCCCGGCACGAGCGGCACCTCGGCGAGCATCCCCGCGCAGCCGACGCCGGGCGCGGCCGAGAGCTCGCCTCCATCGGTCGCGACCACGCGCGGATCGACCGTCACGCCCCGAACGAGCCGTGTCTCGCGTCACGAACAGACGCGCGTGCAGAACCCGCACCCGGACAACCGGCTGCAGCGGCCTTCGCGACGGCCCGCGACCCGACACGAGACGCCGAGCAACCGCATTCGTCTGCAGCAGCGTGAGGCTCCGGTCCAGACGAGCACGGCGCAGAGGCCGGTCGTGGAGGCGACGGCCCCGAGTCGGCCTGCCGGCCTCGACGCCGGCCGCGAGAATCGGCCGCGCACGCCTGTCGCGCGGCCGCGCGGGATCCCGCACAGCGTTGCCTCACCGCTGCCGCTGGCGCTCAACGGGGCCGCGGCGCTCGTCGCTCTCGCGGCGGCTCTCGCCGCGCGGCGGCGGAAGCGCAGGAGGGCAGCAGCGCAGATCCTCCACCTGCCGCGTCCGAGGTCGCTGCAGCGCGCGGCCTGAGGCGCCACGGCGGCACTCGTATCATGGCCGCGTGCGCTTCTACCTGACAACGCCGATCTACTACGTCAACTCGACGCCGACCATCGGGAACGCGTACACGACCGCGATCGGAGACATGCTCGTGCGTCACCAGAAGCAGCGGGGCGCCGACACGTTCTTCCTCACCGGCGTCGACGAGCACGCGACGAAGGTCTGGCGCGTGGCCCAGGAGCAGGGGCTCGAGGCGCAGGAGTACGCCGACCGCATCTCGGTGCCCTGGCGCGAGCTCGCACCGAGGATGAACGCCGAGGTCGACTTCTTCATCCGCACGAGCGACGACGGCCACAAGCGCGGCGTCCGCAAGTTCCTGCAACGGATCTACGACAACGGCGACGTCTACGAGGACGTCTACGCCGGCCTCTACTGCGTCGGCTGCGAGGCCTTCAAGACCGAGGAGGAGCTGACACCCGACGGGCTCTGCCCCGATCACCTCGTCCCGCCGGAATGGATCGAGGAGAAGAACTACTTCTTCAGGCTCTCCGCCTACCAGGAGCGGCTCCTCGCGCTCTACGACGAGCGTCCGAATTTCGTCCTGCCCGACTTTCGCTCCAACGAGGCGCGCTCGTTCATCGCCGGCGGACTGCGCGACTTCAGCATCTCGCGCGCCGGCCAGCCGTGGGGGATCCCGCTGCCGTGGGACGAGAGCCAGGTCGCGTACGTCTGGGCCGACGCCCTCGTCAACTACGTCAGTGCGCTCACGTACGCGCGCGAGGGCGAGGACCTCCGCGAGCGCTACTGGCCGGCCGTCCATCACCTCCTCGCGAAGGACATCCTGCGCTTCCACTGCGTCTACTGGCCGGCGATGCTCCTCTCCGCCGGCTACGAGCCCCCCCAGCAGCTCTTCGTCCACGGGTACCTGTTGCTCGACGACCGCAAGATCTCGAAATCGGCCGGCAACGCGGTCGACCCGCTCGAGCTCATCGATGTCTACGGCGCGGACGCCCTGCGCTACTGGATGGCCCGCGCGATCTCGTTCGGACAGGACGGCAACGCGACGGTCGACGGCATCCGCGAGCGCTACGAGAACGAGCTCGCCGACGACCTCGGGAACCTCCTCTCCCGGACGACCGCGATGGTCGCCCAGTACCGCGGAGGCAAGCTCATCCGTGGCGAGGTCGAGCCGCCGGTCGATCTCGGCGCCCTCGGCGCCGACGTCGCCGAACGGCTCGACCGGTTCGACGTGACCGGCGCGCTCGACGCGGTCTGGGACGGCGTGCGTGCGCTCAACCAGTACGTCAACGCCGAGGCGCCGTGGAAGCTCGCGAAGGACGAGGCGAACGCCGCCCGGCTCGACGGCGTGCTCTACAACCTCGTCGACGGCCTGACCGCGCTCGCCGTTGCGCTCGCGCCGTTCCTGCCGGAGACGGCGCCCCGCATCCTCGCGGCGCTGAACCAGCCCGACGACCTCGCCTGGAACCGCGTCCGCAACGGTGTCGCCGAGGAGGTCGACGGGATCGCGGCCGCGAAGCCGCTCTTCCCGAAGCTCGAGCTGCCCGCGACTGCTGCGTGATCGACACGCATGCGCACCTGACCTCGCTCGACGACGCCGACGAGGCGATCACCCGCGCTGCGGACGCGGGGCTGACGACGATCCTCACCGTCGGCACGAGCGTGGAAGACGGCCGCCGCGCGCTCGAGCTCGCCGACCGGCACGAGGGAGTCTTCGCGATCCTCGGCATCCACCCGCACGAGGCGGGGACGGCGACGGATGCCGACCTCGCCGAGCTGCGCGAGCTCCACGCGCACCCGAAGGCGGTCGCCGTCGGGGAGACGGGGCTCGACTGGTTCCGCGACTACGCGCCCCGCGACGACCAGCGTCGACTCTTCGCCGCCGAGCTGGAGCTCGCCGCCGAGCTCGGGAAGCCGGTCGTGATCCATACGCGCGCAGCCGACGACGACACGCTCGCCGGGCTCGCCGGCTTCGCGGGAACCGTCGTCCTGCACTGCTTCTCCTCGCCGCACCTGCTGCCCACCGCGCTCGAGCGCGGCTGGTACGTCTCGTTCGCCGGCAACGCCACCTTCCCGAAGGCGGTCGAGCTTCGCCTCGCCGCGACCGAGGTTCCCGCGGATCGGATCCTCGCCGAGACCGACTCGCCCTATCTCGCGCCGCAGCCCGTGCGCGGCAGGCCGAACGAGCCCGCGAACGTGATCCACACGGTCGCCGCCCTCGCGCGCGCGCGCGGCGAGCAGCCGGCCGAGCTCGAGCGGCAGATCGAGCTCAATGCGAGCGCATGCTTCGGCCTGTGAAGAAGGAGTACGGCCAGCACTTCCTGGTCGACCGCAACATCCTCGACGTCATCGGCCGACTCGCCGAGCTCGGGGCGGACGACGTGGTGCTCGAGATCGGGCCCGGGCAGGGCGTGCTCACGCGTTACCTCGCCGGGCGCGTCGGCCGTGTCCACGCGATCGAGATCGACAGGGCGCTGGAGCCCGCGCTGAGCGACCTGCCCGCGAACGTCGACCTCACCTTCGGCGACGCGCTCCAGGTCGAGCTCCCGCGGGACGCGACGAAGCTCGTTGCCAACCTGCCGTACAACGTCGCGACGCCGCTCGTCGTCGAGAGCCTCGACGGGCTGCCGAACGTCGCGCTCTGGTGCGTGATGGTGCAGCGGGAGGTGGCCGATCGGCTGTTCGCGGAGCCGGGCACCAAGGCCTACGGCGCCGTGTCCGTCCTCGTCAGGCTCGCCGCGGAGCGAACCGGCTTCCACGCGGTGTCACGCACGGTCTTCCGGCCGCCGCCGAACGTGGACTCCGCGCTCGTGGCCTTCCGTCGCACGCCGCTGCCTTCCGACTTCCCGCGCGTGAAGGAAGTCGTGACCGCAGCGTTCGCGCACCGGCGCAAGACACTCCCGAACTCGCTCGCCCTGGCCGGCCTGGCCCAACGCGAGCGGGCAGCCGACGCGCTCGCGGCGATCGGCCGTCCCGCCGAGTCGCGCGCCGAGGCGCTCGCGCCCCAGGAGTTCGTGAAGCTGACCGAGGCCCTGGCGTGATCGAGCAGGAGCAGCGGCTGCGCGAGCTCCTGCCCGGGGCTCGTGTGCAACTGAGCGGCAGCGCCGGCGTGCCGGGTCTCGAGGCGGACGATCTCGATCTCGTCGCGCTCGTCGACGACGTCGCTGCGGCCGCCGAGATCCTCGGCTCCGAGTACCCGCCGCTCCATCCCGGCGAGTGGCGCGCGGACTGGGCTGCGTTCCGGGCGCCGGGGCCGCCGCAGGTCGACATCGTCCTGACGAGGCCGGGATCGCTCGGTGACAAGCACCACCGGCTCGCCTGGGAGCTGCTCGCCGCCAGGCCGGACCTGCTGGCCGAGTACCGGGAGCTCAAGGCGGCGCCCGGTGACTACGAGCGGCGTAAGCGCGAGTTCTTCGAGCGCGTGGTGGCCCAGCTGTGAGAGCGCCCGCCCCGGCGAAGATCAATCTCGCCCTCGTCGTCGGCCCGCCGCGCGACGACGGCAAGCACGAGGTGCTGACCGTGCTCCAGCGGATCGACCTCGTGGATCGGATCGACCTCGTGACAGCTTCGAAGCTGCAGGTCGAGGGCTTCGAGGGCGACACGCTCGTCGCCGGCGCGCTCCGGGAGCTTGCCCGGGCCGCCGACACGGAGCCTCGCTGGAGGGTGCGGATCGAGAAAGAGATCCCGGTCGCCGCCGGCCTGGCGGGCGGCAGCTCCGACGCGGCCACCGCTCTCCGGCTCGCGAACGAGACGCTCCCGGAGCCGCTGCCGCTCGACGAGCTGTTGACGATCGCGGCCGGCCTCGGCGCCGACGTCCCGTTCTTCCTCGTGGACGGCCCGCAGCTCGGCTCGGGTGACGGCAGCGAGCTCGAGCCGCTCGAGCTGCCGCAGGACTTCTGGATCGTCCTCCTCCTCCCGCGCGGTGCGACGAAGACCGCGACGGCCGACGTCTACGCGGCCTTCGACGCCCGCCGTGGGCCGGCCGGCTGGGCCGAGAGGCGGCAGTCGCTCCTCGACGTGCTCGCCCAGGTGGAGCGGCCGCGCGACCTCGCGGCCCTGCTTCCCAACGACCTCGTCAGCTCGCCCCACGCCGAGACGATGCGGGCGGCCGGCGCTTTTCGCGCGGACGTCTCCGGTGCGGGCCCGGTCGTGTACGGGCTGTTCCACCAGCGGCGCGACGCGGAGGCCGCGAGACGCACGCTCCGGCGCCTCGGGCGGACCTGGCTCACGGCACCTGCGTGGTACGGTTGACGCGTGCTGACCGAGACGTCGCCGCATCCCGTGGAGCGCGGCCCCGGCGGTTGGCTGAGGGCTCGCCGCCACCGCCTCGCGCTCTGGATCGCCGCGGCGGAGGGCGTCGTCGTCGCGGTCTCCGCCGACCTGACGAAGTGGACCGTGGTCGCCCTCGCCGCGATTGCCGGAGTCTCCTGGCTGCTGGGCCGGAACGCGCGCTCGAACGGTGTTCGCCAGTTCCTCTGGATCTTCGTCGTCTCGCAGTTGATCGCCGTCGTGCTCGTCCTTTTCGCGGTCTTCTTCAAGTGGCTGCTGATCCTCGGCCTCGTCGCGTGCGCCCTCGTCGCGCTCGCGTTCCTCTGGTTCGACCGCCGGTAGACTTCCGTGCCCCTGGGGCGTAGCCAAGAAAAAACAGCCTGATTTGCAGGTATTTCGCTTGGCGGAGTGCGAGAATAGTGCGAGGCTCAAAGTTCACCTTGGGCGGGTAGCCAAGTGGTATGCGCCTGGGCCAGCGTTCCGGAATGACCCCTGACGATCGTTAGCCGTCCCCGCCTATTCTGCGGCCGGATGGGTCGGGCTGAGGGAGATTCGATCGAGTACCGCTATACGCCTCACCAGGTCCCGCGAGGTTCGCGGCCCGATGCCGTATCCGGAGCGGACGCCTTCCTGATCAAGAACGTTTCGCTGCTGAGGCTCACCTACCAGATCCGGCTCCTGACCTTCCTCGCCGCTGAACGCGGTTCGCATCTCGTCATCGTGGTACCAAAGTCGGGGCGGCTGTCCCCTGACCTTCGAGACTTTGTGCGAGCTAACTCGACGGTTCGGATCGAGCGGGCGGCCTGACATGGGTCTGTACCTCTGCATCTTCGCCTCGACGCTCGACGATGAGGAGGTCGATGGGGTCGAGGTTGGCGGATACGACGACTTCCACCTGCTCAGGACGACCATCGCTGAGCGGCTGGAAGGAGAGCGCTGGGGGTCGCGGTTCCCGGTGCTGATGTCTCATCCGGACTCCGACGGCGAATGGTCACCGGAAGAGGCAGTCGCGCTGGGCGAGGAGCTTGCGATGATCGAGTCTGAGCTTGCCGCTCTTCCCCCAGCCGATCATTCCGAGGGATCTTGGCAACGCGAGGTGGCGAGGCAGCTCGGGCTGAAGCCTTCCTCGCTCGCGGAATCGTTCATCGACGTTGACGGCGAGCTGCTGGTGGCGCGGCTACGAGAATTAGCCCGACTCGCAGTTGAACGCGAGCGCCCTATCTCGTTCCAGTAGGTCGGAGTCGAGGACGCTGAAGTGGGCGAGCGTCCTCTCGCCAGACGTGGGTTACCTGTTGAGACCGTTAACCCTTCGCTTCCCAGCGATTCAGAGCCTTCGTGGCCGCAGACCAGCCGACGTGATCGGGATCGAGAGAGCGTCGGGCCTTGA
>DASSZE010000043.1:0-5687 GCA_035713675.1 Gaiellaceae bacterium | reverse complement strand
AGCGCACCTCGGCGCCGAAGCCTACGGCGCTCTTGCCGATCCGCTTGCCGATGATCTTGTCGAGGCCCGCGAACGCGCCGCCGCAGATGAAGAGGATGTTCGTGGTGTCGATCGAGAGGAACTCCTGGTGCGGGTGCTTGCGCCCGCCCTGCGGCGGCACCGAGGCCACCGTCCCCTCGAGAATCTTGAGCAGCGCCTGCTGCACGCCCTCGCCCGACACGTCGCGCGTGATCGACGGGTTGTCCGCCTTGCGCGCGATCTTGTCGACTTCGTCGATGTAGATGATCCCGGTCTCGGCCTTCTTGATGTCGAAGTCCGCAGCCTGGATCAGCTTGAGGAGGATGTTCTCGACGTCCTCGCCGACGTAGCCGGCCTCGGTCAGGGCTGTCGCATCGGCGATCGCGAACGGCACGTTCAGGATCCGCGCGAGCGTCTGGGCGAGCAGTGTCTTGCCGCAGCCCGTCGGGCCGAGCAGGAGGATGTTCGACTTCTGGAGCTCGACGTCGTCCTCGTCCTGCCCCATCTGCACGCGCTTGTAGTGGTTGTAGACCGCGACCGACAGCGTTCGCTTCGCCTCTTCCTGCGAGACGACGTAGTCGTTGAGGACCGAGTAGATGTCGCGCGGCCGCGGCAGGTTGTCGAGGTCGAGCTGGGCCGGGCTCGTCAGCTCCTCGTCGATGATCTCGTTGCAGAGATCGATGCACTCGTCGCAGATGTAGACGCCCGGGCCGGCGATCAGCTTCTTCACCTGGCGCTGGCTCTTGCCGCAGAAGCTGCAGAGGAGCTGCTCGTTGCCGTCGGTTGCGCGTGCCATAAGTGTTCTTGTACCTCGGTTCGGCCGTTTCGTCTACGCCTGACCGTGCCTACCGGTGCGCGATCACCTGGTCGACGATCCCGTACTCGTCCGCCTCTTCCGCCGTCATGTAGTAGTCGCGCTCCATGTCTTTCGAGACCTTGTCCGTGGGCTGGTTCGTGTGGTGGGCGATGATCTCCTCCAGACGCCGCTTGAGATTGATCGTCTCACGGGCCTGGATCTCGATGTCGGTGCCCTGGCCCTGGAAGCCGCCGGACACCTGGTGGATCAGGATCTTGGAGTTCGGCAGCGCCGTCCGCTTTCCCTCCGTGCCGGCCGCGAGAAGCAGCGCGCCCATCGACATCGCGATCCCGACACAGGTCGTTGCGACGTCGGGCTTGATGAACTGCATGGTGTCGTAGATGGCGAGCCCGGCATAGACCGAGCCGCCGGGCGAGTTGATGTAGATGTTGATGTCCTTGTCCGGGTCCTCGGACTCGAGGTGGATCATCTGGGCGACGACGAGGTTCGCGACCTGGTCGTCGATCGGCGTGCCGAGGAAGATGATCCGCTCGTTGAGCAGCCGCGAGTAGATGTCGAAGAAGCGCTCGCCGCGCGAGGTCTGCTCGATGACGGACGGGATGACGAGGTTCGACGGCGTGGACGGCGGGTTCATGATCGGGCTCCTTCGCTGTGCCTACTGGTCGGGGGCGGCTGGTCGGGGGTCCAGAGTTTCGTCTCGCCCGGTGGATTCTCCTTGTCGGGCGTCCAGATTGCCTCACGAGCCTCGGCCTGGGCGAGCGGGATCCGCTTCACCTCGGCCGCCACCCGGTCGAGCGCGTTCCGCAGGCGCAGGTCCTCGCGCAGCGTCTCGAAGCGCCCGCTCTCGCGCAGGGCGGCGAGCGACTGGTCGGCGTCGTCGCCGAGCGCCTCGGCCTGCTCGCGCACGAGCTCCTCGACGTCGGCGTCGGGAACCTCGAGGCCCAGCTGGTCGGCGACCGCGTCGAGCACGAGCTCCCGCGCGACCGAGCGCTGCGCCTCGTCCTGCAGACGCGCGAGGAGCTCTTCGGGCTGCTGGCCCGACATCGCGAGGAAGGTCTCGAGCTGCACGCCCCGCGCCTCGACCTGGCGGGCGAAGCCGCGGAGGAGCTCGCGCGTGCGGGCGTCAACGAGCGGGCCGGCGGCCTCGACCTTCGACGCCGCGACGAGCGCGTCGGCGACCGCGGCGCGGAAGCGCGTCTCGACCTCCTCCTCGATCTGCTCGCGCAGCCGCGACTCGATGTCGCCGCGCAACTCGTCGAGCGTCTCGAACTCGCTCGCGGCGCGCGCGAGATCGTCGTCGAGCGGCGGCAGCACCTTCTCCTTGATCTCCTTGACCGTCACGGAGAGCGACTGGCTCGAGCCGTCGGCGAGCTCGAAGGACAGCTCCTTCGCCTCGCCGGCGCTCAGGCCGACGACGCCCTGCTCGATCTCCTCGACGACCGCGCCGCGGCCGAGCTCGATCACGTAGTCGCGCCGGGTCTCGCCGTCGTCGCCGACGAGATCGACGATGACGGTGTCGTCGGCGGCGACCGGACGGCCCTCGACCGGGACGAGCTCCGCGACCGTAGCCCGCAGCGCGTCGAGCTCCGCCTCGACGAGCTCCTCGGGAAGCTCGACCTCGGCGACGCCGACCTCGAGCTCCTTCCAGTCGGGCAGCTCGGGCTTCGCCTGCACGGCGACCGTCGCCGTGAACTCCCAGTCCTGCTCGGCCGAGGCCGGCAGCTCGAAGTCGTACTGCGGCTGCTCGACGGGACGCAGCCGGGTGCGTGCCGCGGCGTTCCAGAACCAGCCGCCGATGTGGCTCTCGACCGCCTCGGTCATGAGCCGCTCCTTGCCGATCCGCTGCAGCAGCACCTGGCGCGGCACCTTGCCCGTGCGGAAGCCCGGGACCTTGACGCTCTGGGAGAGGTCGTCGGCCGCGTGCTCGACGGCGTGATGCACGTCGTGCGACGGCACCTGAACCGTCAGTCGGACGCGGTTCTCCGGCAGCTCCTCGACCTGGGCCAGCACGTGGACCATTCAAGCAGGGAGCGGGCGGACGAGGTCGAACGACGAGCCGTGAGCGGGTGGACGCTGACCCTCCTGGGCGGTGCGGGGGCCATCTGGACGGCCATCGTGTCGGCCATGGCCTACGCCGTCAGGGCGGCGGAGGTGCGGGCGAGAGGACTCGAACCTCCAAGGGCCGTGCGGCCCAACGGGACCTAAACCCGCCGCGTCTGCCAGTTCCGCCACGCCCGCGCCGGAACAGGATAGGCGGCGTCATTTAGAGTCGCGCGGTGCGGCCCGAGGACCTCTATGCGCTGACGAGCGTCGGCGACCCACGACTGTCCCCGGACGCCGGACGGGTCGCGTATGTCGTCAACCGGATCGACGGCGAGGCGAACCGCTACCGCTCGGCGATCTGGGTCGCTCCAGTCGACGGCTCGGAGGAGCCGCGGCGGCTCACCTCCGGCGAGCGGAGCGACACCGCACCGCGCTGGTCTCCCGACGGGCGCTGGCTCGCCTTCGTCTCGAACCGGGACGGCGACGAGGAGAAGGCTCCCGCCCAGCTCTACGTGCTGCCGGCGGAGGGCGGCGAACCGCGGCGCCTGACCGACGCCAAGGAGACGGTCGAGTCGATCGCCTGGTCGCCGGACTCGCGGCGGATCGCCTTCGCGCGCCGCACGCGGGACGACGGCTACGACGAGGAGGACGAGCGACGCCGGCCGCCTCGCCGCTTCACGCGCCTTGCCTACAAGCTCGACAGCGTCGGGTGGACGGGGGACCGGCGCAAGCACCTCTTCGTAGTCGACCTGGACGGCGGCGAGCGGCAGCTCACCGAAGGCGATTGCGAGAACGACCAGCCGGCGTGGTCGCCCGACGGCGGCCGGATCGTCTTCACCTCGCTGCGCGGCGAGCGCTGGGACGTCACGCTCCTCGACGCGCTGTACGAGCTCGAGGTCGACGCCGACGGCTCGGAGCCGCGGCGCCGGTCGGGCCTCGACGAGTCGGCGAGCATGGCCGCGTTCTCTCCCGACGGCTCGCGCATCGCCTACCACCACGAGCCCGAGGACGGCACCTATCCGCACCACGGCCAGATCGCCGTGATGCGTGCGGACGGCAGCGAGCGGCGGGTGCTGACGACCTCGCTCGACCGGCAGTGCACGCCGTACCCGCTCGTCCGCGAGCCGGTCTGGGACGGCGACCGCGTTGCCTTCCGGATCGAGGACGGCGGCAACGTCCACCTCTACACGGTGCCGGCGGACGGGTCGGGCGAGCCCGAGTTGCGCGTCGGCGGCGAGCAGTCGGTCGGGCTCTACGACCTCCGCGCCGGCAGGCTCGTCTACACCGCGAGCACGTACACCTGCCCGTCCGAGCTGTTCGGGGAGAACGGGACGCGCCTCACATCCGTCTGCGACGACTTCGTCGCGGCGAGCCGGCCGGCCGACGTCGAGCGGTTCACCGCGGCCTCGGCCGACGGGACCGAGATCGAGGCGTGGCTCGTTCGGCCGCCGGACTTCGACGAGTCGCGGACGTATCCCGTGCTCCTCACGATCCACGGCGGCCCGTTCGCGCAATACGAGACCGGCTTCTTCGACGAGGTCCAGGTCTATGCCGGCGACGGCTACTGCGTCCTCTACTCGAACCCGCGCGGCGGCTCGGGGCACTCGGAGGAGTGGGGACGTGCGATCCGCGGCCCCGGCGACGGCGCAGGGCCCGGCTGGGGAACGGTCGACTACGAGGACCTGATGGGGGTCGTCGACTCGGCGCTCGAGCGTTTTCCGTTCCTCGACCGGGACCGGCTCGGCGTGCTCGGCGGCTCGTACGGCGGCTTCATGACCTCCTGGATCGTCGCCCACACGAACCGCTTCCGGGCGGCGCTGTCGGAGCGGGCCGTGAACCAGCTCGTGAGCGCGTTCGGCTCGAGCGACGTGTTCTGGATCTTCGAGCGGCAGTTCGGCGGGCCCATGTGGGAGCACGTGGACGACTGGCTCCGCATGTCTCCGGCCACGTACGCGCGGGACATCGAGACGCCGCTGCTCGTCGTGCACTCCGAGGACGACCTGCGCTGCAACGTCGAGCAGGGCGAGCACCTGTTCATCCTCCTCCGCCTGCTCGGCAAGGAGGTGGAGATGCTCCGCTTCCCGGGCGAGAGTCACGAGCTCTCGCGGTCGGGCTCTCCGGTGCACCGCGTGCAGCGGTTCGAGGCGATCCTCGAGTGGTTCGGCCGCCACCTCTCGCCCACGCCGGCCTGATGCGCGCGGTGGCTGCGGGGGCGGGGGTGTTCGCGCTCGTGCTCGCCGTCCTGCTGGCGGCGGTGGGCCAGCTCGGCAAGATCGACCGCCAGACCCTCGTCGCCGTCCTCGCGAGCGCCGCCGTGGCCGCGGTCGTCGCCGCGATCGCGCAGCGGCGGAAGGACGGCCCGCGGGATCGCGAGTAGCGAAGCGGGGACCCCGCAGCAGACCGCGAGCCGCGCGGGATCCCCAGCCGCGCGGATTGGCCCCCTCCGGGACCCCCGCCAATCTGCAGCAGCCCCACCAGGGTGCGGCCGGGTCGAGAGCCGCGGTATGACGCAGACGGATCAACGTGCAGGGCTCGCGATCCGACCGGCCGCCGGGCCGCTGCTACCGTTGCCCGACCAGAAAGGAGCCGGATGGCGGGGAAGAAACAGCAGACGCACGCGAAGCGGGCACGCGAGCTCGCAGTCAAGGAGCGTCGCGAGCGCAAGCGCGCGAAGAAGGAAGAGACCGCCGCCGAGCGCGAAGCGGGTCGTGTCGCCGCGGCCGAGCGCCGCACCGAAGCCGAGGCGCAAGAGGCTGCGGAGCCAGACTGGATCCAGTAACTCCGTTTCTTCTCATGGCCCCGGGAGGAA